>NZ_KV789253.1:0-91954 GCF_001807505.1 Corynebacterium sp. HMSC08D02 | reverse complement strand
ACATCTTAAGAAGCGAATCATGGCCGGCCTGATTACAGGCGTCATGGCCGTTAGCACCGTGCACGTTGCTGCGCCGAACGCAAGCGCAGACATTGCTGTTACAAGCCAGTACGATCAGCTCTCCCAGGAGGAGCTGCAGAAGGTCTTTGAAGGCCAGCAGATCTGGAAAGAGAAGATCCCGAAGGGCCAGAACGCTCTCGGTCTGCTGGCTACCCAGTACGGCCCGGGCTGGTGCATCGACTGGGGCGTCGATAACCCGTGGAACAACCCGAAGGGTTACTCCTTCCGTAAGCTGACCGGCCAGTCCGGCCGCTACGGCGTTGGTAACCGCATCAACCCGGATGTTGAGAAGGGCGCCATCAACCTGATGAAGGCCGTTCTCGAGGACCAGGAGAAAGGCGACATCGAGGGCGTTAAGCGCAAGATGATGTACATGCAGGCGTTGGTTTCCAACAACCTTGCATACCTCAACGAGGTTCGCCCGAACCTGATGGGTGACGCGATGTTCACCGAGCTGACCGGTTTCGAGATTCGCTACAAGCGTGTTGATAGGGCAAACCCGGGGCCGAACTACTACCTCGTCGTTAACGAGGGAGCGATGGAAAAGGTTCGCAAGAGCTACAACAAAGGCGAATACATCGTTGTCTTGATGCCAAACAACTACAACCTGAATTTCAGCTGGAGGCGTGAATACACTTCCCAGCGTCTGATCACGCCGTACCAGCCAGGTCTGGAGAAGCCGAAGCAGCCAAAGCCGCAGGAGCCTCACTACACGAACACGACAGTGACGCTGCCGAAGAGCACGGTTACCACCGTCGTGACAGTCCCAGAGGCGACCGAGACCCGCTGGGAGCAAATCCCGCCGACCACGAAGGTAACGACTGTAACGAAGCCGGCGGAGACGAAGACCACTACGGTTACTCACGAGCCGTCGACGGTGACGACGACCAAGCGTGAAAACGGCAAGGACGTCACGGTCACGAAGACCATCACGCCGGAGCCGTCGATCGTTGAGACGGTTGTTCCAGGCTCGACAGTCACCAACACGACGACCGTTACTGAGCGCCCAGTCGTGACCACGGTCAAGGAGCACGTCACCCCGACGACGGAGACCCACTACACGACCGTCCCAACGACGGTTGAGGTCACCCCGACTGACGTCACCGAGACGAAGACCGAGCAGTCCACGGTCACGACGACTTCCACGAACGTCAACGTTCAGGAGATCATCAAGGAGTACTACACCCGGATCGAGAAGGAAGTCTACGAGATCCACAACACGATCGACATCCGTCACAAGGACGAGAAGAAGATCCTTGACATGGGCGATCTGAAGAAGCAGGGCTACTCCTGGCGCATCACGAAGGGCGAGGACCTCGTGATCGTGGATCGCGATAAGGACAACAACCTGATCATCAAGCCGAAGGATGACTTCAAGGGATCCGGTGTTGTTGAGATCGTCGTTACCGATGAGAACGGCAACGAGTACATCTACGAGCTGCAGATCAACGATCGCACTGGTGAGGTCGAGCACCTCAACAAGATCGTGAACAACTACTTCTACAACATCAACCAGGGTGGCTCTGATCGCACCAAGATCATCACGCTGGACAAGGGTGACAAGGTAGAGGTTCTCGAGGGTGGCGACATCGCGACCGTGAAGGACGATGGTGCTGGCAAGCTCGTCATCACCCCGAAGAACAAGGATGTTCACGGTGAGGTGATCGTCAAGATCACGTCGAAGAACGGTGAAGAGAAGCAGAACATTATCACCATTGAGAACATCAACTCCACCTACAAGGTGACCCGCGAGATCCTCAACACCTCCGTGGGCTTCGTTGAGCGTCGTGGTGGTACCAAGTTCGAGATCACCTCCGACGAGAACAAGGTCATCAAGGAGATCGTCGAGGACGGCGACAACTGGAAGATCGTTCCGAACGAAGGCGCTGAAGGCGAAGCAACCGTCACCTTCACCGACAAGGACGGCCGCACCTACGAATTCACGTTCATCGTCAAGAAGGACGTGAATGCTGGCCCGGACATCCGTGACGTTCTCATCAACCACGATGGCAAGGTCGAGATCGAGCGCCGCGACAACTACACCATCAAGATTGTCAGCGGTGAAGACTACGCGAAGATCATTGAAGAGAATGGCAAGTGGGTCGTGAAGCCGACCGACGCAGCTGCCAATAACCTTCAGGGCAGCCAGGTCGTCGTTCAGGTGAACGACGACAAGGGTGAGCTGCGCAACATCTGGAACATTCAGATTAATCCTGCTCTCAACCAGGACACCTTCGAAAAGCGCGTGCTGCAGCGTGAGGCGGTTGATCGTTCCTACATGACGATTAACGCTGGCAACGCCACGAACAACAACCTCACCATCACTGAGGGTGAGGACTTGGTCGTCAAGGATGAGAAGAATACGAAGACCAACGACAACGGTGACACTACCGATTTGCGCTTCCGCTTCAAGCCGGGCACGAAGGGCCAGGTCAAGATCCAGGAGACCATGCGTTGGCTCGACGTAGAGGATATTCCTGAGGGTTCCACCGTCGCTGACGAGAGCCTGCTCGACCCGAACAATGATAACCCGAAGAAGCCGAAGATCATTGTTGATAAGGCTCCGAAGAACAAGGACGGCAAGCGGTACGTTGACCTTGTCATCACCGAGTGGGTTGTTGATGTCGAGCCGGGTCACGTCCAGGAGCTGAACCACGAGTTCACCACTGACAACGACCTGACGATTCAGGGCACCGACCTCAAGCTCATCAAGGGCGAGGAGCTGCTGAAGTCGAAGCCTGAAGAAGGTTCCATCATGAAGCTGGAGCCGAAGCGTGAGGCAGAAGGCACCGTTGTCGTCGAGAACCGCACGAACGACGGCTACGTCTTCGAGCGCTACACCATCAACTTCAAGCCTGGTCGTGACTTGAACAAGGTCATCAAGCGCGTGATCACGACGGATAGCACCGCGAAGTTGGCCCGCTACGAGAACGATAAGGTCTTCAAGGTCCTCGAGGGTACCCTGGCAGATGGTAAGGACATCACCAGCGAGTTCAAGAAGTACTTCAAGTACTCCGAGGAGACGAACGAGTTCCAGCTCGTGCCGCTCGAGGCAGCAATCGGCAAGGTCTTCACCTTCCAGATCGCTGACGACCGTGGCGTGTACGCGAACTACGAGTTCACCGTCGGCACTGGCGAGAACAAGAGCAACCGCACCTTCGAGATCCCAGAATCGTCTGAGTTCCGCGTGCTGCAGATCAACCCGAACACCATGGTGTGGGTTAGTGGTTCCGAGAACTTCACGACTAACGTTCAGGACAGCGGTTCTGTCGACGGCAAGAGCAACAAGATCTCTGAGTGGGTTGCAAAGCCTGTGAAGGATTCGGCTGGCAAGTCGGGCATCGTGCAGGAGGTTGACCCAGACGGCAACGTTGTCAACCGTTACACGCTGAACATCACGGCGCCGAAGGTCCGTAAGTTCGATGAGGTTCAGAAGGGCGCTCTTGTTGGTGAGACGCAGACCATCGAGAAGAAGGACAAGGACAACACCTTGGCCATCGTCAAGGGCCGCGATCTTCTCACTGACATCAGCGCTGATAACTCCGTCTTCACTCCGACGGACAAGGCTGCAAACCAGTCTGTGGTTGTTGAGGAGTACAACGCCAACGGTGACCTGGTGACTCGATACACCATCTCCGTCCTGCCAAAGGGCTGGTCCACCTCCGAGGGTGCAAACATTGCCGACCCGAACAAGCTCTTCATCATTAAGAAGAACGAGAAGACCGGCGTCATCACCATCCAGCTCAACCCTGACTCTGGCGTGAAGCTTGACCTGAGCAAGGTCGACTTCGACATTGTCGGCGGTAAGGCGACGAAGGAGTTCAAGGACGGCAAGTGGATCATCACCCCGGAGAAGAATGGCAACCTCACCATCGTGCCGATCTTCCCGAACTCTGCTCAGGGTGCTCCAGTCGATGTTGAGGTAAATATCACCGTTACGAAGGAAACCAAGGGTTCCTCGAACGCGAACTTCAAGGACCCGAAGTGCATCGCTGGTCTGGTCGGCATGGCGTCGCCACTGCTGCTGTTGATCCCGCTGGGCATCCTCTCCCAGGTCCGCATTCCGGGCCTCGAGAGCCTGCGCGCAGAGGTCAACGCAGCCATCAAGCGCGCTAACGATGACATCCAGCGTGGCCTGGGTATCTACGACCGCGACCGCGCAGAGCGCGCAGCCGGCCTGCAGGGTGCGTTCCAGGTAGCGAACCCACAGATGATCGGCCTCGCAGGTGGCGCCCTCGGTGCCATCACCGCCGGCCTGATCATCATGGACGTTGTCCTGCGTAGCTGTGGTGTGGACGAAGCAACGTCCTCCTACCAGCTGGGCAAGGCAACCGGCAACCAGACCCTGATTGACGGTTCCTCCAAGAAGGACGATCAGGGCACCGAGGAAGCAAAGCCTGCCGAGGACAAGCCAGCGGAGAACAACTAACGTTGACTCCGTCTCAGGCTGAGGTCAGGGCATAACAAAACCCGGCCCGCACACCACACGGTGCGCGGGCCGGGTTTTCTCTTGCAGTAAAGGGAATCGGCTACTTCCGCTTCTTCGGCAACGCCATCAGCGCCGCACCCATCGAAACCAGCCACGAATCCTTCGCCAGGGAAAGGCCATCGTGGGAAGGACGGATGCCGTCGTCCTCGGTCATGGCGTCGTTGTTGAAGTACATCGTCAACATGCCAGCGCCAAACGAGCCAAGGGCCGCACCGGCGAGACGGTTGCTCACAAAGGGGGCGAGCAGCGCGCCGGCCACCGCTGCCTCAGAGACAGCGAGACCCTTGCCGAACTGCTCCGGATCCAACTTGCCAAGCGCAGGGATGCCCGTGGCAGCCATGCCTTGGAGGCCCTCGGCGGCCTCGCGGTTGAGGCCGAACTTGCCCAGGGCAGAGTTCAAAATGAAAAGCCCCGTCGGGACGCGCAGGGCAACGGATGCAAGCTTTGCGGATGTAGACATAGTGTGCTCCTTCGTTATTGGTAGATCGCAATGCGTGTTGACGCATCAACAATGTTGCGAGTCTACCAGTCGTAGAAGTCACCTGCAGAAGGGGGAGCGCACCAAATTCGTGATTTTCCGAAGGTCGCACACGTGTTTTCCCAGGTCACTAAACGCGCCAGTGAGGGAATTTGGTGCGCAGGCCAAGCATCACGACACCACATTCCCGAATCTCGAAAAGGCGACGCGACGTTTCCCCAGGTCGTCAACTCCACGAGGAGGAATTTGGTGCACTCCCCCTCACCTCAGTGCCAAAGCACGCAACTCTCTCTTCACGAGCTGGGTTTTTACCCCTTCCCCCAACAAGAATTGCGTCTTTTGGCACTGGCATCTCCCGATGGGACACCACATTCCCTCCCCGACCCCCATCGACCTGGGCTTTTCCAAACCCGGCTGCCAAAATCCAGGAATTTGGTGCGCGCATCCCCTGCCCAGACACCAAATTCCCGAATCTCGAAAAGGCGCCGCAGCGTTTCCCCAGCTCACCGAACCCCCAAATAGGAATGTGGTGCCAGGGACCGGCCCCCAGCAACCACAAACCCTTACAGCGACAGCTCTGGGTGGATGTCCTTGTCGTTGAGGATGCGGCGCTTCCACATGCCCCACGCGCTGATCAACCACGCGGCCACTGCGAGCAGTGTGAGGACCACGATGGCGCGCAGCAGGCGCGGGTCTTCGGCGTGGTTGCCGAAGAAGGCGACGCGGATCATATCCACGGTAAAGCGCATCGGGTCCCAGGCGTGGACCCACTGGATGAACCCTGGCTGCACTTCGGGCGGGTAGAGGCCGTTGGAGGCCACCAGCTGGAGGGACATGAGCGCCATGGTGACCAGTCTGCCGGTGGCGGGGCCGAAGACCATGTTGATGGCCAGGATGAGGGACATGAACACCCAGGAGCCGAACCACAGCACGCCGAACAGGCCGAGTGGGTGCTTCGGCTCGACGCCGATCGCGACGACCTGCACGAGCCACAGCAGCACGGCCTGCACGAAGCCGACGATCAGGGACGGCAGCAGGGTGTGGGCGACCATGCGGAAGGGGTTGGTGCCGGAGTCGATGACGCGGCGTGAGAACGGCGCGAGGATCATGTAGAGCACCAGGCCGCCGATCCACAGGGAGAGGGACAGGAAGAAGGGGGAGAGGCCCTTGCCGAAGAAGGTGAGTTCGTCGCCGGTGTTGTTGTGTACGACGGGGTTACCGGCGGCCTCGGTGGCTTTCTCGAGGCGGTCGCCT
This sequence comes from Corynebacterium sp. HMSC08D02, assembly GCF_001807505.1. Classification (NCBI taxonomy): domain Bacteria; kingdom Bacillati; phylum Actinomycetota; class Actinomycetes; order Mycobacteriales; family Corynebacteriaceae; genus Corynebacterium; species Corynebacterium sp. HMSC08D02. The sequence continues at coordinate 85,673 of NZ_KV789253.1, read as the reverse complement.
TCCCAGGTTGGGGCTTTGTCGGCGCCTTCGTTGAGTTTGAGGCTGAGTTCGCCGGTGCCGTCGCTGAGGGTGACCAGGCCGTCGTTCAGGTCGTTGAGGCCGACGACGAGCTGGTTGGAGCCACCCGCGAGTTTGGAGGTGCCTTCGGCTGCGGAGTTCGCTCCCACGACGAGGCGGGAGGAGCCGTCCTTCAGCTTGCCGACGCCCACCACGAGCGTGCCGGAGCCGTCCTGCAGCATCCGCAGGCCCTGCGCCAGCGTCTGCGCACCGGCGGCGGCTTGGTCCATGCCGGAGCGGTACTTGGCGGTGGGGTCGTTGAGCTGGGTGGACAGTTCGTGGGCGCCGTTGCGCAGCCTGGTCAGGTCGTTGATCATCTGCGGGTTCATGGCGACGAACTGGTCGGCATTGAGCTGAGCTTTCAGGCCGCGGGCCTGATTGGCCAGGTCGGAGGCGCCGGGAACTGGGGTGGCGTCGAGCTGACGGATGGCCTGGTCCAGGGTGGCGTTGATGCTGTTGAAGGTGTTCTGGGCCACGTTGAGCTGGTCCGTGATGGAGGTCAGCTTGCCTACACCGCCGGCGATGGCGGCTGCTCCGGCGCCGAGCTGGGCGGTGCCGTCTTGGAGGGCGGTGAGGCCGTTGGCAAGCTTGTTGGCGCCTTGGGAGGCTTCGCCGAGCTTCTCGTTGAGCGTGTTGGCGCCCTGCTGGAGTTCGCCGATGCCGGAGTCGAGTTGCTGCGCGCCGTCGGCGAGCTTCTTGATGCCGTTGTCAAGCTCCCCGACGCCGCCGTTGAGCTTGCCGGCGCCGTCCTTCAGCTTGCCGCTACCGTCCTTGGCTTTGTGCGCGCCGTCATCGAGTTTGCCCGCGCCGTCGGCGGCTTTCACCATGCCGTCGTGGATGGTGTTGAAGCCGACGAAGAGCTGGTTGACCACCTCTTTACTCACGCTCTCTGAGATGACGGAGCTCATGATCAGGGTCACCTGGTTGCCCAGCATGGTGGGAATGAACCCGTTGGTCTCATTAAGGGAGATGTTGAGTTTCGCCTGGTGGGGGTTGTCGGAGTTGACGGATTCGGCGGCTTCGGAGAAGTCGCTGGGGATCTCTACGCCGAGGTAATAGGTGCCGTCGGCGACGCCCTTTTGGGCTTCCTCCGCGCTGACGAGGCGGAAGTCCATGGGTTGCTCGTCCATGAGTTCTTCGACGACGGTCAGGCCGTGCTCACCCTCGTCCGAGTTGACCAGGGCGACGGGCATCTTGTGCAGGTTGCCCAGCGGGTCGTAGTAGGACCAGACAAACAGCCCGCCGAAGAGCAGCGGGATGAGCGTGATGGCAATCATGGCCAGCGGCGGCAGTTTGCCGTGACCGAACTTTCGGAAGTTGCTGCCGATGTGCAGCCCTGCGATCATAGGTCCTCCTTGTTCACGCTGTTGACCAGCACAGGTTTGAGTTTTGCGACGTCGCGCAGGTTGTCGATGAATTCTTTGCGCAGCTCAAAGTTACGCAGCTGGTCTGGGTCGTCGACGATGATCAGCGGCGCGTCGGGTCGCGCGATGAGCGCGAGCAGTACACGCAACCGCATCCGGTCGACGATGCTGAGGTCGCCGATGCCGAGCTTGAGTTTGTCCTCGTCCAGGTCGAATTGGAGGGGTTCCAGCCAGGGTTCGACAAGTTCGTGGCCGAGCAGGTCACGCGGGATGAGGCGGAAGAACGGCAGCTCCCAGGAGATTTGCTCCCGGATGATTTCCTTGGTGGGCACGGAGCGCTCGACGGAGTCGATGAGCGAGATGCCCGCCAGGGCGATCTCGGGGAAGCGTTGGCGGGCGGTGGTGGGCTCGTCGAAAAGCTCGATGGTGCCGCTGTGTGGTTCGTAGCGGCCGGCGAGCGCCATACTCAGTGTGGACGCGCCGGACTCGCGAGGCGATGTGACCAGCGTGAACCCTTCGCCAACCTCGAGGTTGACCGGGTTGTTCCCTGGGCGCACGACGACGTCGACGGCTCGTAGGATGCAGTCCATTGAACACCTACTTTGGTTGATTTTCGTTGCAGAATGGTGCTAAGCGTAGGATTGACTATCAGTTAATGTCAAGCGGAAAGGAAGCACCATGCGAGCCGATGCGAGACAGAAGCGCGAACAGCTGATCCGGGCGGCGGTGGAGAACTTCCGCACCCGCCCGAACTCGGAGGTCACGCTTGGCGAGATCGCGGAGCACGCTGGGGTGGGCATCGCCACGCTGTACAGGCACTTTCCGACGCGCGCCGACCTGCGCCAGGCGTGCGCCCTCGAGTTCATTGACGTGCTCGACGCGAAGCTGGGGGACACGCTGGCCAAGTTTGACAGCGCCCCGGAGGAGCAGTGGCGCGCTTTCATTTGGGCGTGCGCCGACTCGGGTATCGGCATGCTGGTGGCGGCCCCGGCGGACGAGCCGCCGCACGCCCTGGAGCCCACGGTGCGGCAGCGCCGCGACGAGTTCTTCGCGCACGCCCAAGAGCTGCTGGACCTCGCCGCCCCCCACGGCCTCGTCGACCCAGCGCTGACCCCCTCCGAGATCGCCGCCGAGCTGATCGTGGTCACCCGCCCGATGAGCGCGAACCTGCGCGACCTCTTCCCAGACGTGAAGACCCGCCTGGTCAACCACCTGCTGCTGGCGTGGCGGGTGGACGCCAACTAGCGGCTACTTCGTAGCGCGGCGCTGGTCGTCGTCGAGGGCGTCGAGGGTGCTGAACTGGTCGTCGGCGGAATCGGTGGAATACACCAGCGTGGCCGTGCCTTCAGACGTGCCCTCAGTCGCGTCTTCCCGCAGCGCGTGCTTCGGCTCGTGGTTGCGCTCCTCGAGCTTTTCGCGCAGGTAGAACTCCCACAGCGCCCAGCCGCCGGCCGCGAGCGCGCAAGCACCGAGGGAGGCGAACAGGACCTTCGAGCCGGTCCCACGCTTGCGCGCTTCCTTCTTCAGCGCGATCTGGCGGGCCTTGCGGTCAGGGGCGGTCGCGGCGTGGAGGGCGCGGCGGGCGTCGATACGCGCGTGGCTGGCGCGGGTGACTTTGCCGGCCTGCTGGCGCGCGGCGTCGTAGATCCCCTCGAGCTGTGGCACGTCGGCGAGGTCGTGGAGGTCGTCGATGTTGTCGTCCTTGATGGCCTCGGCGAGTGCTTCGTAGACGTCGCGCTGCTGCTTGCTGTTGAGTTCGCGGAAGTAGTTCCAGGCGCCGCTGATGCCGCGCAGTGCGAGTCGTGCAGTGGTGAGGTTCATGTGTGCTCCTTCGTTGTGTTCTTTCCCAACCACCCTAGCGGGCTGCACCGACATGTGCCCCCACAGTCCGCACGAAGTAGACCAAGCGGTTCAGTTTTGGGAAATATTATTCACATTTCGCAGGTCGCTGACCTGTGACAATACATCGCGATACGCAAAAGTAGTTGTGCACCCTTGCGGCCAGCCTTAAATTTCATTGCACCCCATCAACAGGAAGCAACAGAAGGCAGGTGAGTCAGGTGCGGCAGGCAACGTTGGAAACGCGGATCTCGGCGTCGGCACCGTTGGACGGCATCGAGGAGGAGCTCGCACCACGCCCGCAGCGGGCACGCACGGCGCTCAGCTTCGAGGTGATCCCACCGCGTCACAGCGCCGACTCCGCCAAGCTCGACGCCCTCATCCAAGGGCTCGCCGCCTACCAGCCCGACTACGTGTCAGTCACCAGCTCGCACCGCAGCGACTGGCTGGAAGGCACCGCCCGCCTCATCGAGCGCATCGCGCAGACCACGAGCATGCGCCCCATCGCGCACCTCGCCTGCACCGCCGGCACGCCCGACGAGCTGCGGCAGTGGATCACCCAGCTTATCGACGCCGGCGTCCGCGGATTCCTCGCCCTTCGCGGCGACATCCCAGCCGGACTCGACCGCCTGCCCGACACACACCTGCAGCACGCAACGGACCTGCTCAACCTGATCCAGGACGTCGCCGACGCGCAGGCCTACCGCCTCGCGGCGGGCAAGCTCGCGCTGTCGGTGGCCTGCTACCCGCGGGGACACGCGGAGAGCACCAGCGACGACCAAGACCTGGACGTGTTGCTGGCGAAGCAGCGCCTCGGTGCCGACTTCGCCATCACGCAGCTGTTCTTCGACGCGCAGGACTATCTCAGCTTCGCGGAGCGTGCCCGGCTCGCCGGGGTGCGCATCCCGCTGATCCCCGGCATCATGCCGATGACCAGCGTGAACCGGGTGCGCAGGATGGGTGAGTTGTCCGGTGTGGCACCCCCGGTGGACGTCATCAAGCAGCTTGAAGCGGCGCGGACACCGGAGGAAGAGCACCAGATTGGCATGCGACTCACCGTTGCATTAGCGCGCACGATTCTGCAGGCCGGCGCCGGTGGCCTGCATGTTTACACACATAACGACTTAGCAGTAACACGTGAACTATTGAAAGGACTCAACCTGTGAGCACCGTAGCATTCCCCACCACGACCATCGAGGGCTACCCGAGGATCGGCGCGCAACGCGAACTGAAGCGCGCCCTGGAGTCCTACTGGTCCGGGCAGATCGACGCGGACACGTTCCGCTCCACGACGCGCGCCCTGCGCATCGATACGTACAACCACCTGCGTGACCTCGGTCTCTCCGAGCCCTACGCCATCCCGGCGGACGTCGCCCTCTACGACCACGTCCTGGAGACCGCGCTGACCGTCGGCCTCGTCGCCGGCGGCACCGACCTGGATGAGGAGTTCGCGCTCGCCCGCGGCACCGCCACCCGCGTGCCGCTGGAGATGACGAAGTGGTTCGACACCAACTACCACTACCTCGTGCCCGAGGTTGCCGCCGGTCAGGAGATTACGCCGGTGCCGGAGCGCATCGTGCGCATCGTGGAGGAGGCCCGCGAGGCCGGCCACCAGGTGCGCCCGTACCTCGTCGGCCCAGTCACGCTGCTCGCGCTGTCGAAGCCGGTGGAGTGGTCCCTGCTCCCGGCCCTCGTCGAGGCATACGCCCAGGTCTTCGCGGCGCTGCACCAGGCCGGTGTGGAGTGGGTCCAGGTCGCCGAGCCGATCGTCGTCGCTGACGTTGACACCCCGGACACCGATATCGCGCGCTACCTGGGTGAGGCATGGTCGACGCTCCTCGGCGCCGACGCTCGCCCGAGCGTCTACCTGACCACCCCGTACGGCGCCGCCGACGCCGCCCTGCCCGTCCTCGGCGAACTCAAGCCCGAAGCCCTCCACGTCGACCTGTCCCCGTGGACCCTGCAGGCCACCCCTGACTACGTCGAGCAGGTCCGCACCCACGTCGCGCCCGAGACACACCTCGTCGCCGGACTTATCGACGGCCGCAACGTCTGGGCCGCCGACCTCGCCGAACGCACCGAAATCCTCACCACCCTCGGCGCCACATCGGTGACCACGTCCACCTCGCTGCAGCACGTGCCGCACACCCTCAAGGCCGAGCGCAACCTGCCCGTGGACGTCGCCACCTGGCTCGCTTTCGCCGACGAGAAGATCGCCGAAGCCCTCGCCCTGAGCGCCGGCCCGCAGGCAGCCGAGGTCGCGTTCGCCGCATCTGCCCGGGTCGCGCGGACCCGCGCGGAGTCCCCGCTGCGCCACGACGAGGCCGTCGCTAAGCGTCTTGGCACTCTTCCTGCAGGTCAGGTGCAGCGCCAGCCGCTGTTCGCCGAGCGCCAGCAGGCCCAACGCGAGGCGCTGAACCTCCCCAGCTTGCCGACGACCACCATCGGCTCCTTCCCACAAACCCCCGAGATCCGCCAAGCCCGCGCCGCACACCGCAACGGCACACTCAGCGACGCTCAATACAAGGAAGCGCTGCAGCAAGAAATCAAGCAGGTCATCGAACTGCAAGAAGAAATCGGCATCGACGTCCTCGTCCACGGCGAAGCCGAACGCAACGACATGGTCCAGTACTTCGCCGAACTCCTCGACGGCTTCGTCGTCACCGAAAACGGCTGGGTCCAGTCCTACGGCTCCCGCTGCACCCGCCCACCAATCGTTTACGGCGACGTCTCCCGACCAGCCCCAATGACCGTCGAATGGGCCACCTACGCCCAATCCCTCTCCAACAAGCCAGTCAAGGGCATGCTCACCGGCCCTGTCACCATCCTGGCCTGGTCCTTCAAACGCGACGACGTCCCCCTGTCCGTCTCCGCCGACCAAATCGGCGCCGCCCTCGCCGACGAAGTCCGCGACCTCGAGGAAGCCGGCATCAGCATCATCCAAATCGACGAGCCCGCCCTGCGCGAACTCCTCCCACTCCGAGCAAAGGATCGCCCGTCCTACCTCGACTGGGCCGTCCGCTCCTTCCGACTCGTCTCCTTGAACGCCACACCGACCACCCAGATCCACACCCACCTCTGCTACTCAGAGTTCGGCCAGATCATCGACGCAGTCGCCGGCCTCGACGCCGACGTCACCTCCATCGAAGCCGCCCGCTCTCGCATGGAACTGCTTGCCGACATCGACGACTCCTTCCACTCCGAAATCGGCCCCGGCGTCTGGGACATCCACTCACCACGCGTCCCTTCCGTCGAGGAAATCGTCGAACTGCTCCAAGCAGCACTGCGTCACGTCCCAGCCGAACACCTCTGGGTCAACCCCGACTGCGGCCTGAAGACGCGCAAGTATGAGGAAGTGGTGCCGTCGCTACGCAACCTGGTTGCCGCACGCGACGCGGTGCTCGCCCAGCGCTAACACCGGACGAGGGGCGTGGAGGGTCGTGTACGCTGTACACCATGACTCAAAAGACGCAGACAATGACGTTCCATACCAACCACGGCGACATCAAAGTCGACCTGTTTGGCAACCACGCCCCACACACCGTTGACACCATCACCGGCCTGGCGAAGGGCACCCTCGACTACTCCACCAAGAACGCCTCCGGCACCACCGAAGGCCCCTTCTACGACGGCGCCATCTTCCACCGCATCATCCCCGACTTCATGATCCAGGGCGGCGACCCAACCGGCACCGGCACCGGCGGCCCAGGCTTCCAGTTCGCCGACGAGTTCCACCCAGAACTCCAGTTTGACCGCCCATACCTGCTGGCCATGGCCAACGCCGGCCCAGGCACCAACGGTTCCCAGTTCTTCATCACCGTCGCCGAAACCCCGTGGCTGAACAACCGCCACACCATCTTCGGCGAGGTCACCGATGAGGCTTCCCGCAAGGTCGTCGACGAGCTTGCCAACGTCCCGACCGGCCGCATGGACCGCCCCGTCGAGGACGTCGTGATCAACTCCGTCACCGTGGAGTAGCTTTATTTTTTGTCTTAGGCCCCGCCTTTTTGGTGGGGCCTTTGGCGTTCTTAGGTCTCGAGTGCCGTGAGTGCCAAAGGACGCACCCCCTAAAGGCTAGCCCATTGATGACCAGGCGTTTTGATGGCGGTTTTTTCGGGATTGCGTCCTTTGGCACTCAAGTGCCCGGGACGCGCACCACATTCCCATCTTGCCGAATCGCGACCTGGGAAAACGCCGAGCGCCCCGCGAAAAACCAGGAATTTGGTGCGCAGGGAAGAGGTGCCTGCACCACATTCCCTCGCTTTGAGTTGGCCAAGTTGTAAAAGCCTAGCTCGGTGACGGCTAGTCAGCCAGCGGGAGTGAAAATGTTCGGGCAGAGCAAACAATTGTGTGCAAAAATATTTGCATTTATCCTGCAAGGAAACACTACTCATACTAGGAGAAGCCCCGTGAAACGTTTTAGAACCGCTGCTTGTGGTTGTGTTTGATGGTCGCATGGATCACACTCGGTCTTTTAACCTATGTGTGGAGCCCTCCGGGCAACACCATCTATATCGGATAAATGCCTAGAATCCGCTGCCATAAGGGCCGGTTCTGACGTGCTTCGAGTTTCTTGGCATACTCTTGCAAATCACGGCTAGCTTTCGCCTGTGTCATTGGCAACTGCTCGATCATTCGTTTATGGGACTCGGTCAGTGGATACTTCCGCTCTGCCATTGCCTGATTAGTCATCAGCAGACTCCTTCCTATCCCTGTTATGACCTAGTACGGATAATAGTAACAAAATCTCTAGGTCTGAAACCCAGTTCTTCGAAGTAGTACCCGGCGAAAAGGTTGAATTCCTCGGGTTAAATTTATTGTCGTATTCAAGAATTGCCCGAGTAAACCCGATATCTTCTGAAGACTTCAACCCTGACTCCAGCATTGGGGTCAAAAAACGCCAACCTGCATTTTGCTGAGCGGGATTTTCTGCAAGTGTCATATCGATTGCCCACTGAACACGTTCGTAGTACGCAGAGCGGTCATCAGCATTTGATTTCTGCGACAGTGACTTGGTGGCGATACCTAACGTAAGTACGGCAGCTGCGGCAGCAGGTATCGCTCCTCGATATGAAAATATCGTCGCAAGCGATTCCTGCCAGGGCTTTTCCCAGAAGAGCACCAACCCCCAGTGCACCATGGCAAGGAATAACACGAAAGCAACGAGCAGAGCGGCAATGACTTGCGCGTTATTCCATTCGGCCCTGAAATTAATGTTCATTTTTCGCACGAGAATAAGGCTATCACTCAGATTCCTCCTGCTCAGATGGATTCCACAGGCCTCAAATTTACAAGATTTCAAGATCTGTCCCGGACTGGTTGAGAGGTGAGACTGGGGTGGAACTCCCCGAAGATACGGCCAATAGCCCTGGAAAACAGCTAGACCCCCAAATTCCGCATGTGCGGTGGAGGTCTGCAACGCCAATTTAGCATCAATCTGCATTCTGATGTTTTTAAGGCCGGGACATGCACCACATTCCCGCTTTTCAGCAGCCCAATCTGCAAAAGCCCAGGTCGGCGAGCGCGTATGAGGGAATTTGGTGCAGGACCAACCCCTAGAAACTCCCCGACCCGCCAGCGGCCGTGAACCCCGAGCTGAACGTCGTGTTCACACCCGAAGAGGAGGAAGAAGCAGCCGAGTTCGCGGCGGCGACGTTGGTGTTGTGCCAGGACTGCATCGCAACGAATGGGATGTAGGTGGGGTACCAGTAGTCCTTGTCGTAGATGGCTGGGGTGGTGAGTTTGTGGCGGTCTTTGACGTCGCTGAACTCTTTGTCTTTGACGGCGTCGAGGATGATGCGGTAGTCGGAGAGGAGGTGGAGGTAGTCGTCGAGGAAGGTGGGGCTGGCGGGGTCCGCATCCAGCTGCCGGACGCGCTCCTCCAAGGAGACGAGTTCTTGGCGGAGGGTGGCGTCGTTAATTGAGGTGCGTGCTTTGGTGATGTCCCTGCTGAGGCGGGCGAGGTCGGTGCGGCGGGTCGTGGTGTCGCCTTGTTCGATGTTGAAGAGGCGGTTGATGTTGTCTTCGGCGTGGCTGGTGTGGGTGAGGGTTTCGGCGGCGTCGGCGAGTTGTTTGCGGGCGCGGTAGGCAGCGGCGTCGTCGGAGATGGGGATGCTGCTGATGCCGCCGGCGCCGGAGACGGTGTCGTGGAGTTTGAGGAAGCGGTCGCGGACGTCGCCCCATTGACGACGCAGCTCCGCATCGGCAAACGCGCTGGTCAGGGAGTTGGCGCGGACGTCGATGCCGTCGAGGCGCCCGGCGAGGTCGGCGTATTCCTTGGTCACGAGCGAGTAGTCCGCCCGCGCCTGCTCGATCAATCGGCGGCGCCGGTTGCGCAGCGCGACGCCTGTGCCGCCAACAACGCCTGCCAACACGCCGGATCCCACACCGGCGCCGATGCCGCCCCCAATCCGGTCGTCGACTGCGGACTCGTAACGCTCCTGCTGCAGGCCGGCGGTGTCCATGGCGAGGCTCGCGCCGGCGAAGAGGGCGGCGGGGACGTTGTTGCTTTGTAGTCCGGGGACCATGGCGTCGATAACTGAGGAGACGCGCGATGATTCGCTGTGGAGGTCGAGGACGTCGGCGACGTCGTCGGCGGCGTAGATTGCGTGGTGGCGGTGCGCCATGTCCACGGCGAGGACGAGGGTGCCGTCGCGGAAGCCGTGCTTGTCCAGGATTTCGTCGGGGTAGTGGGCGCGGAAGTATTCCTCGATGGTGTCGTTGATGTTGTCGCGCGTGTTTTCGGCGTTGTTGAACGCGAGGATGTGGATGGTGCGCACGACTTCTGGGTGGTCGATGCGCTGGAGGTTCTGCTCGAGTTGCGCCTGGTCAGCTGGGGTGAGCAGGCCGTCGGGGTTGGTCAGTTGGAGGCGTGGCGCCTCGGCGGTGGTAGCGATGGCGTACTGCGCCGGGTCCGGCTCGTTAATGGCTGCGTAGGTGCCTGCGCCGACGCCACCGCCGATCAGCAGTGCCGTCGCGCCAACGCCAAGGATTTGTGCCCATGTGCTCATGCGCCTGATTTTATCGAAGCTACCCCGCGGTCGGCATGGCGGTGTTGTTGAGCTGCTCGAGGCTGTCGCGAAGTTGCAGGACTACGCCGACGTTCTCGTGGAAGATGTCCATGATGGAGCCGTTTTCGTCGAAGGGCGGTTGGGTGAGCTCGTGCGCTTCGACGACGCCGTTGCGGATCACCTCGCTGACGACGGTGTTGAGGAACGTGCGCTGCACGGAGTTGAGGTCGGTGGAGTGCAGCAGTTCCTCGAAGTGCGCTTCGACGGCGGCGGCGTCCATCCCGACGACTTCGCGCAGGAAGAGGCCGAGTTTGGCTTGGTGGGTGTCGGCGAGTTCAGCGGCGCCGTCGACGTGGGCGTTGAGCAGCAGCTGGCGTAGTTCGTCGAGGTCGTGCGTGCTGAGCTGTTGCGCGTTGCGGAGTTTGCGCAGCGCCAGGCTGGTGGTGTTGCCTTCGAGCGCGCGGCGGAGTTCTTCTTCGATGACGGAGCTCTCGCGTTGGGTGCCGCCGGTGGCCTGGAGGGTGCTGTGTTCGAGTTCGCCGAGTTCGTCTTCGAAGTCGGTGATCACCACGACGCGCTGCGCTTTGTCGAGGAAGACAGTGAGCCCGCGCACGGTTTTGCGGACCAGTTCGAGGTCCTTGTAGGTCACTCCGTCCCACCACTGCGGGCCGGCGAGCGCTTCGAGGAGCGCCGCGTTGTTGGCAACGGTGGGGATGTTGGTTTTCTGCAGCAGCGCCTCGGCGATGCCGACGACTTTCTCTGCGAGCACGTCCCAGTCGCCGCGCTCTTCGAACAGTCCGAGTTCGAGCTGGTAGATGAGGTAGTCGAAGCGCCGGGCTTGTTCTTTGTCGCCGGTCGCGGCGAAGGGGAGTGGTGCGAGTGCGGTGACGGCTTGTTGGTGGGTGTCGGCGTCGGCGGTGAGCCAGGGGGTGGCGTCGCTAAATCGCTCGAGGTAGGCGCGTGCTTCGGTGGGCACGAGGATGCTGCGGTGGGGCACGCTGCGCACGGCGTCCGAAAGATGCTTTGCGACGTCCCCTCGCACTTCATCCGTGGCCGTCAGCAGTAGGCGGGCGCGGGTGGTGAAGCTGCGCTGCGAAAGCGAGACTTGGTGCGAGCCTTCCGTGGTGTTGGTGGTGCCGCTGAATTGGCGCACGTTGTCGCAGTAGTCGAAGATGTAGAAGCACGTTTTGTCCACGGCGGGGCCGAACAGGTCAGGGCGCAGGCGGGTGCCGCGGCCGACCATCTGCCAGAATTTGGTGGGGGAGTAGACGGGTTTGAAAAACACCAGGTTGACGACCTCGGGGACGTCGATGCCGGTGTCGAGCATGTCCACACTGATGGCGATGTCCAGGCCGGAGTCGGGCTGTTTGAACTCGGCGATGAGTGCTTCCGCGTTGTACACGCCGTGGGTGATCACTTCGGCGCGGGTGGCGGTGGTGGGGAAGATGGCCCGGTACTCGTCGGCGATGAGGCCTGCGTGGGCCTGGTTGCGGGCGAAGATGATGGTCTTGCCCAGCCGGTCCGCTCCGTCGACCTTCAGCCCCTTGCCGATGACCTGCCGCAACACCTTCCGGATCGTGTCCCGGTTGAGCAGCTTCGCGTTGATCTCGGCGGCGTTGACTTCCTGGGGTGCGGAAAGTGGGTCGCCGTGCTCGTCGACACCCCATTCGGCGTTTTCCCACTCCAGCTGCTCCTCGGGGGTGAGTTCGCCGTAGGAGATGCCGCGGCGCATGAAGGCGGTGCTGCCGGAGAATACCTCGTAGGGCACCAGGTTGCCCTCCTCGATTGCGCGGCTCAGGCTGTAGTAGCCGGTCGGGGTGTCGGGCTCGCAGCCGAAGAAGGTATAGGTGTCGTGGGAGAGGTTGCTGCGCGGGGTGGCTGTCAGTCCGACGACGAGGGCGTCCAGGTAGTCGAAGATGCGTCGATAGCGCTGGTAGATGGACCGGTGGGCCTCGTCGACGATGATGAGGTCGAAGTCGAAGGAGTTGAAGCGTTGGCCTTCGCCGATCATGCCGATCATCGTCTGGTACGTGTTCACGTACACCTGGCCCTCGCCGGCGGGATTGGTGGTCAGGTTGACGGGCACGGCCTCGGCGAGGTGCTCATTGAACGCCGCGTGCGCCTGCGTGACCAGCGCTTTTCGGTCGGCGAGGAAGAGCACGTTGCGGATCCAGCCGGCCTCCAACAGCATGGACACGGTAGCGATGGAGACGCGCGTCTTGCCCGTCCCCGTCGCCATGACCAACAGCGCGCGGCGCTTGCCCTTGCCGAACGCCTCCGCCACGGACTGGATCATCTCCAGCTGATAGGGCCTGCCGGCGATCTCGGTGATGGTGGCGCTGTGTGCGCTGAGTGGTTGGCGCTTGTCGCGCCGGGCGATGAGCGCCTCCATCGCGCGCACTGTTGGGTAGGACTCAATAGTGCGGGTTTCGTAGCCGACACCGCCCGGCAGGTCGGCGTCCCTGTCCCAAAAGCGCACCTCGTACCCGGTGGTGTAGAAGATCAGCGGCACACGTCCCGTCGCGTTGCCGATGGCGTCGGCGTAGATCGCGGCCTGCTGGCGGCCGTCGTTAATGCTGCGGCTGGCCTTCTTCGCCTCCACAACGGCGATCGGCACACCCTGTGTATCCAGCAGCACATAGTCCACCTTCATGCCCGCCACCGGGTACTCCTCGATGAGCGTGCGGCCGCGCACAAACCCGGCCTCCTCCAGCATCGGCGTGATGATGTCACGGCGCGTCTGCGCCTCATCCACCGCCAACTGCGGCGCCGGTGGCGTCAGCTTCTCCTGCTGCTTGCGAATCTGCTCCCGCAGCTTCGCGATCTCCTCCTCATACCCCGCAGCCTTTTCCAGCTCCCGCTGCTGCGCCTCATCCAGCTGCAGTTTGTACAGGTCAGCCTGCTCCCTCGCGGACTTCTCCTTCGCCGCCAGCGCCATCATCTGCCGCTGGTTCAACGCCGCCTGCCGCGGTGCCTGCTTCAAGATCTCGACGTCAAACGGCGCAATCCCCCGAATCGTCTTCCCCGAGAAGTGCGTAGTTGCGAACACCATCACGTCATACAGGTGCTTCAGCGCCTGCAGCGCCTCATCGCTGGTGATGTGCGCTTCGCTGTGCACCGCGGTGTTGCCGGCCTTGCGCAGGATGTGCATCTTGGAACGGATCGTCTCCGGCAGCAGGCGCGAGAAGTCCGGGTTGGTCAGTGTATCGAAGATGTTGGACTGTTTCTCCAGCCCATTCAGCGCCGCGATATGCCCAATGACCTGCTCTAACACGAACCGGGATTGGAACATCGACGCGCGCGGGTTGGTCAGCGCGGCATCCTCCGCATTGCGACACTCAATAATGAGCTGGGGCCATGCTTGCCCAACGAAGCCAAAGTTGGACGGACGTGGAGTGATGCTCACCTGCTCGCCTTTCTTCCCGGTGCGCTCGTTCGCCTGCGCGTTATTCTATACCGTTGCGTTGTGGCTCGAAACCTACTCGAAACATGCTCGAAACGGATTTACATGTTTTGACCTGGGTATATCACTCTACTCGAAATCGTTTCGAGTAGAGTGATCCACATGAATACTGCGGTAAAGGTTGATGAGTTACTTACGCGCCCCGAAGATCAGTGGTTTGAGCGGAAATCGTTTCGTATTAAACCGAAGGATCTTGCGAAGGCGATTATCGCGTTTGCCAACGCCGAGGGCGGGGTCATCGCTGTCGGTATCACTGATCGACAATTCGATGGGTTGCCTAGCGCACGGCAGGACAACGACTTACGACAATCGGTGTTTGATCACACCGATCCAACGGTTCGAGTCGAGATCGAGAGCCTTCGCATTGATGACGCCACATCTGTATACCTATTCCATATCTTGCCTAGTGAGCGTGTACATTATTCCAATTCGGGGGAGTGCTTCCTGCGCATCGGGGATGAAACGAAGCAGCTGGGCCCCGACGGCATTTTAGAGTTGCGGTATTTGAAGGGGGAGCAGCAGTTTGATGCAATTGTTCCACCACGTGCTGAGCCTGGAGACCTCGATATGGCGCAGGTCGAGCGGTATGCGGAGGCGATTGGTTCGGCCTCGGCCCAAGATGCGTTGAGGGCGCGAAACTTGGTAGATAGGGTCGGCAACCCGCGGACAGCGGCATTGTTGCTTTTCGGAAAACATCCGCAGGAGTTCTTTCCAAACGCTCATGTTCGTGTGGTCCAGTTCAATGACATAGATCGGTTGCCGGGTCATGGTCAGCAAATTCTTTACGACGAACGCTTCGACGGCACCCTGCCAGAACAGATTCAGCAGGCCAGAACTGCGATTAGCAAGATTCTTCCAAAAGTGCGCCGTCTTGTAGGCAGTGGGCTTTTTGAAGAGGAGGATTTGATCCCGCCGGATGTGTGGCTAGAGGGTTTGGTGAATGCGGTGATCCACAGGTCTTACAGTATGGCTGGGGATCACGTCAGGTTCGAGATCTATCCTGATCGGGTTGAGGTGTCTAGCCCTGGCAGGTTCCCTGGCTTGGTGGACCCGTCGAAACCCGAAGCAATTGCGAGGTTTGCAAGAAACCCGTTGATTGCGCGTGGGACTGCTGAGTTGCGGATTGGGCAGGAGTTGGGGGAAGGGATTCGACGAATGATCGCTGGTATGCGAAAGGCGAGTTTTGCAGACCCAGTGTACCGGCAGACAAGTGGCAGTGTTGTCTTGACATTGAAGGCAGTGCAACGCCTCGACGAGTCGCTTCGTGCGGACTTGCCGCGCTACTCAACAGAGGTGCTTGCAGCCTTGCAGGCAAGCCCACATCCCTTATCGACGGGCCAAGTGGCCAACGCCCTTCACCTCTCGAACCCTCCCGTCCGCCGTGCTCTGCAAGCACTCCGGGACGCTGGACTCGTGCAGTGGAACGGAAGCGGTTTGAGGGATCCTCGCGCAACATGGTCAGCGGTCAGCCCGCTGCGTTACTGATACATGACCAACGAACAAAAGTTCCCCACGGGTGCGTGGGGAGGTTTGTGTGGCCCTCTAGTTAGTCATTACTTTTGCATCGCTTCTATAAGGTACGGGATTGAAGATGACGGGCATGGCCCTTTTGCATTGGTGCATTGGGGCGCATTTCGGTCCAGTGGCGTTTTGCGCGTGCCGTTGCCTCAGGGTATCTCTCGACTGGGAACGTTACCCCGAGTTCTTTCGCATTGCGGCCTGTGAGATAGCGTTCCTTTTGCAGTACATCGGTCATTTTCTTCGCGTCGCTCCCGCCGTCGTAGAGGTGCCAATACAGCCACTGCTCAAATTGAGGGTTCGTTACTGCGACTGAGATATTGCTCTTTTGTGCGAGCTGAAGAACATCACCCAGGGTGGTGTGTTGGTCACAATCGACGACTAGGAACGCGCGGTCAAAGTTGTCGGACTTCAGATGGTTCTCGCATGTATCAAGAACTCGCTTGGGTTCTCCCTTACCAGGTACAACCTTGATGTCCGTGGCCACGTCGTTGGAACGCAGAATTTGTGCGAGCCTTTGGAAGTAAACTTGCTCAGACTTTCCTTTGTCGCCTTCTACAACAATCAGAAGCCGACTTTTCAGCCTCCGCTTTGCCCTGCTCTTGGGCTTTCTGGGTGTACCTTTACGCGCTGCCACGTTCCCCATTTTCTTGCCCCCGTCGTGTAGGTGATAGTTCTTCAACAGCACTTCGCATTAAACCTGGTAATAGATACGGTAGCGCGCCGAATCGGCCTTCCAGGTATTGCTTTGCAAGATTTGATGCCGGTTTCAAATCGCGGAAGTCCTGCAAGTTATAGAGCGTACTTGCACCAGAGCTGTCTTTTTCGGTGAACCAGACTTGCTCTTTCGTCAGGTTCGCAGAAGACTGCGGCTGGAGCAGGGATACGTCATGTGACGTGAAGATCAGTTGGGCCCCGTGTGGGTTTGTATCTTGATCTTGGAACAGTGCGACGATTGCTTCGGCGAGACTGGGGTGGAGGCTGGTATCCAGCTCGTCGACGCAAAAAACGGTGCCGTCGCGGAGCGCTTCTAAGATGGGAACGGCCATGGTGAGCCACGCCAACGTTCCGGATGACTCATCGCGCATGAGAAAGCCGGCGTCGGCGGATTCGTTGCCATGGTGATAAAATCGCAGCGTTCTGTTTACGATGTCGTGGCCGATCAGACTTTGGCCTAATAGAGCTTTCCCGGGCGTCTTGTTACCATGTGTCGCAGCTCGCTCGAGAATCTTGCGTATTCTCGGCGGTAGCTCTCGTTCATCTGTATCTACATCAATTCGCGTGATTCCGATATCGGCTACTGCCGCGAGTGTGGTGAGTACGTTCAACGGAATTCGTTCGTCGGCGATATCCGCCGCAATTCGGTCGAGGCGTTGCCGCCGGGCACTGTCGCTGATGTCGTAGAAATCGACGCCAGCGATAATGCGTCCAACAAACGACTGTAGTGTGTCGTGACCTGCAACGTAGCCACGGGAGAGCACAAGTTCTCGCGGGGCTGGAGATATACGTGGTCCCAGATACTTATGCCAGCTGATTATGCCTTGTTCGGCGTCTCTTTCCAGAAGCCGTGTTGGGCGGGAGGAGAAATATCCAAGCAGCAGCTCATGTTCAATGCGGTTCGCGGAAATGGAGAATTCGTAGTGATATCGAATTTCTCGGGCCGCAAGCTCCGGGCCGCCAATGCCACCGGTTAAAGTGAAATCGAGTGCAAAGAAACTGGGGGAACGTACAGCGTCCTCATCTAACTTGAATGGGGATCGAGGATTTTTCTGAAATTGAAGCCATCTACTTGCAGAGTATTGGATTGCCTCCATTGCGTAGCGCATTGCGTCGAGTACCGCCGTCTTTCCTGATGCATTGGGTCCAAATATGGCAGCAACCGGTAGGCAGGCATCGGCCCAACTCTCACCTTGACGTGGAACTGCGGTGCGCCAGGAGTTACGCGTCATTTCCAGCGCGAACTCATCACGGAAGCTACGGTGATTCTCCGCAATAAAGCTAAGCAGTCTCATGGAAGTAAGTTTAGGTGAGAAAAGCTCATTACGGGAAAAAATTTCCCCAGAAAGGCTTAATAAAGAAAATGATGCGGTTTTACTAACTCACCGATTGCACAATCCTGTACACCGTTGCTCGGTCGCCTTGGCCACCTTCCATGGTGACGATGCCCTCGCGAAGCAGTGGCGCGAGTCCGTAGCGCACTTGGCCTGTGGAAAGTCCGGTATTGGCTGCCAGTACGTTCACGGTGATACCGCTACCTGTCGCGGAGAGTGCCTGGTAGATCCGGGGTACGTTCTTGCCCAAGGCTTGGAGGTTGACCAGTAGGTCTTCCTCGGTCGGGGAGAGTCGGGTATTGGAGCCTATGTCTTCCAGCCGGGCATCGTGTTCTGCGCTGGAGCGGGAGCCTCGTGGGAACAGTACGGTGAATTGGACGCTGGTGTTGATGAAGCGGGGCGTCGCTACGCGTGATTCGCGGCAGGAGGTGATCGCTTCGCGGGTGCCGCCGCCTTCGTCAGCGTGGTTGTCCGCGCGGCGGAACCCCGCGACAGCTTGTGCGCCCCGCGGACAGTTCGACCTGTAGGCAGAGGCCGCCCGGGGTGTCCGCCCCGCCGTCCGCGGAACTTTGTGACAACCCGACACTCCGTTTCATGTGAAACATAACTGGTCTGGGAGCAAGCAACAGTTTTACACTTTAACAGTATGGTTTTTGAAGTTTCACACTTTGATGACCTGCATGTTTAGCAGTTTGAATAGTGGGAAGCCCTCCTCAGTGCAAGCCCGTTGCCACAACATCCAGGAGTCCAATTGTTTCATGCCGATTTAGAGCACTACTTAGCCATTGTTGAGCGGGTTTATGTTGCGGTGCAGCGGAGTGGAAGGCATAAACGAGAATGTTGACATCAGGAATGATCATCGAGTACCGCCCACACAGCTTCTTTGTTGCTGAGATCAACTAGAGCCGGTCCGCCGCAATCGAAGGAGGGCAGGTTAACGGGGGTGTCTTCGGTACTGATGCGGGCTTCCTTCTTGAGGGCAGCGCGGACCGCCTCTTCGACGTATGAGCTCAAAGTGACATTGTTGGCTTTGGCTTGGACCTTCGTTTCTTCAAGGAGTTTCGGCGGGAGGTTTATCGTCGTGCGCATACCTTTAGGGTAGAAAGCATCAAGTCATCATTCAAGAGGTGCAATGATGTATCTGCCTTCAGGAAGCCGTGAAAGGTTGACTGGTGTCTTAATTCAGTGCGAGCGTCAGGATCAGTACTCCGATGGAGAATGCGAGCATGCCTAAGCAGTTGATCCAGAATGCGCTACCGAGGAAGTGGGCGCGGACATGGGCTGCTGCGGCCGCGCAGAAATAGGCGATGACTCCAATCATGGCTGTGATTCCTATGCCGGGGAACCAGAGGCCGGCAATGAGTCCTACGGCGGCGAGGCACTTGATGACAATGAGCGCCCACCACCAGTCCTTGGGGAGTTTGACGCCGCTGAGGCAGGCTTCGATGAAGGGGACTGGTTTGAGGGAGAGGGCGGCGTCGCCAAGCAGAATGGCTGCTAGTAGAAGGGAGGGCCAGGCTGGGGAAGATTCTAGGATCATTGGGTTACTCCGAATGCGGTGTTGAGGCGTTCGATCGATGAGGCGGCTTGGGATGTGAGGTGCTCGGTGTCGTAGATTCCGGCGGCCCAGCCGATGAGTAAGCCGAGGTAGACGTTGTACAGCAGGTCGGCGTACTCGGCCGCATCGGCGCTGCTGAGCCTGGTGCCGAGTCGCAGGGTGATTTCATCGGTCAGGAGCGTTTTGAGTGCGGTGAGCGCTTCGCCTTGATTGCCTTGTTGGATGAGTGCTGCGCCAAAGGCGCGGGAGAGCTCTTCGTGGCCGGTAAACATCTGGAGGAAAGGTCTCAGGACATCGAGAAGGCTATCGGATTGTCCCCGGATGTCATCGTGGAGTTCTGAAATGTGTTGGCCAATGGTGCGGATGAGCAGCGTTTGTTTGTCGCCGACTCCCATGACGGTTCCCACGCTAACGCCAGCTTCGGATGCGATAGTCCGGATGCTGGTGGTGGCGTAGCCCTGAGTGAGGAAGAGTTCGTAGGCGGTGGCTAGGACCTTGCTGACGGTGCCAGCTTTGGCGGCCGAGCGCGATGAGTGAACGTGTTCAGTGAACATGTTCAAAAGGGTAGCTCTTGATGGTTTCGAGGTCAATGACGCCGAAGTGTTGACAGTTGGCGCTAGGCCAGCGTGGGGAAGACGCGGTCGCGCAGCAGGTGTGCAAGCTCGCGGTCGGGGGCTGCTGGGTTGACCCAGGCGGTGTCGCCGATTTCGGCGGCGGCATGGGGTTCGTCGGCGGTGACGGTGCGGGTGTAGGTGAAGATGGTGCCGACGACGACCTCGCCCGGTTCGTTGGCGGCGGGAGCGTCGAAGGTGCCGAGTTTGTTGAGGCTCTCGGCGTCGAGGGTGAGGCCTACTTCTTCGGCAACTTCGCGCAGGGCGGCGTCGACAAGCGCCTCGCCCGCCTCGGGCTTGCCGCCGGGCAGTTGGTACTTGGTGGAGGACTTCTTGCGCACGGTAAGCACGTGGCCTTGTGGGTTGCGGATGACGACGGCTGCTACTTCAATCATGGCTGCTGATTGTAGGCGGCCTAGAGCAGCGGCAGGAGCACGAGGGCGAGATTGAGTGCGATGACCAGCGCGGCAAGCGTCCAGCCCACGGCCATAGACCAGGGTTTCGCGGCGAACTCACCCATGACGTCCCGGGAGCCGGCATAGCGGAAAAGCGGGATGATGGCGAAGGGGATGCCCAGGGAAAGAAGTGCCTGGCTGACCACCAGTGCCATAGTGGGGTCGACCCCGCAGCCGATGATGACCAGCGCCGGGATGAGCGTGACCAGGCGGCGGACTAGTAGGGGGACCTTGATGTGAAGCAGGCCGTCCATGATTTCGGAGCCGGCGTAGGCGCCCACTGACGTCGAGGCGAGGCCGCTGGCCAGCAGGCCGATGGCGAAGAGAACGCCGGCCAGCGGGCCGAGGTGGCTGGCAATCGCCGTGTGGGCCCCGGAGATGGTCTCTGTGCCGTCCACGCCGTAGAGGGCCGAGCCCGCCAGGACCAGCAGGCCCACGTTGACGAGCCCGGCGATGGACAGCGCCACGGCGATGTCCGCGCGGGTGCCGGCCAGCACGTGGGGGATTTCCAGGTCGGGGTAGCGCTGCTTGGTCAGGGAGGAGTGTAGGTAAATGGCGTGCGGCATGACGGTGGCGCCCAACATGGAGGCGGCCAGCAGGATGCTGTCCTTGCCCTCTAGGCGGGGGATGAGGCCGCCGGCCACGTCGGCGGGGTCGGGCGGGGCGATGGCGAGGCCGGCAAGGAAGCCGATGCAGATGACCAGGAGCAGGCCGATGACAAGCCCCTCGAACCACTGGTTCTTCTTCTGGAAGATGAGGAGAATGATGGAGACCGTGCCGATGATGAGCGCGCCCGCGAACAGGGGGAGGTTGAAGAGGAGTTGCAGGGCAATGGCGCCGCCGATGACTTCGGCGAGGTCGGTGGCCGCGGCGATGAGCTCGGCCTGGGCCCACATGCCTAGGCGCGCGCGGCGGGAGAGACGCTCGCCCATGATTTCCGGCAGGGAGCGGTGGGTGACTAGGCCCAGTTTGGCGGAGTGGTACTGGATGAACATGGCCATGAGGTTGGCCACGACGAGTACCCACACCAGGAGGTAGCCGTAGTGGGAGCCGGCGCTGATGTTGGCGGCTACGTTGCCGGGGTCGACGTAAGCCACTGCAGCAACGAAGGCGGGGCCGGTGAGGCTGATTAAGGTCTTACGCATAGGCATCTCCATACCAAAAGTTCAACTACTTGAAGTCTAGTTTTCATCGCCATATGTTCAAGCCAGGGGGGCCAAAAAGTTTTGCACTTTCACACTTTGGTTTTGCACTTTGGCAATGTGCGTTTGGTGCAGTTGGTTGAGGAAGAGTGAACACCCTCAAGCGGATATCCGGCGCTGGCTATTGTGTCCAGGAAAGTGTTGCGCTGTTCCAGGTTGTGGTCAACGTATGGAGTTCATTGTTCAGAACGGGGTCAATGAGGAGTGCAGCAACCCGAAGGGCTTCATCTAGAATCAAGAATTCTTTTCGTATTTCGTTGCCAAATTTCTTTGCGGCTTTCGGGTACCGATCTGCCCACGTTGCATCAGGGATATTGAGATTTGTTGGGAGAGTAACGCCTCGGATTTGTTGCTGTGAGTTGAGAGCGTCGCGGAGTTCAGCAGCATTGAGCTGTGTTGTTGGCGGAAGCTCTGAAGCTAATAGCGCAATGTCGTAGAGATCGTGATAGCGTGTCGACGCTTTGCCCGGAGGTGTGTCGCCGTGTATCTCATACATTGCGCAGACTTTATCTGCGATCTGGTTTGCGATGGGGTACGACGTGACTTGGAAATGTTCTGGAAGATAAGGTGTCTGGACGTCGTAACTTGAAGCTACGGTGACTGATTCCACTTCACTAGTGACCTCAAGGTCACCACTGACGTCGATGGAAAACTCAATGAAGCGGTTGCTGCTACCTAAGCCGTAAGTGACTGTAACTTTGAGGCGTTTGCTGTCTATCGTGCCGATTCGTTCCGCCTTGCCATTGCTCTTTTCCACTTGAAATGTATAAGGGCCTACTCGGTGCTTGTTCATTGTCGCGATGAGGCTGTCAGCGGCTTTTAAGGCTGAGGTAGGGGCATATTGCCGAAATAGGTCGAGGTCTTTTGTCTGCCGGGCGCCTGGTATTCGGCAGTAAATGTTGGTGCCCCCTTTGAGCACCCAACCGTCGTTTAGGCGCATGAGTTCATGAAGGAACACCTCACGGAAAAACTGGTTATATACGTCGTTTGGCTTCTTTCCGGCGTGGCTTGCTTCCTTCTTCAGTGCTGAAACGATCTGACCGTGGCGCTCCCTTTGTTTTTGAGGTTGTGGCACAGGATTCTCCTTGAGGTTTTGCTGTGTGGGATGGGGGAAGAGGGGTGGACAGCCAGAGGGTCTTCAAACCTTCACTGTGCACGATCGTTTCGGCTAATTGTTTATGTGTTGCTTCGAGCGCATGGGCAGTAGCTGCTCTGCCAGCGAGCATGTTCTGGAGTGCCTCTTCTACATTGCTGCTGTGAAAGTCGGTTTGAAGTGGCATCTTTGCGACGAGCGCCTTTAACTCTTCAGCAAATGGCTCGAGCGCCTTGGCGACAGCTCTTTGGATTTGCTCTTCCATGATTGCCGCGGGAACAGGTGGAAAGCATTCTTTCCAAAGCATACGTAGCCCCTCCTGATCACCTTTTGGCAGGCCGAAAGCTGTTTCGTTTCCAGCAAAAGCGCTGAGTAGCTCAGGTTCTTGCAGTAATTGCTTTTCGCTCGCATCTGCGATGAGATCAAGGAGATGTTGGGGTTCATGTCCGTCTAGTGCGAGGTCCACGATGGTGCGAGCTGCAGTTGTGATGGGGAGGTTGTGTTCGGGGTGCAGGGTCCATTCGTGGTCGTCGAGTTTGTTTCGATGAAACTGGACTTCTGGTTGCCTACTTTGGCGTCGACGGTTGACGGTGAAGTGGATTCCATCGGGCCAGAGGTCACCGATGCCCCAGAGTTCAGCTGCGGTGGTGTGGGAGATGACGGATTCGGACGCCAATGTAGGGTCGTGGACCCGGTCAGCGGCCATCATCTCGGGTCGGAGTGCAAGCCATTGTGCTTTGACGTCTAACGCTGGACTCATCATGGTGCCGACGGTCGCATAAACCCCATGTCGAACTCGGATGAGTCCACCCCTTGTCTCTAGTCGGGAGAGAGTCAAGGGCGTTACTCCTTCTGCGCGTGCTTGTTTTGCCGTGCACAGTCCCCACTGTTGGGAAGCGATCTCCCCGATGATCTCCAACGATTCGGCGGCATCCATACTTCAAAAATTACCATATAGGATAGTTTTGCAGCACGGAGATTTCATAACTCCTGCGAAACTATCAGTCGGGTTGCCGCCTCCTCATCCCATGAGCTGCAGGATGTCCGCGGCTGCTCCATCCGCGCGGCGGACACCTTGATAAGTTCACCGCCGAGAAAGTTGCTGGCAGTGGCAGTGCCGCGGACAGTGGAAGCACGAGGGCTCTTATCGACGCCCCTTCGACCAACCACGCTTACCTTTAACACTCATGATCCAGTTTCCAGGTGAACTGTGATTATTTGTCCGCGCCGCGGAATCCAGCGACTACCTGTCCGCCCCGCGGACACCTGAATACCGACTCCATTGTCCGCGCGGCGGAATCTGCTGCAGCTTTCTTATCGACGCCCCTTCCACCGCGGATACCTTTCCGTCATCCACATCGTGTTCACTGCTGCCAACTGTCCGCCCGGCGGACACCCGAATACCGATCCCACTGTCCGCCCCGCGGACAGTTCGACTTGGAAACCGAGGTTTTCCAGAGTGTCCGCGGCGCGGAACTTTGCGACAACCCGAAGCCGCATGCGCCGATGGCAACCTGTCCGCCCCGCGGAAAGCCGGTGTGGTTGCCTGTCCGTGCGGCGGACACCTTGACGGGTTCACGCCGGGAAAGTTGCTGGTAGATGGCGTGCCGCGGACAGTGGAAGCAGCGGCGGGTTTTCTAATCAACGCCGGCTCCGTCCCATCACGTTTACCTTTCACAACGCGCCTCGGTTTCCGGGTGAGTGGTGGGTGTCAGTCCGCCCCGCGGAATCTGCCGCAGCTTTTTATAGGTGGCCCTCCCACCACGGATACCTTCATCCGTCATCCACATCATGTTCACTGCGGCCGACTGTCCGCGCGGCGGACACCTCGACGGATTGCCGTCAAGAAATTCGCTGGTGACGATGGTGCCGCGGACAGTGGAAGCAGCGATTACTTTCTTATTGACGCCCTCTCCGTCCCACCACGCTAGCCACCAACAACATGACCCGGCTTCCGGGTGAGCGATGAAGATCTGTCCGCGCGGCGGAATCCAGTGACAACTTGTCCGCCCCGCGGAAAGCCGGTGTAGTTGGTTGTCCGCGCGGCGGACACCTCGACGGGTTTACGCCAGGAAAGTCGCAGGTAGTGGCTGTGCCGCGGACAGTGGAACCTTGAGGATTGTCCGCCCGCGGAATAGACCCGAGGCGTTTGTAAAAGAGACCTACAACATTGTCCGAGATGCGACCGGGTGGAAGATAGTCCAAATGTAATTCTGCGTATGGCTCGAAACGTACTCGAAACGAACTTTCAAGTCGTGAAAAGCGCAAAACAATCTACTCGAAACCGTTTCGAGTAGATTGCCAAGTGGTCTTTAACGAGTCCTTTTATCTGTCAGCTCTAAAGCTCTCTCGAGAAAGCCCGAGAGGAAAGGGAGGTGTAGAGCTCTCGGAGCAGTGTCAATTTACTGCTGCGAAGTGCTCGCTGGTGAAAAGCCGTCCGGACTTGATTTCCAACTGTTGTTTGCAGAGCTGCGTCGACATCTGGAATTTCAATCGCCAAAAAATCAGTTTGCGAAATGTTCTTCATGCTTCCGCCGCTACCGGAAGATGCCTTACTAATCGCATTCCGCGTAAGTGGGTGCTGCAGACATGCCCATAGGAAGAAAGGGTCGACCGAGTCCTTCGTGACCAAACGCCACAACTTATCCGGCAACAGCAAATTCTCATAGGGTTGATCCACGATTGCAGACGCCCCCACCAGTTCGGTGGTGTTGGCTCGAGAAACGAGTAGGTCCCCTTCTTGTACTCGGTGATGCTCAGGGGGTTCGTAGCTCGGGTCCAAGGGTTTCGACTCTTCTGGTTTGAAGTACCCGCTAGTGGTCGAGCTAATTTTGAGGACACGTGGCCCTCCAGGCGTTGAATGCTCTTTGAGGCTTTTCCCGGAGACAATTCTCTCTACGTATTCTCCAATCGGGACAGTTCGGTTCGTTTCTGGTGCCAGATTTTTGGCCAGTGTTTCTAGCTTTGAAATGGACTGCTCTTCAGCGCGGATCGCCTCCTCTACCGTGCCCAGAATCTTCGCGATGCGCTGCTGCTCCTCCAAAGGAGGAAGAGGGACCGGGAGCTCCAGAAACAGGCTGTCTGGCAGGCTCCGACGTCGTGCTGTTGTACCACGCACTTTCGCCTGGTAGTAGAAAATAGCTCTATCGGATCGTAGAAACCTGGCAAGAAAACTTAAGTCAACACGTTCGGGATTTGTCACTCGCCAAATGCCGTAGGCAGGGCTGACGATAGCTTTTTCATAAAGCTGTTGAAAATCGATTACGCCTTCGTCAATAGGAAAACCAACGACGAGTTCGTTCCGGAAGACTACTTTGTAGTCTTTGGTAGAAGCGCTTGCGATTCGCTTGCCAAAACGTTCATCCTGATTGACCAACCCCTCGCTTCTAGTGATTGAGAGCACCGGGTAGCTTTCTTCGCCTGCGCGAGGGGACTTAACTTTCTCGAGAACATCCCCCAACTTCACCATCTCCCACCCCATCTAGATCAGCCCCTTGAGCATGCTCATGGCCTCGGCGATTTGGGCGTCGAGGGCGTCGATGTCGGCGAGAATGTCCTGCGGGTTACGGGTTTCTTCGGTTTCGAAGACGATTTCTTTGTACCGGTTCATCGACAAGTCGTAGTCCGCCTCGCGGATCTCGTCGACGGGGACGGTGAAGGATGCTTCGGTGCGGGCGCGGTCGCGTTCGGCGGTCTGGTTGTGGAAGCGGGCCACAACGTCGGGCAGGTTGTTGAGGCGCAGCTGGGCGTCGTCAAGTGGAGTAGCGGGCCAGGGGCCGAGTAGTTCCTCGGCGAGCAGTGGGCTGCGCTTGTCGTCGAGGGAGCGGCCGTCGGCGGTGATGTCGTAGAACCAGATGTGCTCATTTTGGCCCGGTGAGTCGGTGCGGGTAAAACACACGATGGCGGTGGACACGCCGGTGTACGGCTTAAACGCGCCGGACGGCAGTTTGATGATGCCGTCGATTTTCTGGTTGTCCACAAGCTCTTTGCGCAGGGTTTTGTGCGCGCGCGTCGAGCCGAACAGCACACCCTCCGGCACAACGACAGCCGCCCTGCCGCCCAGCTTCAGCAAGGTCAAAAACCTCGCGATGAACAGCAGCTCGGTCTTCTTCGTCTTTATCGACGCCAACTCCGGATCCAAAATGTCCTGGTTAATCGAGCCCGCAAACGGCGGGTTCGCCAGCAACACATCGAATGCTTCAAGCCGCTCTGGCGCCAGCTCCTGCAGGGAGTCAAGGTAGGAGATGTTCGGGTCGCTAAAGCCGTGCATGACCATGTTCATCGCGGCGATGCGCACCATCGTGGAATCGAAATCGAACCCGGTCAGGCCGCAGGCGAGGTACTGTTCGCGCTGTTGTTTGGTGGCGTTTTTGAAATCATCACGCAGGTATTCGCTGGTGGCGGCGAGGAAGCCTGCGGTGCCGCAGGCTGGGTCGATAAGTCGGTCGGTGACCTTCGGCTCGGTCAGTGCCACGATCAGTTCGATGATGTGGCTCGGTGTTCTGAACTGTCCGTTCGTGCCGGCGGTGGCCAGTTTGGACAACATGTACTCGTACAAGTCGCCCGTCATGTCCTTATTCGAGAACTCCAGCTTCGCGATCATCGTCGCCACCGTTGTCAGTGTTGCCGGGTTCGGGATCAGGAACGCCGCATCCTTCATATGCGTGACAAACCCGCTGTCACGTGCGGCGCCGAGTTGTTTGATGTAGTCAAACCCCTCGCGGAACGCGGCGAAGCGCGCCTCGGGCGAATCGACGGCCAACAACTTGGAAAAGCGCAGGTGGTCGTGGGTGGCGTCGTAAAATATTTGGGTGTCATCCGGCTGCGCACCCAGTGTGTTGGCGAGGAACTCGGCTTGTGCTTGGCGCTCGTCGAGCTGGCGCATGAACAGCAGGTAGGTGAATTGTTCGATCACGGTGATCGGGTTTGAGATGCCGCCGGACCAGAAAGCGTCCCAAATGCGGTCTACCTGGGACTTTAGTGCGCCTGTAATCATGGCGTCATTCTAACAACCGTGCGGGACAGAAGATAGAACGGCTCGTGCACGGAGCTATCTTTTAAAAACCGCGATTTCTATAAGATAGGTGCGTATCGAGCAGCGCCTAAGTTCTGCTTTTCCAGATTTTCAGAAGATAGGGCAGAGCCGTCGTCGAAAAGTTGGACCCCTAGCGGGGCGCGATTTGGTCATACCTCATCCGAGGAGCAATATATTCGTGCTACCAATCGGACAACGTGAAGAACTGATTATGACTCAACAATTTCATCCGCGCGCATGGTTCCCCGTCGCAGGCAGCATGGTTGCTGTCGCGTGGGGCGGCAACGAGTTCACCCCGCTGCTCGTGATGTACCGCGAAACCTCGCACTTTTCGCAGGTCACCGTCAATGGGCTGCTCGCCGCTTACGTCCTGGGCATCATCCCGGCGCTGCTGATCAGCGGTCCGCTGTCCGACCACATTGGACGACGCCCCACCATGCTCCCAGCCGCACCACTTTCGCTCGTGGGGTCCTTCCTGCTGTCCATCGCCCCGAACGAGCCACTGGTGATCGCGACGGGCCGCATCCTGTGCGGGCTCGCCCTGGGCATCGTGATGGCGGTGGGGTCCACGTGGGTCTCGGAGCTGATTATTAAAGCGGGCGGGGACCCGGCGTCGGGGCCGCGCAAGGCGTCGATGTGCCTGACCGTCGGCTTCCTGATCGGCGCTGCGCTCGCCTCCGTGCTGGCGCAGTGGGGCCCGTGGCCCACGCACACCGCGTACGTGCTGCACATCCTGCTTACCCTCGGCACCGCCTACTGGCTCCTGGATACCCCTGAAACCCGCCCGCCGCGCCGAGGCACCGTGAAGGAAACCTTCCTTGAGCTGCGCGTTCGCGACATGCTCGAGATGCTGCACATCCCATCCGCCGCGCACCGCCGCTTCGTGCGCATCGTCGTGCCGGTCGCGCCGTGGGTGTTCGGCTGCGCCGGCGCCGCGTACGCCCTGCTGCCGCAGCTGCTGTCCAGCTCAGCGCACGATATGCCCATCGCGTTCTCCGGCTTCATGACGGTCGTGACCCTCGGCTGCGGCGTCGGCGTCCAGATGCTCGGCCGTGTCATCGATACGAGTAGGTCCGCCCGCGCGTCCGCCGTCGCGATGGCCGTGATCACCGTCGGCTGCATCCTTGCCGCCGAGGCGTCCCGGTCGCTGTCGCTGCCAATCGGCGTTGCGGCTGCCGCCATCATGGGCGCCGGCTACGGCCTGGCCCTGGTCGCCGGACTTTCCGAGGTCCAACGCATCGCCAACGCCGACGAACTCGCCGGCCTGACCGCCGTCTACTACTCGGTGTCCTACACCGGCTTCTTCATCCCGATGGTCTTCAGTGCCGCCGCGCCCGTCGTCGGCTTCACCACCCTGTTCGTCATCGGCACCATCCTCGCCCTGTGCTGCCTGATCAACGTGGTCCTGGGCTGGCGCGCCCACCTGCCCGGCCCGACCTGGTAGGCGGCTGCCCCGGCTCTCTGCCGCCTCCGGCCCTCAAATCTGCTCGTAGCGTGCGCTTCAAAGCGTGCGATGCTGGTCGCACATTTCCACCCACCCCGGCCGATTTTCAGCGACCAGCGTCGCACTCCTTGAACACCTCGACCGGAACGGATTACAGCAAGCAGCGCGCTATCTCCACAGCGCCATTCATGATCAACCAGGCTTGTAATCAGCCTCGGCGCACCTCACACCTGCTCGTAGCGCGCGCTTCGAAGCGTGCGATGCTGGTCGCGCATTTCGACCCACCCCGGCCGATTTCCGGCGACCAGCGTCGCACTCCTTGAACACCTCGACCGGAACGAATTTCAGCAAGCAGCACGGCCCCAGCCCCCAACCCCCAGCCCCAGCACACCCGTCTATCCTGAAATATCCATAAAGATGTGCCCAGATGCGAAAAATCAGATACGGGGACATCTGGGCACATCTAGCCGGATATTTCACACATTTTCGATTATTGTGAACCCATGGACCAAACACTGAACCCGTATTCGCCAGGTGCCGGCTTGCGCCCACCTGCACTAACAGGGCGCGAAGCGGAGCTCGAGCTTGTCGAGGCGATCATCACAAGGACCCGCAGCGGATTGCACAATCGCGGCGTCATCCTGAGTGGCTTGCGTGGAGTGGGAAAGACGGTGCTGCTGAATGAGATCGCATCGCGAGCAGAAAATGCGGATTGGCTGACGGTGCAGCTTGAAGCAAGCGCTGACCGGTCAGGGGCGCTGCGGGTTCGGAAGCGTTTGGCCCGTGAACTGGCGTTGAGTGCTCGGAAGGTGTCGTTGCGTAAGCGGTGGAAGCACTTCAAGGATGCACTGCCCGCGATTGCTTCGTTTGCATGGCATGTCGGCGGTATTGACGTCGCGCTGGAGGTACCTGCTCAGGCGGGCATTTCTGATTCGGGGGATATCGGTATGGATCTCGAGGAACTTGTGCTGAGTGTCGCAGAGTCCGCGCAGAAGGACGGGAAGGCGATTGCGTTTTTTATTGACGAGATGCAGGACCTTGATGCGGAATTGATGTCGGCGGTGATTACCGCGCAGCACCAGGCGGGCCAGCGTGGTTTGCCGTTTTATGTGTTCGGGGCGGGCCTACCTACGTTGCCTCAGAAGCTGGCGGAATCTCAGTCGTACGCGGAGCGTCTGTTCGAGTACCGCAAGATTGGTCCATTGTCAGATAGCGCGGCGGCGGCCGCACTTGAGGATCCGGCTACCAGGCAAGGGGTGCTGTTTACAACAGCAGCGTTGCGGAATCTTGTGGACGCCGCTCTGAATTACCCCTATTTCCTTCAGGAGTACGGGAAGGCGATCTGGAACGTTGCTCCTGCTTCGCCGTTTACCGAAAGTGATGCGCAGCTTGCGGTGGCGGAAGGCAATGCGGCCCTTGACGCCGGGTTCTTCCCGAGCCGTTGGGAGCGTGCGACGCCTGGTGAGAAGCGCTATTTGCAGGCGATGGCTGCGCATTCTGCGAAGCAGGTTCCCACGAAGGACATCGCGGATTCGCTTGACGTTTCGGTGAATTCGTTGAGTAGTAACCGGAAGCACTTGATTGAGAAGGGTCTCATTTTTGCCCCTGACCACGGTGTTGTGCAGTTCACGGTCCCTGGAATGGCGGACTATATCAAGCGTCTCTCCTGAAATATCCACAAAGATGTGTCCAGATGCGAAAAATCAGATACGGGCACATCTTTCACACAATTTCGCAATAATTGCAGGTCGCCCCGTACCGTAGCCGTATGCAATTCGTTCGCTCTCTCTTCCGCGGCGCGCCCGCAACCGCGCTGATCACCGTCGTCTGCCTGGGCGTTTTCGTGATTACGGCGCTCCAGTCGCATTCGATCAGCAACGTGGTGTGGGGCTCCAGCCTCGCCGAGAACATGGTGCTCTTCGGCCCATTTATCGACGCCCCCTCCGCCACCCTCCGCACCCTCCTGGCCGGCTTTCTGCATGTGGATATCTCCCATGTGGTCGTGAACATGATCACGTTGGCGTTGTTGGGCCCGCAGCTGGAGCGTCGCCTGGGGACTGGGCCGTATTCGCTGCTGTACGTGGCGGGCGTGTTGGGGTCGTCGGCATCCGTGTTGGAGTGGAACTACGACGTGCCCACGGCCGGCGCGTCCGGCGCCCTCTACATGCTGATGGGCGTGCTGCTCGCCCTGTCGATGCGCCAGAAGGTCAACGTCCGGGCGCCGTTGGCCCTGGTCGGCGCGAATCTTGCTTACTCGGTGCTGTCCCCGGGTATCAGTCTGTGGGGGCACCTTGGCGGTTTGGTGGTGGGCTTGTTGGCGGGCTGGCCTGTGACGTCGGTGAAGAAGCGCGTCAGGTGGCTCGCGTCCGCTCTTGCGGCCGTAGCAGCTGTGGCTGCTGTGGCGTTTGTGATTGGTGTTGCCTAGTTTTTCACACGTTATCCCCAAGTTTGTACACCGGTGGAGAACTCCACAGAGTTGTCCACATTGTGGATAAACACAACCGTGTAATTTCTAGAACATCGCTAGAACATGTCAGCGATTCACAAG
This sequence comes from Corynebacterium sp. HMSC08D02, assembly GCF_001807505.1. Taxonomy (NCBI): domain Bacteria; kingdom Bacillati; phylum Actinomycetota; class Actinomycetes; order Mycobacteriales; family Corynebacteriaceae; genus Corynebacterium; species Corynebacterium sp. HMSC08D02. The sequence continues at coordinate 54,425 of NZ_KV789253.1, read as the reverse complement.
AAAAAACGCCTGGCGAATGGGCATCATTGCAGCTCATTACGCCAGGCGTTCGATGTGCGAATAGGTTGTGCACAGAGTTATCCACAGGTGTGGATAACGGTCCTCTCCACAGAACCATCCACAACCTGTGGATAACTTGGCACTACGAATTACACAAAATGCTCCCTAGAAGGTGCCCTTCAGCCAGCGGCCGAAGTCGGACACGGTCACGTCGCGAGAGTCGACGTTCTGGTCGTTCCACTGGGAGACGTCACCGGCCAGGCGGCTGGTCTGGGTGACCGTCATGTAGTTGTGCAGGCGGCCTTCCTTGGTCTTGCCGTCGCCGAAGCTGAACGCGCCGAGCAGCATGTCGTCACCGGCGTTGACCGGGTTGGACAGCGTCACCTCGAAGATGCGCGCGCCCTTCTTGGCGTTGTAGCCGAGGTCACGGATGTGCGAGCCGTTCGCGCCGGTGGTGGTGATCAGGCGGTCCACACCCTTCGGGCCGGACTCGGTACGCACCTCAACGCGGAACGTCAGCGCCGGGAACTCCGCCCAGTAGCGCTCGGTGCCCACATTCTTCACACGCAGCGCCACGGACCCAGCAAAGCCGGAAGCTTTCCAGGAGCTCGTCGTGAAGTATGGCACCAGGTCGAGCGCAGGTGCCTCCGCATTATCGACGACCTCTTCGACCTCAGTGTTCTCCTCCGACGTCGCCTCATCCGACTCCTCGTCGGTGATCACCGCGGCGGTCTCGCCGTCGATTTCGACGTTGGTCACATTGGCTTCATCGTTGTCGTCGATGGTGGTGACGTCGTCAAGATTCTCACCCTCGGTGATCTTCTGAACATCCTCGTTGTACGCCGGGTTCGGGTTCTCCACCGTGTCAGTGACCTGCGCGCCGCGGTTCGGTGCCCACGAACCTGCAGGTGTGGAGTAGTTCTTCACACGAACCTCGTTCTTGATCGGCATGTTCGCGACCCACGCCGTCGGCGTCGCCCACGTGCCGTTCGGGCGGCAGCGCTGCTGCGTGCCCGTCATGGTGACGGTGCGGAAGCCGTACGTCGCTTCGCCCGTGTTGCCCGCCGGAACCTCGTACGGCCCGATCTTCTGGCCGACGTTCCAGCTCAAGCTTCCCGACACCGACCAGCCCAGCATCTTCGCCAGCGAGTAGCCGATGTTGCCCTGCAGCCCATCCTTCGAGCCCGACCCACCAATGTTGATCGTCTCAGTCTTCGACCCGTTGACCGACGCCGAAATCGTCTGCGTCCGCGCCAGGTCCTGCGTCAGCGGGATGGTGTTCTTGGTCAGGTTGGTCGTCGAAATCGTGCCGACCGGCAAGAAGTTGTCCTTCACCTTGTACACGATGGTGCGGTAGTCCTCAGTGGAGTTGCACACTGGGCGCGGGTTGAGCACGTTCGCCTTCAAGTGGTCCGATCCCCTGTAGGTGTGGATGATCGGCAGCGCATCATTGGTCGCTGGGGTTTCGGGGTACGACTCCTCAAGCGTCTGAGCCGTGGCTGGGGTCAGCGTACCGGCAGCTAATGCCAAGGCCGCTACAACGCCCGTCATGGAACGAATAAACCGCATGACTATACCTTTCATAAGGTGACAATAGTAAAATAGCAGGTCAGGGCCTTTCTGGCCCTGTTTCTATGTGTACACCTTCTGTGCGCGGATTGTTCAACAATCCACCCCCGTGCCACCCCGCTACCGAACACCTGTGGGGAACCTGGCGGCTTTCCTGTGCGTCTAAACCTCATGTTGGAAAACACTGAACTTTTCGCATCCATCGTGGACACGCGCACGCTCCGTCACCGTCTGCACAGCCCCGAGTACCGACGCCTCAACCGGACGCAATGCATCCCGTCGCGCACCTGGGGGCAACTCAATGCCTGGCAGCGGCACCTCGTGCGCGCTTATGCCACCGCCCGCGCCATGACCAAAGGCTGCCTCGTAGGCAGGACCGCCGCCCGCATCCACGGCATGTGGGTCATCAGCCTCACCGAAGAGATCCAAGAAGTAACGACGCCCAGCCGCCGCGGCCCCGCGAAACACCTCGTCGAGCCCGACGTCCGCTACCGCACCTCCGCCTTAAGCGCCGCCGAGGTCACTACCGCGTACGGCATCCGCCTCTCCACTCCCATCCGCACCGCGATCGATATCGCCCGCTACCACGGGTTTCATGAAGGGCTGATCGCCATGGATTGGCTGCTCTCCATCGCGCACGTGGAGCGCAGCGACATCCTGCTACACATCGAGCGCATGGGCCGCGTCCGCAACTGCGGCGTGGCCCGCGACGCCGCCCGCGCCGCAGCCTACAACGCCGATTCCCCCATGGAGTCCCTCGCCCGCGCCGAGTTCCTCCTCCGCGGCGTCACCGGCTGGAAGTTCCAGGCACAGGTGCAGCGCTACCGCGTCGACTTCCTTTTCGACGACTCCGTCATCCTCGAACTCGACGGCGACACCAAACACGCCTCCGACCCCCGCCGCAGCCTCCTGCAAGAGCGCAAACGCGAACGCGAGCTAACCAACCAGGGATACACCGTCCTGCGGTACGGCTTCACGGATGTGCTTCACCGCATGGACGAGATCCTCGCCCGAATCGAGCTGGAACGGGCCAGCGCAAAGGGCCGCGCGGCCCGTTAAAACGCACGTCAAAACCGCACGTCAAAACGCAAATGGTAGTAACAGGATTGTAGTAATCCCCGAAATGGGGGCCAAAATCCGGATTACTACAATCCTGTTACTACCATCTACGAAAATCCGCCGAAAAATCCGCCGGGATGCGACTAGCGCCACCCCATGGTCATGAGCAGGCCGAGGATCATGCCTGCGAAGCCGATGCCGTAGTTCCACGGGCCGAGCTCCGCGAGGAATGTCAGCTGGTCGCCGGCGATGTAGTAGAAGATAATCCAGCCGAGGCCGAGCAGCATCAGGCCAAACATGATGGTCTTGTACCAGATCGGGGTGCCGCCGGTGTTGATCTTGACCGGGGTGCGGGACACGCCAGTTGGGGTTGATACGGGGCGGTGGTCCTTGGTGATTTTTGCCTTTGGCATTATGTCAGTCCTTTACAAGCAAGTGCGGTGGCTTTTCCAGCTATCAGGGTTTTTACCTTATCAGGCGTTCGGCGGTGAACTGCCAGAGGTTGTAGCCGATGGCGGCGTCGCGTCGGACGGTGTCGCCCGCGTTGACTTCTTGGTGTCCGATGAGGCCGTTGTCGACGAGGGCGCCGGTCGGGACGGTTGGACCTTCGACGAGGCGTCCGCTCCAGCCGGCGTCGCGTAGCGCTTTGTCGGCGTCGGCAGGTTTCATGCGGGTGATGTTCGGCATGACCATGAGCATGCCGTTGGAGACGCGCACTTCGACGGTGGTGCCCTTGGCTAACTCGGTGTTTTCGCCGGCGACTGCGATGACTTCGCCGTCTGGGCGTTCGGAGTCGACCTTGTTCACGGTGACTTGGAGCCCCATGGAGCCGAGGGTGGCGGACGCTTGGTTGACGTTGACGCCGGACAGCGACGGTACCTGGACCATTTCGGGGCCGTCGGACACCGTGACGGTCACCTTGGATCCCTTGGAGATCTGGGTGCCGGCTGCGGGGTGCTGGCTGATGATCTCGCCCTTCGGCACGTCTTCGCTGGCTTCTCGACGCAGCTCCGCATTCAGTTCCAGGTCGGCATCTTCGAGGACCTTTGCGGCTTCTTGGGCGTCCATGTTGGTGACGTCGGGGACGTCGGTAAGCTCGCGCCCCGAGGAGACGTTGACGGTGACGAGTGTGCCGCGCTGGAGTTCGGACCCGGCGATCGGGTTGGTGTCGATGACGTTGCCGCGCTTGATGTCGGGGCTGGGCTCGTCGGAGACGGCGACCTGGAAGCCGAGGTTTTCGAGTTCGGCGACGGCTTCCGCGCGCGGTTTGTCGGCGAGGTCCGGGATGATCACCATCTGGGAGGTCTTGTTGGTTTCTTCGTTGTTGGGGGAGAAGTAGGAGTAGGCGAGCCAGCCGGAGGCGCCGATGATGGCGGCGCCGAGCCCGATGGCGAGCCATTTCATCCAGGTTGGGGTGGTGGTTTCGTGTTCGCGGCGGTGTGCTGCGTAGCGCCCGGCCGCCCCGGCACCAGCGCCAGCACCGACCGCACCGGCGGCTGCCTTCTCCGGCAGTTGCCCGACGGGCCGCTCGGGGCGTGGCGCGCGGCGTGGCGCATTGCCCTGGACGGTCTCGGAGACCATGGTCTCGGAGACCATGGTGGCATCATCCGTAGGGTCGGCGTGGTCGCCGCCGGGGGAGGCGAGGTGGCTGCGGGCGGCGTTGGTCACTGCGCCGCGCTTGAGGAGCGCCAGGTCTTCGCCCATTTCGGTGGCGGTTTGGTAGCGGTCCGCCGGGTGTTTCGCCATGGCGGTGAGGATGACGCTGTCCAGGTTGACGGCCTCGTTGGGGGTCAGTTCGCGGTCAGCGGGGACGCGTTCGCTCGGCGGGATGGGGTCTTCTTGGACGTGCTGGTAGGCCACGGCGAAGGGCGATTCGCCTTCGAATGGCGGCTTGCCGGTGATGGCTTCGTACATGACGCAGCCGAGGGCATAGATGTCGGAGCGGGCGTCGGCAGCTTTGCCGCGGGCCTGCTCGGGGGAGAGGTATTGCGCGGTGCCGATGACGGCGGAGGTTTGCGTCATGGCCGAGGTGGAGTCATCCAGCGCGCGGGCGATGCCGAAGTCCATCACTTTCACCTCGCCGGTGTTGGTGATCATGATGTTGGCTGGTTTGATGTCGCGGTGGATGATGCCGGCGTCGTGGCTGGCTTGGAGCGCGTGGGTGACGGGCAGCAGGAACGCGGCGGCCTTCTGGGGGCTTAAGGGGCCGTCGGCGCGCACGAGGTCGCGGAGGTTTTGCCCGGTGACGCGTTCCATGACGATGAAGGGGACGTCGACACCTGAGACTTCTTCGGTGCCGGTGTCGTAGACGGCGACGATGTTGGTGTGGTTGAGCCGCGCCGAGTTTTGGGCTTCTTTGCGGAAGCGTTCGCGGAAGTTTTCGTCGCGCGCCATGTCGATTTTGAGCATTTTGACGGCGACGTCGCGGCCAAGCACGGTGTCGGTGGCTGCGTAGACGTCGCTCATGCCCCCGGTGCCGATGACGGCGCCGAGTTCGTAGCGGTTGGCGATCGTTGTCATTTACGCATTTCCTCCGAGGATGTTTGGCAGATTTTGCAAGTCTAGTTCACCGTTGCCGATTTCCCCACCGCCCGGCTGGGGGTTGGGGGCCTGCGTCGTGGGCGCCTCAGTATGTATCGACGTCCCCTCCGTCGGCTGTTGCTCCGGCGCGGATGGCCGACTGTGGGTCGGCTGTGTTGGCTGGGTCGGCGTTTCGTCCTCGATGGTGAGCGTAGCTGGGGCGCTGCTGCGCGTGCTGTGCCTGCTGTGCTCAGTGGGGGTGTCGGGCGCGTGCGTGGTCGGCTCTTCGACGGGTTCTTCGTAGGTCGGTTCGGTTTCCACGGTGGTGGTTTGGGTGACCACGCTTTGGCGTGGGGCGGTGCTGCTCGGGGTGCTGCCGCCGAGGGTGCCGTTGTTGAATGCCCAGGCCACGCCGCCGATGACGGCGAGGGTGATCACGCCGAGCACGATGCCGACCCAGTAGACGGCGGTGCTGCGCCGCTTCCCAGGAGCAGCAACGTCAGCGGGCGCCGGGCGCACAGGCATCGCTGCACGCGCCGGGGCCTGCGGTGGCACGGACGGGCGGCGCCGCGGCGCGGCGGGCCGGGCCGTGGTCGGCCGGGACATGTCGGCGAGCATCTGGGTGGACGCGGTCGGGGAGGGCTCGATGGCGATGACGGCCGTGTCGCCGCCGGGCTGCGTCGGGCGCATCCCCTGGCGGACCTGTTCGACGGCCAGCTGCATCTCGTTGCCGTCCCGGAAGCGCTGGGTTGGCGTTTTGCGCAGGGCGATCTCGATGAGTTCGCGCGCCGGGGCGCTCACGCTAATCGGCAGCGCAGGTGGTTCGGCGGAGACGTGCGCCAGCGCCACGGAGACCGAGGAGTCCCCGGTGAACGGGCGTTTCCCGGCGAGCATCTCGTAGCCGACGACGCCGAGCGAGTACACGTCGGACGCCGCCGTGACCTTCTTGCCTTGGGCCTGCTCGGGGGAGACGTACTGGGCGGTGCCCACGACCATCCCGGTGCGCGTCAGCGGCACGGCCGCCGCCGCTTTCGCGATGCCGAAGTCCGTAATCTTGATCTGCCCGTTCTGGGTGATCATGAGGTTGCCGGGCTTGATGTCGCGGTGTACCAGCCCCATGCGGTGGATCACGGCGAGGCCGTGCGCGGCCTGTTCCAGCACGTCAAGGGCCATGTCTTCCTTGAGTTGGCCTTCGCGCGCGATGAGGTCGGCGAGGGATTCGCCGCGGATGTATTCCATGGCGATGAAGCACATGGGGAACCCGCCGTCGGTTTTTACCTCGCGGTAGTCATACGTGGCGACCACGTTGGGGGAGTTGATCCCCTCCGCCGAGTTGGCCTCGTTGCGGAAACGGGTGAGGAACTCCTGGTTCGCGGTGAATTCCGGCCGCAGCACTTTGAGGGCTACTTCGCGTTCGTGGCGGACGTCGTCGGCAAGCCAGACGGTGGACATGCCGCCGTGCCCGATGATCCATTGCAGCTGGTAGTCGGGCCCGATGAGCTTCTGGAGTTCGTCTTTGTTTTCGTAGTTCATCGCGCGTTGGTTCCTTCCTCATCAGCTGGCGCTGCGGGTGCCGCGTAGAGCACCGCGCGCCCGAGTGGTGCGGAGACTTGCCCGCCGGTCGCCCCGGTGCCCAGGCCGCCACCATTCTTGACGACGACCCCCACCGCCACATCCTTCACCGGGTCAAAGGCGACGTACCAGGTGTGCGGCGCTGCGCCTTCGGCGTGCTCGGCGGTGCCGGTCTTGGAGGCGAAGCCGTTGCCGTCGTAGCCCCAGGTGTCGCGCTCGGAGCCGAACATGAGGTCTTTGATGGTGTTTGCTTCCTCGGGCGTGATGGAGTCCGAAAGCATGTGGGGTTTGGCAGTTTCGATTTCGCGCAGGTCGGGGCTGAGTACGCGGTTGACCACGTACGGCGCCATGCGGCGGCCCTCGTTGGCGACGGTGCCCGCCATGACGGCGGCCTGCAGCGCGGTCATGGTGACGTCGCGCTGCCCGATCGCGGACTGCCCAAGTTCGGCGTCGCCGGGCAGGTCGCCGAGCGAGCCGGCCGCGTTGGGCATGCCGAGGTCGTACTGCTCGCCGATGCCGAATCCGTGGGCGGCCTCACGTAGCGCGTCGGCGCCGACGGCCATACCCATCTGCACGAACGCCGTGTTGCAGGACAGTGCGAACGCGGTGCGCAGCGGCACCTGGCCGCCGCCGGCGCAGGCCTGGCCCGCGTAGTTGGTCAGGGGCACGGTCGTGCCCGGCAGGGTGATGGACGGCGCGCCCGTCAGCGGGGAATCCGGCGTGTAGCCGTTGCGCAGCCCGGCGACGGTGGTGACGATCTTGAAGATCGACCCCGGCGGCAGCTGGTCCTGCGTCGCGTGGTTGAGCAGCGGCTTGCCGGGGTTGTTGTTCACCTCGGCCCAGGCGCCCTCGGCGGTGTCAGGGTTGGAGATCGCGTTCGGGTCGTACGAGGGCGTCGACGCCATCGCCAGCACCTGGCCGGTCGACGGGCGTAGCGCCACGATCGCGCCCTCGTAGTTGCGGTTTGAAAGCTGCTCGTAGGCCAGGGCCTGCAGGTGCGGGTCGATGCTCAACTCAACCGAGTTGCCCACCACGTCCTGCTCCAGGCCGGTGCGCAGGAAGCGGGAGGACTTGCCGGAGCCCGCCCCGGTCAGTTGCCCGTTGTAGCCGGCCTCGATCTGGGAGGTGCCGTACTGGTCTGACACGTAGCCGAGCACCGGCGCAAAGGACCACGGCATGTTCGGGTACGTGCGCTGGTAGGAGCCGTCCTCGAGCGGGTGGGACTCCGCCAGCACCTGCCCGCCGGCGCTGATCTGGCCGCGGTTGATCTGGCGCAGCTCCACCACGGTGCGCGAGTTCAGTGGGCTCTGCGCGTACTTCTCCTCGCGGAAGCCCTGCACCACGGTGAAGTTCACCAGCAGCGCCACAATCAGCAGCAGGGCAATGCCCGCGCCTAAGCGAATAGACTTGTTCATCGTGCGCTCACCGCCTCCGGTGCCTGGGCACCCATCGCCGAAGCATCAAACTCCGCTGGCTTGTTCGCCGCGTTCGAGATCCGCAGCAGCAGCGCCAGCAGTACGTAGTTCGCCATGATCGACGAGCCACCAGCGGACATAAACGGCGTGGTCAGGCCCGTCATGGGCAGCATCGCGGAGATCCCTCCGGCGACCACGAAGATTTGGATAGCGATGGTCGTCGCTAAGCCTGCGGCCAACAACTTGCCGAACGTGTCACTGACCTGCAGCGCCGCCGAGTAGCCGCGGGTAATGAAGATGGCGAACAGGCACAGCACGCTGGCCACGCCCACGAGCCCGAGCTCCTCACCAATCGCCGCCAGGATGTAGTCCGAGTGCGCCACCGGCACCATCTCCGGGTGGCCGTAGCCCAACCCGGTGCCGGTCAGCCCACCCCAGGACAGGCCGAACAGCGCCTGCGACGGCTGGTAGCCCGTGGTGTCAAAGTTGGCCAGCGGGTCCATGAAGTTGGCGACGCGGTCCTGGATCTTCTCACTGACCTGGTACACCGTGTACCCGCCAACAGCCACCAGGCCTGCACCGATGACCAGCCATGACGTACGCCCCGTGGCGAAGTACACCATGCCCAGCACCGTGGCGAAGAGGAGGAGGGCCGGGCCGAAGTCGTTCGACACCGCCATGATCGCAATCGCGATCGCCCACACCGCCAAAATCGGCGCCAGGTCGCGCAGGCGCGGGAAGCTCATCCCCAGCAGCGTCTTGCCCGCCACCGTAAACAGGGCGCGCTTCTGTGCCAACAGCTGTGCGAAGAACACCAGCAGCAGGATCTTCGAGAACTCACCCGGCTGGATCGAGAACGGTCCCAGCCAGATCCAGATCCGCGCATCCGCGAACCCAGGCGGCTGCGGCCACACCAGCGGCAACGCCAATAGCACCAGGCCAAGCAGGCCCAGCAGGTAGGAGTAGCGGGCCAGCGCCTTATGGTCGCGCACGATCACAAGCGTGCACACCATCAGCACTACACCAGCCAGCGACCACATCACCTGACGCTCTGCGAGCGGCGCATACCCCGCCCGTTCCGCCAGGTCCAGGCGGTAAATCACCACCAGGCCAATCGCGTTGAGCAGGGAGACCAGCGGCAGCAGCAGCTGGTCCGCGTGCGGCGCCGCCAGCGAAATCGCCACGTGGGCAATCGCGTACACGCCCACGAACCCGCCGACCAGGTAGAACATCTCCGTCGACATTGTGCGGCCCTGGCTCAGCTCCAGGCCAAACAGCATCAGCAGCAGCAACCCCGCCGAGCACAGCAGCAGGAACAGCTCCTTCGCACGCCGAAACACACGAGACATCGCTACTTCACCTCCCGGCACGCGCCCTGCGGGGCGTCCTTCGCCGCATCATTATCGACGCACACCGGCAACGCCTCACCAGCCAACCGGTTCAGAATCCCCAGCACATCGTCATACGTGCCGCCCTTGAAGTTCTCCACCGTGTTCAGCTGGCTCTCCGGCAGGTCATTGATACCGAAGATCACGCAGTCCTGCGGCACCGAGTTCGACGACACAATCTGCAACTTGTTCTGCTCATTAATGCACGCCCGCTGAATCACCTCGCGGCGCGGCTCCGAAAACAACGACGTCCCGACGGCCCGCTCAATCGCGAAGTGGCCGTCGTTGCCGTCGGTGCCTAAAAAATAGCGGTCGTTGAGCCTATCGTTCGTCCACAACACCGCCGCCAGCGACAACATCAGCACAATCACCAACGCGGAGAGCACCCACGGCCAAATATTCACCTTGCGTCGAAACCGCTGGTCATCCTCCTCGTCCGCCGACGCGTCACTCGCGCCGGGCTGCGACCCATCACGGCGGCCCTCACGATTGTGGTTCGGCGGAATCGTCTCCGACTTGCGCATCAACGCCGCCGCACGAGACGCCGAAGAGTCCGGGTGCGTCGACTCGAACTCCGGCGCCAACGCGCCCGCCAGCGCGGGGGACGTCGGCAAGTCGGGGTGCTCCTCGCCGTCTTTGACCTCCACAACATCAGCGATGACCACCGTGATGTTGTCCGGCCCACCCGAACGCAGCGCCAACTCAATCAGCCGCTGCGCCGCCACCGACGGGGTGCCCTGACCAAGCGCCTCCCCAATCGTCGACGCCGTCACCGGATCCGACAAACCATCCGAGCACAACAACACACGATCCCCCGCGCGAACCTCCACCATCTCCAGGTGCGGCTCCACCGGGTTGCCCGTGTACGCCTTCAAAATCAACGACTTCTGCGGGTGACTCGACACGTCCTCCGGGTCCAGCTTCCCCTCGTTGACCAGGGACTGCACGAACGTATCGTCCTCGGTGATCTGGCGAAGCTGACCGTCGCGAAGCAAATACCCGCGGGAATCGCCCACGTGAATGAGGCCGAACTCCGCGCCGTTGAACATCAACGCCGTCAGCGTCGTGCCCATGCCCTCCTGCTCCGGGTGCTGCGCCACCGAACGCTCAATCGTCGCGTTCGCATCATCCGCAGCCGCCCCGAGCAGCGCCAACATGTCGGCGTCCCCCGGGTCCCGGTCGAGGTGCTCCATGTGGCTGACCATCAACTGCGAGGCAACCTCGCCCGCCGCGTGGCCACCCATCCCGTCCGCAAGCAGCAGCAGGTGCGGGCCCGCGTAGGCGGAGTCCTCATTGTTTCCACGCACCAGACCCTTGTCCGATGCCGCCACATAATTCAACCGCAGCGTCATGGCATCAACCTCACAATCGTGCGCCCCATCTTGATATTCGTCCCCACCGACACCCGCTCCGGCTGGTCAATGCGCATGCCCTGCACAAAGGTGCCGTTGCGGGAGTCCAGGTCCTCAACGAACCAGTCGCTGCCGCGGCGGAACAGCCGCGCGTGCCGCGAGGACGCAAAGTCGTCCCCAAGCTGGAAATCATTGTCCGGCGAGCGGCCCAGCGTCACATGCTCCACACTCGCAATCTCCATGTGGGAGCCCTGCAGCGGCCCCTCAACGACCGCAATCTGCCGGACTTTCTCACGCGACTGCAGCGGTTTCCCCGCCTGCTTCACTTGTCGACGCCCAGCTCCACCCACCTCACGCACATTCTTCCGCTGCACCCACAACACCAGCAGAATGAACAGCCAGAGCAGTGCGAGCAGGCCAAAGCGTGCGCTCAGGATCACCGCGGAATCCAACAAAGGAGCTCCTTCAGGTCAGGGCTTGTTAGGCCTGGAAAAATTCTGTCTGCGGGTGCGACGCCGCATCCGTGTAGCGCGGCGCGCCCTCCTCCGGGTCCGGCGTCGCCGGGGTCGATGCCCTCGGCTCCACGATGCGCACCTCAATGTGGGAGTGCCCGAGGGTGATCACGTCGCCGTCGGCAAGCATCCAGTTCTCCACCGGCTCATCATTGACCGTCGTGCCGTTCGTCGACTGCAAATCGACCAACACCGCAACCTGGCCATCCCACGTAATCTCCGCATGCTGCCTCGACACACCCGTGTCCGGCAGGCGGAAATCCGCATCATTCGAACGGCCCAAAATATTCGAGCCCTCATGCACCAAGTAAGTGCGCGACGACCCGTCCTGCAACAGCAGGCTCACAGTCGCTTCGCCGCCCTCAACCGGCGTCATCGTATTTGGCTCATGCATGTGATCCTCCTGATCCCGGTTTGCCGCATGACGGTGCCTACCACCCTTCGACCGCTTCGTAGGCTCCGCCACAATGGCATCAAACCCACTCGCGACCTCCGGCTGCGGATCAATATAAGAACTGACCCGCAACTGGCCCGTACGCAGCCCTGACTCCTCCGCGATCCGCACAACCGCCGGCCCATCAAAGAACCAGCCCTGATTGCGCACATACCGCGTCAGTTGTTCCGCGAGGTGCACCGGCAGGTCACGCTCCTGCGACAAGTTCTCCAAATCTTTCGAAGAAACACCCACCGCGAACACATTCGGCACCACAAACTCATCATGGTCAGTCACCACAACAGAGTCCTGCGCCTCCTGCTTCAACAGCTCCTCGATCTCAGCCGGAACCACCTTGCCGCCAAACAGCGCCGCCATCGAATTATCCAGGCCACGCTGCAACGAACTGTCCAGCTTTGCCAATCGATCCATGACTCCCATCCGCATGCACCTCCTTTCTTTAACCCCGTTAGTATAGGTGCGCATTCCGACACAACCTAGCGTGAAACACCTTTACGCCCCATGACATGCGGATTTGGCACTTCTCTATGTAAGGGTGTTATATTGTTCCAGTGCCCGCCCGGGTGGCGGAATTGGCAGACGCGCTGGCTTCAGGTGCCAGTGTTCGCAAGAACGTGGGGGTTCAAGTCCCCCCCCGGGCACAAACGGACCGGCTCTCCTTCGGGAGGGCCGGTTCTTTTTGCGTTTGGGTTCTTGCAAAGGGATGCGAGTGCCAAAAGACGCAACCCGATTTGGTCCGGCCATTTAAAGTGCCAGTTCAGAAAAGTGCTAGATGTTAAACGATGTCAGATTTGGCACTCCTGCGAGTTTCCTGTGCACCACAATCCCCGTTTTCGAGCAACCTGAGCGGCGTTTCCCCAGGTCGCGAAAATGCAAACCCGGAATCTGGTGCAAAGTTCCTCACAGGCGCCAGCTACACTCGCTATCCTCGAAAATCATGAGAGTTGGCATTATCGGTGCTGGTATTTCGGGTCTCGCGCTGGGTGCGGCCCTGCATCGTGGTGGGGTGGACGTGCAGTTGTATGAGCGCCACGGACACATCCGCGGTACGGGTGCAGGGATCACGTTGGCCGAAAACGGACTTACGGCACTTGATGCGTTAGGGATTGGGGCTGCGTTCCGTCATCGCCAGTGGGGGCAGACCCTTGTGCGGGGTGGGATTCGGTGCCCGGAGGGGGAGTGGTTGTCGTGTATTCCAGCGGATGGGCTCGGCATTGATCGCGCGGAGCTCCACACGCTGCTGCTCAAGCACCTGCCCGAAACGCTCGTCCACACGTCCGCCGAGGCCGTGGACGTTGAGGCGCAGACCGGAACGGTCACTTTCGCCGATGGCAAAGTCGAGCGTTTCGACGTCGTGGTCGGCGCGGATGGGATCCGCAGCGCGGTTCGGCGTAGTTGCTTCTATGATCCTGGTATCGCCTACGCGGGCTACAACGCCTGGCGCGGCGTCAGCGATGGCCCGCTTTACGACGCCGTCTTCGAGACCTGGGGCGAGCGCGCTCGCTTCGGCGCCGTCCCACTTCACGACGGCCGCGTCTATTGGTTCGCCGTTCTTTCCGGGGCAGAGGCCACACCGGGCGAGGCTCGCCTTGACCTGCTCAAAAGCACCTTTGCCTCCTGGCATGACCCCATCCCGGACCTGCTGCGCGCAACACCTGACGAGTCGATCCAGCTTTTGCCGATCCAAGAGTTGGCGTCACCGCTACCCACTTATTGCAACGGCAAAGTGGTGCTCGTCGGGGATGCGGCACACGCCATGACTCCGAATCTTGGGCAGGGGGCGTGCCAGGGACTTGAGGACGTCGCTGTCCTTTCCGCTCTCCTTCTCAACGGCACCCAGGACATTCGCACCTACGATGAGTACCGCCTTCGGAGGAGCCAAACGATTGCGCGTCAGTCCCGGCTCGTTGGGCGGGTTATTCACGCCGGAGGAAGGAAGGTGGCGTCGATACGTAATTGGGTGCTTGGGCGCGTGCCGGATTCGGTGAGTCAGCGCCAGGTGCAGTCGGTGACTGCATGGCAGATGCCGGCGCTATAGAAATATGGGGCCGCCCGCCTATATGAGCAGCGCGCACCTAGTAAGGTGAGCTGCAGTATTGTTGCATATCCCTGAAGGAAGCCCCTCATGACGAACCCGTACCAGCCCGACGACACCCACCCTGGCACCAACGAGTGGGCGACCCAGCAGCAACAGCAGTACCAGCAGCCGTACTACCAGCAGCCATATCAGCCGCAGCCGCCGTACCAGCCGCAGCAGAAGAGCAACACCGGCCTGGTGGTTGCGTTGTCGGTGTTGGGGACGCTGGTGTTGTTGGCGCTGGCTGGCGCGGTGGCGTTTTTGTTCGTGCGTTCCGACGGGACGAAGGACGAGCAGCAGGATCCGGTGATTGTGACAGAGATTGAGACGGTCGCGCCGGAAGCCGGCAACAACGGCAGCAACGGCAACCAGGGCAACAAGCCTAATGTGAACCGGCGTGAGCCGATGGGGTCGAGTGCGGGGTTCTCGAACGCGACGGCGGAGACCGGGAATACGTCGTCGGAGTTCGCGGGCAATGTGTTGGCTGTGTTTAATGAGCGGGCTGCGGCCACTGGTGAGTTCCCGGGGTCGTTGAGTGTGTATAGCCCGGTGACGGGGCAGACGTACACGATGTCGTGCTGGCCGGCGGGTGGGGGAGCCCGGTGCCAGGGCGGTAATAATGCGTCGGTGTATTTGTACTAATGGCGTTGTATCCTCGCCCGTTGTCGGTGGGCGATCATGTGCGTGTGGTGGCTCCGGCGCGTTCGTTGGCGTATGTGGAGCAGGGCCCGGCGGGTCGTTTTGTGGCTGAGTTGGCCACGCGGCGTTTGGAGCAGCTTGGCTTGTCGGTGAGTTTTGGGGCGAATGTGCGGGTGTCGGACATGTTTTGGTCAGCGCCGGGCAAGTTGCGGGCTGAGGATCTTATCGACGCCTACTCCGACCCATCCGTCGACGGCATCATGAGCGTGATTGGCGGCTTTACCAGTAACGAGATTCTGCCTCACCTGGATTTTGATGTGATTGCGGAGCACCCGAAGTTCCTGTGTGGGAATTCGGATGTGTCGGCGTTGGCGAATGCGGTGTATGCGAAGACGGGCCAGGTGGTGTACGTGGGCCCGCATTGGTCGACGTTGGGGATGCGCGATTTCGGTGAGGTGACCCGTGACGCGTTTGTGCAGGCGGCGTTTACTGATGGGCCGATCGTGTGGGAGCCGGGGGACTGGTTCACGGACGATGACTGGTTTATTAACCAGGACGGTCGTGTGCAGGAGCCGGATGATGGCTGGTGGGTGATCCAGGAGGGCCGCGCGGAGGGGATTGCGCTTGGGTCGAATTTGGGCACGTTGGGGTTGTTGTCGGGCACGGAGTTTATGCCGTCGCTGAATGATGCGGTGTTGTTTGCGGAGGTGACGGGGAAGTACACCGTGATGGATTTCCGGCGTGAGCTGGTGTCGTTGTTGCAGGCCCCGGATGGTCACGGGATTGAGGGCTTGGTGATTGGGCGTTTCCAGACCGCGAGCCGTGTCACGAGGGTGATGGTGGAGGAGATGGTGGCGTCGATACCTGAGTTGAGGGGGAAGCCGGTGGTGGCGAACGCATCGTTTGGGCACACGAACCCCTTGCTGACGTTCCCGGTCGGCGGGCGTGTGGATGTTTCGGTGGAGGGGGCAGAGGCGTCGATTAGCTTTCCTCGGGTGTAGCTTGTTGCTATGACTGATTCGACGCCAAGCCAGCGCTGGACCTTCTTTGCAGTGATTTCGCTCGGTCTGCTGATGATCGGGCTGGACAATTCGATCCTGTATACGGCGATGCCGGAGCTCAACGAGCAGCTGCACACCACCCCGACCCAGGGCTTGTGGATTATTAACGCCTACCCGCTAGTGCTGGCGGGGCTGCTGCTGGGCACGGGCACGCTGGGGGACAAGCTGGGCCACCGCCTGATGTTCATCGTTGGGCTGGTGGTGTTCGGGGTGGCGTCGCTGGCGGCGGCGTTCGCGCCGTCGGCGTGGCTGCTCGTGGGTGCGCGCGGGCTGCTCGGCATGGGTGCCGCGGTGATGATGCCTGCGACGCTCGCGCTGATCCGCCTCACGTTCCCGGACGAGCGGGAGCGCAACACGGCGATCGGTATTTGGGGGTCGGTGGCCGTGGTGGGTGCGGCGCTGGGCCCGCTGGTCGGCGGCGCGCTGCTGGAGGCGTTCTGGTGGGGCTCCGTCTTCCTCATTAACGTGCCGATCGTGCTCATCGCCCTGGCCCTGACGTTCTGGCTGGCCCCGGAGAACATGCCGAACCCGGCGAAGCACTGGGACCTTATCTCCTCGGTGTACGCACTGTTCGCGCTGTCGGGCCTGACCATGGCTATCAAAGAATTGGTGAACCCAAACTCCGGCTGGTCCCTGTTCGTGGTGGCGGTGGTGCTGTGCGTCGTCGGCGCGGTGTTGTTCGTGCGCCGCCAGGGGAAGCTGGCGGACCCGCTGCTCACCTTCGACATTTTCAAGTCCCGCATGTTCACCGGCGGCGTCGTCGCAGCAGCCGGCGGCATGTTCTTCATGGCCGGCGCCGAGCTGATGACCACGCAGAAGCTCCAGCTTGTCGACGGCTTCTCCCCCCTCCACGCCGGCGCCACCATCATCGCGATGGCGGCGGCCGCGATCCCGGCGTCGACACTTGGTGGCGCCTACCTGCACAAGATTGGCTTCCTGCCTCTGATCGGCGGCGGCTTTTTGGGCGCTGCTGCGGGTGCCGCGGCCCTGATCTGGGGTTCGGACGTCGGCAGCCTCGGCATCGAGATCGCGGCGCTGGCCGTGATGGGCTTCTCGGCGGGCTCGGTGATGAGCGTGTCCTCCATCGCGATTATCGGCGCCGCGCCCCTGCACCGTTCCGGTATGGCGGCGGGCGTCGAGGAGGTCTCCTACGAGTTCGGCACCCTGGTCACCGTCGCGCTGACCGGCTCGTTGCTGCCGATGTGGATGGTGCGTAACCTCCCCGCCGAGCTGCAGCCCATCGGCATGGACGCAATTTACGACGCCTCCACCAACGCACTTGCCGCCCCCGCCTACGCCGGGGCGTACCACAATGTGCTTGTGATGATCGCCTGCTCGGCCCTGGTCTTTGGTGCGGTGACCTGGTGGTGCTTCCGCGATAACCCGAAGTCCGGCGACGCGAAGGTGGCGGCGTAAATGAGCGCACGCAGCTGGCACCGGAAGGCGTCCAAGCCGGTGAGCATCTGGATGTGGGTGTTCATCTTGATCGGGCTCACCCACACGCTGTTCCCCGAACCGGCGTGGCTGCTGATTCACATTTTCACGCTCGGAATCGTGGCGAACTCGATCGTGCTGTGGAGCGTGAACCTGACCGAGCGTTTCCTGCAGCAGCGCCTTCCCGAGGAGGCGCGCCCGGCCCAATTGCGGCGCACCTGGGTCCTCAACGCCGGCGTCGTGTTGGTGCTGGTGGGCCAGGTCCTGGCCAGCTGGTGGGAACAGCACTGGCTGGTCACCTGGGCCGGCGGGTTGCTGGTCGCAGGTGCGGTGCTGTGGCACGCGGTGGTACTCGCCCGGTTGGTGCGTGACGCCGGCCCGGAGAAGCGGCACCGGCCCGCCGCGGTTGGGTACGTGGCGTCGGCTGCCTGCCTGCTCGTCGGGGTGTGCTTCGGTGCGTCGCTGTCGATGGGCCTGCCCGGCACCTGGCAGGAGCAGATCCGCCAGGCGCACCTGTTCACCAACGTCGGGGGCTTTGTGGGCCTGGCCGCGATGTCGAGCCTGAGCGTGCTGTTCCCAACGATGTGGCGGATCAACGGCATGCGCGACCGAACCCGCGCAGCCATTTGGGGCGCGGTGGCCGGGATTGCGTGCGCGGTTACCGGCGCGCTGCTGGGGATTCCGCAGGTAGTCGCGGTTGGCGCGTTCGTCTACGTCGGCGCTTGGCTGTGGCTCTTCCAGGGCTTCGTGGTCAACGTGATCGACGTCTTGCGCGACCCACGCGACCGCATCACCTACCCGGGCCTGTCCGTCTTCGTAGCGATGTTCTGGCTGATCGGCGCGATGCTCTGGTACGCCGTGGGCCTGGTGCGGACCGTCCCGGAGATCCCCACGCTGGCCCTCCTGCTCGGCTTCGTAGCGCCCCTGCTGATCGGCACCATGAGCTACCTGCTGCCCACCACGATGGGCGGCGGGCCGAAGGCGGTGCGCGCCGGGCTGCTGGAACTGTCCCGGGGCACCTACTTCCGGGTCGTGCTGTACAACCTCGCGCTAACGGTGTGGTTGCTAACGGAGCAGTCCTGGCTGCGGGTGGTGATGAGCCTGCTCGTGTTCGCCGTGCTGGTGGCGTACCTGCCGCTGCTGCGCAGGGCGGTGAAGGCCCAGGTGGCGGTGCTGCGGGGGCAGCGTGAGGCCCCGGTGGCGGGCGCCCACGTGGAGCGCCCCGCTGGGCAGTCCGCCCTGGCGCTGGCGCTGGTGGCGGCGATTGTCGCGTCCTTCGGCGGGATTGCCTGAGCCCGGTCACCTAGGGGGTGACCACGAACTGGCCGCGCTGTCCCTTTTCGGCGTCGGTCATCTGGTGGTTCACGAAGGTGTAGGTGCCGGGTTCGTCGAAGGTCATCTCGACGAACCCACCCTGGGCGGCGAGGAGCCCGAGCGCCTGTGAACCGGTGTCAGTGGCGCTTCGGATCTGGTACTGGCCTTCTTTGAACACGGTGTCGAAGATTTCGCCGACCACGTGGAAGCTCAAGGGATTGTCGGGGCCGACGTTGAAGAGCCACACACGGACGGTATCGCCGACGCGGGCCGGAATCGGCCGCTGCTGGTACTGGTTGGGGTAGCCGTTGAACGCGGTGAGATCGTAGAGCCCGGCGGCGACTCGCTCGGGGTCGGCGCCGTCCTCGCCGAGGAAGACCTCGTGTGAGAGGAGGACGTATTCGGCGTCGACAGGCGTGAGGTCCGGTGGGTCGATGACGACGGCGCCGAACATGCCGTTGGCGATGTGCAGGCTCATCGGCATGGTGGCGCAGTGGTACATCCAGATCCCGTACCTGCGGGCTTCGAACTCGTACGTGAGCGATTCGCCCGGGGCGATCTGGGCCATGTTCGTATCGGGGTTGACCTCACCCGCGTGGAAGTCGATGGAGTGCTCCATCGTGCCGTCGTTGACGATGGTGATGCGGAACAGGTCACCGACGCGCCCGCGCAGTACGGGACCTGGCATTTCTCCGTCGAAGGTCCAGACGGGTTGGGTGACGCCGGGCGCAACCTGGCGCTCGCTTTCGGCAACGTGCCAGGTGTGTTCGTGCACTGTTCTTTCGGGAGCATCGGGCGCGGGAGGCAGCGCTGGGTCACGGTAGACCAGGCCGTCGTCAGGCCCATCCGCGGCGACTACCGGTCTGGGCGCGGCACTCGGTGAAGTGCTCGGGCTCGCCGACCCGACCACGACGTCGAACACCATCCCCATCGCCTTGTGGCCGGCGATCGTGCACCAGCCCTGCGTGGACTCGGTGAAGACGCCGAAGTCGTGGACGACGGTGTCGCCGGGATCGATGCGCCCGGTGTACTCGCTACCCAGCTTGAGGTCGTGCTGTTGGTCGTCGGAGTTGGTGATGGTGAGGATGAGGCGGGTACCGGAGGGGACGTCGATACGATTCGGCGTGAAGGCCATGCCGTGGATGTCGACGTCGAGGGTGGTGGCGCCGCTGGCGTCGATTGGCGCCGAGCTGCCATCGTCGCCTGCGGTCGAGCTCAGCGCGCTGAACACCACCATGAGCGCCACGAATACGGCGATGATGGCCCACGCCAGGCCGTCGGAGGTCTGCCCTTTTTTATTCACGGTCTCGATCGTAATAAATATGGTTCGAAATAGGGAAAGCTCGGCACCCATAGAAAAACCCTCGGGGGAACACAGAGTCTATGTCTGTGACCCAGATCCGAGGGACTACGTTGGCTACAATAGCACAATGACGTATCCAGTGCAGCCGCCTACAGGGCGCCACCACCTGTTATGGGGGTCTATTTCACCTGCTCGGATGGCGACATTTCTATCACACACGTCTCATCATTGCGCCGATGAGGCGCTTGAACTTTATGTATGGAATCGCGATTTGTCCATGGCCTTTATGGCCGATTTAGCGGTCCTCGAAGTTGCGTTACGTGAGGCTATTCATGCTGTTCTGACCGAGAAATGGGGCGTGCAGTGGTATCAGGAAATGCCTTTGGACGACCGGTCGCGAACGGCTTTGGCTAGTGCTTGGGAACGTCTGCCTGCTCACGTGAGATTGAACTCGGAACGTGGGGATTTACCAGGGAGACTAGTGGCCAACTGCATGTTTGGCTTCTGGACGAATCTGTTTGATAAAGGCGGTTATACCGGCCGAGGTCCTTGGCGCAGAAAGGTTGACAATGAGCGGAACTGGCCAGTTCTAGCAAAAGCATTCCCCGGCGGCAGGCGAGAAGCTGCACGTCAGCGGGATGAGCATCCTGAAAAGGCGAGAGCGATAACTTTTTCTCGTGTGTGGGTTCATCAGTTGTGCCAAGAGATTAATGAACTTCGAAACCGTGTTGCGCATCATGAACCGTTACTGAATGGTGTCCCACTTCGTGGACAAACGCATCGAAATGAAAAAAGAAGGAGAACAGTTGAGGAGGCATTCGCGCAAATCTTGTCCCTCGCCCGCATGATTGACACTGACCTGGCTACGTGGTTGGTGGCCAATAGTGAAGTACCAGGTGTTATGGCGAGAAAGTGCGAAATAACCTCTTCGTCACGTTCTTTCAATAAATACGGCCTGGAATAGGGAAAATCGGCGATTTCGGTTTAAGCTGGTAAAGAGCTCTGACCGAAGGAGGACACGTGAATTCGGCGACCCCGCCTCAACCGACGACGGACCTGATGGACCGCGCCGCCGAGTTGAGCGTGAAGCAGCGCGAGGTGCTTGATCGCCTAGCTTTGCACCCGCATGGGGCGCAGGTCGGCGACCTTGCCAAGGAGATGGGGATGCACCCCAACACGATCCGCGGGCATTTGGATGAGTTGTTGGCGCGGGATTTGGTGCAGGTCACCACGGCTCCGAGCGAGGGACGCGGCCGCCCGAGCAACATTTTCCACACGCGCACCCCGCACCACTCGACCGTGACTCGCGAGTACATCGGCCTGGTCAGGACGATGGCGGAGTGCCTCACCGAGGGCGATACGGAGAAGGCGCGCGAGATCGGCCGTCAGTGGGCGCGCCAGACCCACAACGGCCGCGAGGTGCAGTCGGATGCCTCCGGTGCGTCCCAGCTCAACGCCTTGATCGCGATCCTGCGGGACCTCGGCTTCGATCCCTCCTACCCAAACCAGTCCGGCAACATTGGCCTCAACGCTTGCCCGTTCACGACGGTGGGCGTCAGCGCGCCAAGTTCGGTCATCTGCGCCCTGCACGCCGGCTACCTGGATGAACTCAGCGGCGGCATCGTGCACAAGCTGCTGCCGTATAGTCGCCCGTCGCAGTGTGAGATCGAACTATGACTATCGACGACGCCGCCGCCCCCCTGCCCACCGCGGAACTTATGCGCCGCGCGGCAGAGCTGAGCCCGAAGCAGCGTGAGGTCCTCGATGCGCTCGATTCCTTCCCGGAGGGTGCCTTGCTCAGCGAGCTGAGCAAGGAGCTTGGCATCCACGTCAATACTGTGCGTGGCCACATCGATGAGCTGGCGGAGCGCGGTTTGGTGGGCTGGCGCGTGGCCAGCCGCACTACCCGCGGCCGCCCCTCGCACGTCTACCATGCGCGCACCCCGCAGCATCACGCTGTGATGCACGAGTACGTCGCGCTCGTCGAGTCGCTGATTGAGTCGCTCGCCGGCTTCGATCTGGACGCTGCCCGCGACTTCGGGCGCGCGTGGGCGCGGCGCAACGCGGACCGTTTCGGCGAACCACCCGAGGACTTCGAAGAGCTTGCCGCCGCGGTGCTGCGCTCCCTGCGCGAGATGGGCTTCGACCCGCTCGTCCGCGAGGCTGACGGCGACGCCTCTGTGGAGGTCGGCCTGCAGGCGTGCCCGTTCGTCGCCGCCGACGGCACCCCGCCCGCAGCCACGATTTGCGCACTGCACCAGGGGTTTATCGACGCCACTATCGGCCCCCACCACCTCGACTTCATGCCGTTCGACGCGCCGGGGCAGTGCGGGGCCCGGCTGGTTAACCGATCAGCCAGTCGTTCGGACTAAACAGCTCGAAGTACACGTTCGCCGGGTCGAGCTGTGCCAGGTCGTCGCGGATGGACTGCAGGAAACCCTCGCCGCCGCACAGGTACACATCCGCGCCGGAAACGTCCAGGTCAGCGACGTTGAGGCGCTGGCCCTCGGCACGGAAGTAGGGGTGCAGGGAGGCGTCGTCAAGCTTCTCGACGAGCATCCGCATCTCATCTGCCTGCGCCCACGACTGCTGTGACTCGTCGGCGTGTGCGACCGTGACCTTGCGCGGTGAGCCCTCCGCCGCGAGATGCCCCAAGATGCCGGTCATCGGCGTGGATCCGATGCCGGAGGAGATCAGCACCACTGGGTTCGAGCCCGGCTGCAGTACCAGGTCGCCGGCGGCGAGCGTGGCGTCGACGGTGTCGCCGACGTTGACGTGGTCGCGCAGGAACGTGGACACTTCGCCCTCGGTCTCCACGGCGATGCGGTAGTGGGAGGCGTCGCCTTCGATGATGGAGTACTGGCGCAGCTGGCGCGCGCCGTCCGGCAGCTTCACGCCGACCGACGTGTACTGGCCTGGGCGCGGCGCAGTGAAGTCACCCTCCAGGGTGTAGGCGTAGACAGTGTCGCTGAGCTGGGTTTTCTCCGTGACGGTGGCGGTGCGGAACACGTCGCCTGCCTCCACGCCGTCCGATTCGTAGAGCTTGCCTTCGTGCTTGATCAGGACGTCGGCCATCAGCCAGTACACCTTGTCCCAGGCCTCGGCGACTTCTGGGGTGACGGCGTCACCAAGCACCTCGACGATGGCGGCCATCAGGTTGTCGTGCACGATCTGGTACTGGTCTGCCGTGATGCCCAGCGAGACGTGCTTGTGCGCGATGCGGTCCAGCATCATCACTGGGTCCGGTGCCTCGGGGTCCACCAGCTGCGTGGCGAACGTCGCCACCGACGCCGCTAGCGCCTTCTGCTGCGCGCCCTGCTTCTGGTTGCCACGGTTGAACGTGTCCGAGATGAGCTCGGGGTGGGCGGTGAACATCTTGTTGTAGAAGGTCTTCGTGATCGTCTGGATGTTCGCGCCTACCGGCGGGAGCGTTGCCTTGATGATCTCGGCGTGCTCGTCGCTTAGGTAGGCCTGCTTCGGGTTCGGTTTCTCGTCAATGAACATAAACACGAATATACTCGTGTTTAATCGGATGCCCTACATACCACCCAACATCCCACATGTGGGATGTTATGTGGGATGTTATGTTGCGCGGTAGCGCTGGCGGGGGCTCTTATGAGGCTCTGTTCGCTCCGCCTCTCCGGCGTCTACCAGGCGATTGAGTGCGTTTTGGACCGCTGTTCGGCTCAGCTGCGTCTCCGTTACGAGCTCGGTCGTGGACCAGGACTCCTTCGTGGCAAGGAGATCTTTCACTTGGTCGATGGCCGTCCCGTGCCGCTCTGCTGCGATGATTCTGCGTTTGTGGAAGGTGATCGTGAAGTGCGTGAGCGAGTTTGCATACGTCGGTGGGGGCATGAGCGCTTTGGCAAGCGCTTGTTCGATCACGGCGATTCCGGAGCCACGGTTTTCCGCGACGGGTCCGCCGTCGTCGAAGCGCAGTTCCTCCAGGAACGTAGAAAGCCGCTGGTTGCGTGAGTTGCTGACCCCGGCGTCGCCAAGGTTTTCCGTGGTGACTCCGCCGTAGAGGCCCCCAGGATTCGTGATCTCCAGACGGTCGGCGAACATCATAATCTGGACCTGGCCCCCACGCGCGGCAGGGGAGTAATCGCGGTGCATGACGGCATTGACCAGCGCCTCGCGTACTGCCTCCACCGGGTAGTCCGGCATGTCTTTCCTGTACACATCGCCGATGACGCTCGCGGTGCGCATGTTCTTCTTCACAAGTTCGACGCCCGCTTCGACCATTTCGGGAATCGTGCCGGTGAGCGTCGCGTTGTCCAGGAACCGAATTCCTTCCGCGACCTCCCCGATCTCAGTGCCTGGCAAGAGAGTAAACGTAATGGTCAAGCGTGGGAAGAACTGCTGTGGGTACTCGCCCATCGTGAGAAGCGCAGCGAGTGTGGGGTGCTCACCGTCGAGGATGCGCAGGCGCTGCATTGCGGTCACATCACCTTGCTTGAAGGTGCGCGGCCGCAGTGATTTCTGATGGGAGAGGTAGGGGGTGAGCAGGTCGGTATCCAGGTCGTCCGGGGAGGCGTCTGCAACTGGTTCTTCATCCCACGTGGGTTGGGTGCGTTCCTCGAGCAGGCGGTCAATTTCGTAGGGCTCGAGGCGTCGCTCGCCTTCCCCGGTGCGGGTGAAACTGCCCTTGTACATCCCTCGTTCCTTGACGTAGCAGGGCTGCTCGCGCGGGGGAAGGGCGGGCACCTCGACGACTACAATCACGGCCCCTTCGAACGGCACCGGCGTGACAAGTGGTCGAAGCACTGGTGAGAGCTGGTCACAGCGCGACGCGACCGCATCCTGGGCGCGCTGCGCATCGAACCTATCGAGCGGGGCGAAGGATGCGTCCTCGCTCAATCCGATGAGAATCACCCCACCCCGCGTATTCGCAAACGCGGAGAGCGTCTCCAGGATGCTCTTCCCGACGTTCGATTTCACCTCAACTCGCGGTGTCTCACCGACCAACCGCAGATCTGCGACGATCTTCGATAACTCTTCTGCCTGCATAAACTCAACATACCACTCAACATCCCACATGTGGGATGTTGAGTGGGATGTTATGTGGGAAGTAAGCTGGCGGCATGCCAACTCCAGTGCCTGCGTACCTCGATAAGATCCTCGACCTCGTCCGCGACAACGACGCCGGCGAGCCCGCCAACTACATCGAGTCGCTGCGCACCGCCGACCCGGACAAGCTCGGCCTCGCCGTGTGCACCACGTCCGGCCACCTCTACTCCGTCGGCGACGACAGCTACGAGTTTTCCATCCAGTCGATCTCGAAGCCGTTCGTGTACGCGCTCGCACTCGAGGAACTCGGCGCCCAAGAAGTACACAAGGTTGTGGGGGTTGAGCCCTCCGGGGAGGCCTTCAACGCCATCTCTCTTGACGACGCCACCAACCGGCCCTCAAACCCCATGATCAATGCGGGCGCCATCGCCGTGAACCAGCTCATCAACGGGCCGGATTCGAGTGTCGAAGACCGCGTCGAGAAGATTCGGTCGTTCTTTTCCCGCCTTGCGGGCCGCGAACTGCGCATTGACCAGGACATCCTCGACGACGAGCTGGCCACCGCGCACCGCAACCTGTCCATCGCGCACCTGCTGCGGGAGTTTGGGATGGTGCAGGACCAGGCCCACGACGCCGTGAACTCGTATACGCAGCAGTGCTCCATCCTGGTCACCGTCCGCGACCTCGCCGTGATGGCCGCCACCTTGGCGAACGGTGGTGTCCAGCCGATCACCGGCGAGCGCATCATGTCCGCTGCGGCTAGCCGGGTGACGCAGGCCGTGATGACGTCCGCCGGCATGTACGACGGCTCCGGCCGCTGGATGGTCAACGTGGGCATCCCCGCCAAGTCAGGCGTGGCCGGTGGCCTCATCGGGACGATGCCGGGGCAGCTCGGCATCGCGTCACTGAGCCCGCGCCTGGACAAGCAGGGCAACTCGGTACGCGGCGTGAAGATCTTCCGCGAGCTGTCCGAATCCCTCGGCCTCAACCTGATGAGCGCCGACTACTACGCGGCGCCAGGAATCCGGACGGTGGATCGTCGAGAAGCGAAGACCGTCGTGCAACTCCAAGGCATGATCAACTTCACTGCCGCCGAGAAAATCCTCCACGACCTCGGCGAATACCGCCTCGCCGGCAACCGCCTGGTGCTCGACGTCTCCCACGTCACCTCCTTCAACAAGGCCGGGCGCCTGCTGATTAAAGAAGGCATCAAGCAGATCCGCGACCAAGGTTTCGACGTCTCCATCTACGACCCCGACGGCGCCATGCCCGACTACGAGTTCTCCGACGGCACCAAATTCCGCGCCGTGAAGGACTTCTCCACCTCCTTCGAGGTTCCGGCGAGCCGCACCGAAGTCTTCCGCGCAATCACGAAGCCGCAGGAGTGGTGGGACGAAACCATCGAGGGCTCCGCAGACACCGCCGGCGGCGAGTTCCACTTCCAAAACGACGACCAATTCGCCGAGCTCTACGTCTCCGAAGCCGAGCAGGGCGACCGCCTCGTCTGGCGCGTCGAGCCCACCGGCAACCTGCTCGAGGACCCCGAGTGGGACGACACCGACATCATTTTCGAGCTTGAAGACGCCCCCGACGGCGACACCCGCGTCAAATTCACCCACCGCGGCATGCACCCGCACGAGGACGGCTACGAGGAGGCCGCCGCCGACTGGAAGGCGCGTCTCCGCGACAAGTTGGAGCCGCTGATCAAGCGCGAGAGCAAATCTGAGTAGACTGCGCACCAAATTCCCTCACGCGCTTCCCGCGACCAGGGCTTTTGCAAACCCGCCCCGAGAAAAAAACAAGGAATCTGGTGCGCGCACCCGCTCTCACATGTTCCGAAAGGCGGAATTGGAGATGCGTCAACTTACTCCTGTGATTAGAACTAGAAACACATGCGAAAGTGAGGTGACTCACTGTGCTGGATCTGTTGTCGAAAGTCAAGGAGCGAACACCATGGGAGAGCTGAATGCAGACGTTGATGTGCTGGTCATCGGTACGGGACCGGTTGGCCTAGCGCTGGCGAACCTGCTTGGCATCCGTGGTGTTTCGGTCGCAGTCATGGAGAAGCGTGACCAACTGATTGACTACCCGCGCGGGGTCGGCCTCGACGACGAGTCCATGCGCACCATCCAGGCGATGGGCCTGGCGGAGGAGTTCCGGCCGTACACGATTCCGCACCACATCATGCGCTTGGTCGATGGTGCCGGTAACGTCATCTTGACGAACAACCCGCAGGGTGAGCCGTACGGGTGGCCTCGTAAGTTTGGGTTCCTGCAGCCGCTGGCGGATAAGGCTTCCTTCGATGGGTTAGCGAGGTTCCCGCACGTCACCACCACGTTTGGCCGTGAGCTGGTGAAGATCGAGGAGGTTGAGGGTGGCGTCCGCGCGACCTTTGAGGTCGTGCGTGGTGAAGAGGGGGAGGAGTGCACGGGCGAGCAGGAGCAGATCACCGCGAGGTACCTCGTTGGTTGTGAAGGTGGCCGTTCGTTTACGCGCAAGTGGATGGGGACGGAGTTTGAGGGGAAGTCGCCGTCGACAAGGTGGGTTGTTGTTGACGTCAACAATGATCCGCTGGGCGCCCCGAATGTGTACTTGGGCGCGGACCCGAACCGCCCGTACGTGTCCATCGGTCTGCCGCGCGGGGTGCGTCGTTGGGAGTTCATGCTGTTCGACGACGAGCCGACCGAGAAGGTCGAGGAGGACGCCTTCATCGAGGAGCTGCTGTCGGAGCACATCCCGGAGGGCACGAAGCTGGACGTGATCCGTCGCCGCGTGTTCACGCACCACGGCCGGATGGCGCGGACGTTCCGGAAGGGCAACGTGCTCATTGCCGGTGACGCGGCGCACTTGATGCCGGTGTGGATGGGCCAGGGGTACAACTCGGGTATCCGCGACGTGACGAACCTGTCGTGGAAGCTGGCAGGCGTGCTGCAGGGGACGTTCAGCCCGGACCTGCTAGATACTTACGACGTTGAGCGTCGCGACCACGCCAAGGCCATGATTGATCTGTCGATGACGTTCGGCACGGTGATTAAGCCGACGGATAAGAAGGTGGCGTTCGTGCGCGACACGGCGGCGAAGCTGATGAACCTTTCGCCGCGTGTCAAGGAGTACTTCGCCGACATGAAGTTCAAGCCGGTGCCGCGCTACGGCCGTGGCGCGGTGGTGGATCAGGCGACGTTGAAGCCTGGCGTTGCAGATCGCTCGAATGATCCGTCGCATCGCCCGCGCATCGTCACGTCGCGCGTTGCGGTGAACAAGTTGTCGCCGGTGGGCTTGCAGATCATCCAGCCGAAGGTCGAGTACAACGGCGCTGAGGTGCTTCTCGACGACGCCTTGGGCCTCAACCACGCCGTGGTGACCTGGGGCGTGGACCCGGCCCGCCTGTTCACGCCGGAGCAGCTCGCTGAGATGGCAAAGGCGAACGTCAAACTGGTGTGTGCGGTCAGCCCGACGCAGGTCGAGTGGGCGAAGGAGTACGCGTCGGCGGACACCGAGGTTGTCTCGGACATCACGGGTGCGCTGAAGGGCTTCTTTGATACCCGCGCGGTTGGTACGGTGCTTGTCCGCCCGGACAGGTTCGTTGCGGTGGCAACGCTCAACGCCCAGGCAAGTAAGGCGTGGGAGGCGTACAAGCAGGCTGCAAGCATGCGCGTGCAGTAATTACTACTGACTACTTCAGGGGCACTCAGACAGGAATGTTTGGGTGTCCCTGGTGTTTAACAAGTCCTTAACAAGCCTTAACAAGGAGGTATCGCAAGTGAGCGACTCGAAACACTCGGCGCGGCCGAGAGACTACGCATATTCAGTGTTCGCCATTGTGGTGATGATGGCCGGTACCGCTCTTGTGACGACCAGTCAGCTCGGCACGCCGCCGGTCTCGTCGCCGGTGTACGCGATGACGCTGATCGGTGGGCTGAGCTTCGGAGGTTGGACGTTTGTGCTCAACCTGTTCCTCATTGCGGCGCAGTGGTTGATGCTCCGTCAGGATTTCCCTCGCCGGTACTGGCTGCAGCTGCCCGCGCTGCTTGTCGGCAGCGTGAGTTTGGACGGGTGGATGTACGTGTTCCGCCCGCTGGTGTCGACGAATTACGCGGCGCAGGTTGCGCTCGTCGCGGTCGGGTTGGTGGTGCTCGGCTTTGGCGTGGCAATCCTGGCTACTGCCAACGCCGTATTCCTGCCGGGCGAGGGCTTCGTCGCTACCGTTGCGACGCTGCGTCGAAAACCGTTCTACAAGGTCAAGCTGGTCTTTGACATCGTGTGTGTGTTGCTGGCGTTGGTGCTTTCCGTCGTGTGGGTCGGCCACTTTGAGGCTGCCCGTGAGGCGACGATCGTTTCAGCGCTGACGCTCGGGTTTATCGTGGGGGCGTTCACCCCGGTTGCCCGGCGGCTGGTGAAGCCGGTCGACTAAGCAATAAGAAAACGCCCCGGAGTAGCTCCGGGGCGTTTGTGTTGCGGTGCTAGCCCTTGAACATATTCGTCTTGGTGAAGCGCTCCGCGTGGCCCATGCTCTGGGCGGTTTCCTTGGAGAAGTAAATCGCCAGCGAGGAGACCACGAACAGGCCGGTGATGATGATGGCCAGCGGGGTCAGGCCGGTCTCCGGGGAGACGAAGCGGGTCGCGACCAGCGGTGCGGTACCAGCGCCGAGGATGGACGCCGCCTGGTAGGTGATACCGGAGCCGGTGTAGCGCAGCTCGGGGACGAACTTCTCGGAGATGAATGCGCCGATCGGGCCGTACTGTGCGGGCTGGACCACGCATACGAGCAGGACCATGCCGATCCAGATCTTGGTTGGGTCACCGGAGTCGATCATGTTGAAAACGATCCAGATGCCGATGATGGAGACCAAACCACCGGCCAGCATGACGCGGCGTCGTCCGAGGCGGTCAGACAGGGCAGCGAGGCCCGGCATGACGAAGATCGCGATGACGGAACCAACGGTAACCATCATCAGCGCCGTAGAGCGGCCGACTGGCGTTTCAGTTTCAGCGGTCGCGTTCACGATGTACGGCACCATGAACGAGCCCTGCAGCCCCTGCACGAACAGTGCGGCGGTGCCGGCGAGCGCACCGAGGACCAGCTCGCGCGGAGCTTCCTTCAGCATGCGGACCAGCGGCACACCGGTGTGCACCTTGCCGGCGCGCCGGGCTGCTTCGAACTCTGGGGACTCTTTCACGTTGGCGCGCATGAACAGGCCGACGATGACGATGGCTGCGGAGAACAGGAACGGAACGCGCCAGCCCCAGTCGGTGATGAAGTACTGCTCGGGGTTGGCGAAGTTGTCGCCGGAAGCCTTCGCGAAGATTGCGAGGATCAGCGTCGACAAGATGGCACCTGCTGGGCCGCCTGCGATGGCGACGGAGGCGCCGAAGCCCTTGTTCTTGGCGGTGGAGTTCTCCATGGCCATCAGGGTGGCACCGGCCCATTCGCCGCCGATCGCCATGCCCTGGATGATGCGCAGGATGACCAGCAGAATCGGAGCGGCCGGCCCAATCATCTGCGAGGACGGCATCAAACCGATGGAGATGGAGACAAGCCCCATCGTCAGCAGTGTGATGACAAGTACGTTCTTACGGCCGTACTTGTCGCCGAAGTGGCCGAACGCCATCGAACCAATCGGACGGGAGAGGTAGCCGGTGAGCAAGATGACGAAGGAGAGCATCGTGCCCAGCTTCGGGTCGATGTTCGCGAAGAAGAGCTGCGGGAACACCAGGCCAGCTGCGGCTGCGTAGAGCAAGAAGTCGTAGTACTCCACGGTGGAGCCGAGGAAGGACGAACCAAGGGCGAGGCGCCGCTCTTTCGGCGTGCGCTCATGCTTCGCGAGGTCTACCGGCGGGGCATGGGTGATGTTAGCCATGTGGGTCTCCTGAAAGGGATGGGGTGGTCAGCTAGCGCGCGGACCACGCAACGGAGTGGGAATAGTTTTCGGTTGCCTCAGGGAGGAGGCGTCCGTAGTGGTACTCGAAGGGCTGCTGGCGGTAGAACTCGCGGGTAAGTTCTCCGCGCTGCGGCGTGGCGGCCTCGCGTCCGGAGTTGCCGCGGTACTCGCCCGTGGCCATGCGCCCGAACCAGTGATGGTCGTAGATTGTCTGGTCCGCCCACACCTCAAGCAGCATGAGGTGATTGGGCAGTTCCAGGTTCTCCATCCACGCGTAGTAGAGGCAGCCCGGCTCACGGCGGGTCTCGGTGATTTCCTGGGCGGTCAGCGCGCGCATCTCAGGGGTTTCGACGAAAGCGTTCTGGATGACAATGCTGACTGGCCCGCGCGCCGGCCACATGATGCGGGCGTCGTAGCCCGCTTCTGGGGCCCACACGCCGTCGGCGAGGACGTACTTGGACTGCTCGTAGATCTCCGTCGTGCCGTCCTGCACGAATGTGTGCAGGTTCGGGAGTTCCGGCAGCTTCTCGACGATCTCTGCGTAGTCGGACACGTTCGCCGCGAGAATCGCGACGGCGTAGTCCTCGTCCTCGACCGCCAGGGTTTGATAGGCCTCGGCTTCCTTGATTCCGTCGCGCTGGCGGAGGGATGCGACGTCGTGAAGAAGCTTTTCTGGAGCGTCGGTGGCTCCGCGATGAACGATGCGGATCATACGAGCTCCTCGAAGTCGACGATCCAGTCGGGTGCGGCGAACTCCGGCTTCGGTGGCTCGCGGCGCGCGACGATCTCGATGAGGTAGCCGCCGAGCGCGTCGAAGGTGTCGAAGTAGCCGAACTCGGCGGCGCCGCCGCGCAGGTTAGAGCCCATGCACAGTGGGTGGCCAGCCTCGGTCATGGAGGAGACGACCTCGTCCCACTCGGAGTCCTCCGTGGTCATCCACGCGAAGTAGTGGTGGATGCCCGGGCCGCGCTCATCGAAGAATTCGCGGTTGTAGTGGCAGTCGCCGTGGTTGACGGAGATGATCTCGAAGCCGAAGTCACCGGCGGTGCCCTGGGCAGTGAAGTAGCCGGTGTCGCCGTCCTTACCGCGGTAGTACGGCTTGTCCAGGCGGCCGAAGCCGGTCTCCCACGTCTTCATCTCGTAGCGCTGGATGCCGAAGACGTCGCGGTAGTGCGGCAGCGCCGCCATGACGTCGTGCACGAGGACACCGAAGTGGTACATGCCCTGCACCGGCTGGAGCGGGCGGGTGTCGGTGCTCACCTGGGCTGGGTCGGCAGCAGTTGCCGGAAGCATCTCGACGAGGAAGCCGCCCAGGTTCTCACGCGTGTCGTAGAAGGTGCGCGTGGCGCCGTCGACAGTTGCCGTGTAGGCGACGTCGTAGCCGAGCGCCTTGAAGTGCTCAGCGACCGCCTCGTCGTTGGCCGCGGTGGAGCGGACCTGTAGGAACGCGATGCCTTCGCGCTTCGTGCGTAGGAACTCGTTGAAGGGGCTCTCGCCGCCGGTTGGTTCGATGAGCTCGAAAGTAAGGCTCGACGCCGGGCGCCCGCCTGGGCCCTTCTCGCCGTTCACGGCCGGGGTGGTGCCGACGGCGCTCCGCCAGGTTCCTGGGGTCGTCGCCAAGCGTCGGCCGTGCGCGACCGCGTCGGTCGGTGCGTGCTCGGCGGTGTCCCAGTCGGTGATGCCGTAGATGCGGGAGTACTCCTTGATCTTGGCGTCGAGATCATAGACAACGACGCCGATGCGCAGGAGGTTCGTGGTTTCAATCTGTGTACTCAAGAGCGTTTCCTTTCTTTAGTAGAACAGAGACAAGTTCTTGACGAGGATGGTTGCCATATCGAAGCGGATCTCGCGCTCCAGCACCAGGAAGCCGTAGCGCGACTCCGGTGCCCGTACGATGACGTCGCGACGCTCACCTGCGATGGTGTCCTCGTAGCGCTCCCCGCGGGAACGGTAGATGAGGAAGTTCGAGCGGACGGCGAAGGCGCCGTCGTTACGCTCGTCAATGCGCAGATTGGTCAGCATGTGGCGCGAACGTGACGGCGGTTCCTCGGCCCACGCCATGTTGGTGTTGAGGCGCACCACGCGCTGGCGCAGGAACTCCTTGGTCTCCTCGAAGTAGACCGACGTCCCCTTTGGGTAGAACTCTTCCTTGCGCTCACGGGCCACACGGTTTTCGCGGACCGGCGCCCAGTAATCGACGTCGTCGTGCATGCAGTCGAGCCAGTCTTCCCACTGCATGTTGTCCATCATTTCGGCTTCGTCGTACAGGAAGCGCGCGATGAGACGCTCATCTTCCGCACCCGCAGGGGCCTGGGTCACTGCCTCTGACGCTTGCGTGTTGTTGCTCGCCATGGGTTTCTCCTTCAAAGGTCGTGTAAAAGCTAGGGACTAATCGACGTTGCCTTCGTAAGCACCGTCAGAGGCTGCAGCTGCCGCTGCTGCTTCCGGATCCATCACCTTGGTGAAGTCTCGCTGGTCAACCTCCGGAACGCCCCCTCGTTCGGCCTTGAGCTGTTCCCAAGACTTGTCTTCCATCAGGTCGCGGTAGAAGCCGTACATGTTCAGCGCGGCGTTGTCGGAGTAGACATGTGCCGTGGACGCGCCTGGGTAGCCGTCATCGTCGTAGCTGACGGGGACGCGGCGCATGTTGTAGGTGAAGCCGGTCTCGCGGGACTTCGCGCCGCGGAGGATGTGCTGCATCTCCTCCCAGTTCTCGGCGTCGTCCTGCTCGAACATGCCGCCAGGGGAGAAGGTGCGCATGACGTCGACGCGGATGGCTTCCTTGACCTCTTCCGGCGCGTCCTTTGGCACGAACGCCCAGGACCAGATCTCCATCTCGTTCGGGCCACGCGGGTGGGTGACGCGGAAGGTGTAGTTGCCCAGCAGCATGAAGTTGGGGAAGACGTTCATGTGGCCGCGGACCTCGCGGAACTCACCGAGGCGCTCCACGATGGAGTCGCGGATGGTGTTCTCCCACTCGATCAGCGCAGGGCCGGTGTTGGGGATCTCCGCGTCACGCTTGCCGAAGAACGCACCGCCGTGACCGTACGGGCTGAGGAACTGGCGGCCCTCCGGGATCTTCTTGCGACCGGTCTTGCGGTCGAAGGTGTCCGAACCGGAGCTGAGCGCCTCCACCGCGGAGACGTGGGAGATCTCCGAGTGCTGCATGTCGGACGTCGGCTGCTCAACGTTGAACTTCCAGTTCGCTGGCAGGACCCACTTGTGTACAGCGATGGCTTCCATGCCGCCTTCGTAGCGGTCCATGTATCCGTCGAGGTAGTACTTCGCGTTGCCCAGGTACTCCTCCAGCGGCGGGATCGTCTCATCCCAGGAGCCGAAGATGAAGCCCTTGTAGTTTTCAATGCGCGGCACCTTGATTGCCGACAACTTCGACTTATCGATGCCCTCCGGGTACGCATTGTTCTCATGCGGGATGTTGGTCAAGTTGCCCTCAAGGTCGTAAGACCAGCCGTGGAAGGAACACATGAAAGACTTCGCCTGACCGCGGTCAGCACGGCAGATGCGCATACCGCGGTGACGACACTGGTTCAGAAACGCCTTGACCTCACCGGACTTCTGGCGCACAACAATGACCGGGTCCTCACCAATGTAGGTCTGGATATATGACCCGCGCTTCGGCAGCATCGACTCGTGCGCAAGGAACACCCAGGTACGCTGCCAGACGGTCTCCAACTCCTGGCGGTAGATGTCCTCGTCTGCGAAAATCTTGCCGGAAACGTATCCTCCGACCGGATCAATGAGTTCTGCGATCTTACTCATAGCCACTTCCCCTCTGTGATCTGTGTCATCTGTGGGAGTGACTTTAAACGGAAGAATAATTGGCTAAAACCCACGTTCCAGTCAATGGAACAGCTCCGGCGGACATAAAATAAGGGGCCTCGGGGCTCAAAGTTCAGCCTGGGATAGTCTTTCTGACCCTTCCCAATGGTCCAGTGCCAAAAGACGCAAGACTAAACATCCAGCACTTTTATTACCAGCTAGTATGAATGGCTAGTCCAAACGGAGATGCGTCCATTGGCACTCAGACCTTCTCTATGCACACCAAATTCCCTCACTCGCTTCCCGCGACCAGGGCTTTTCCAAATCCGCCTGCAGAAAACAAGGAATCTGGTGCGCGCGCTACATCCTCGGCAGCCGCACGCCCGGAATCAGGTCCGCGTACGCCGCACCGCCGAACCCAAGCGCCAGCAGCAGCGGCAGGATCAGCCACAGCCAACTACTTGCCGACGACCCCTTCGCCCCACTCGCAGCCCCTTCCGTCTGCTGCGTTGGTTTGGCCTGCTGCGTAGTTTCCGGCGCCTGGCTAGTTGTCCGCGGCGCGGAACTTCCCGGCCTCGTCGCAGGTACCGAGGTTGTCGCGGACACCTCGGTGGTTGGCTTTGCGGCTTCGGTTGTCCGCGGGGCGGAATCCTCAGCAGCCGGTTCTGTCTCCTCCGTTGTCCGCGCGGCGGACACCTCGGACGAGGTTGTAGGGGCCACGTCTACCGTGGACAGCTTTGCCGAAGTGGTTGTCCGCGCGGCGGACTGCTCGCTCGAAGCGATTTCAGTCGGGGTTGTCCGCGCGGCGGAATCCTCGGTAGCCGGTTCTGTCGTTTCGGTTGTCCGCGCGGCGGACACCTCCGAGGTTGGGGTGGACGTTGTCGCTGGTGTTGAGGTTGCCGCGGACACTTCGGTCGTTGGCTCTGCGGCTTCAGTTGTCCGCGCGGCGGACACCTCGGACGAGGTTGCAGGGACCACGGCTACCGTGGACAGCTTTGCCGAAGTAGTTGTCCGCGGGGCGGACTGCTCACTCGAAGGAATTTCGGTCGGGGTTGTCCGCGCGGCGGAACTTTCAGCAGTGGGTGCTGTCTCCTCGGTTGTCCGCGCGGCGGAATCCTCGGTAGCCGGTTCTGTCGTTTCGGTCGTCCGCGCGGCGGACACCTCCGACGAGGTCGGGGCAGCCGTTGTCGCTGGTGCCGAAGTTGCCGCGGACACCTCGGTCACGGTCGTTGGAGTCACCTCAGTCTCGGACGGCTCGGTTGTCTCGGCCTCAGGTTTGTTGATGTACTGCTGCAGCAGCTTCTGCAGATCGAGCATGTCCTGCTCGAGTTTCTTTGCCTCGTCGAGGTTGTGGGTGAGCTCGTCGATATCGATTTGATCTTCGGGTTCGGCGGAAGTGTCTGCAGGTTCAACGCTTTCGGAAGCTTCGGGTGTCCGCGGGGCGGAATCCTCCGGAGTTGAAGTAGACGTTGTCGCTGGTGTTGAGGTTGCCGTGGACACGTCCGTAGTTGGCTCTGTTGTTTCTGGTGTCCGCGGGGCGGACTCCTCTGAGGAGGTTGCGGGAGATTCAGGGGCAGTGGGCGCTTCAGATTCCGACGGTTCCGGAGCTACTTCAGGTGCCGATGGCTCCGGTGTCCGCGGGGCGGAGTCCTCGGTCGGCTCGGCAGCCGCAGAAGGCTCTACCGTCGCAGAAGGCTCAACAACCTCGGACGGCGTCTCAACCTCCGGCGCAGAAGCCTCAGTCTCCGCGGGCGCGTTCTTCAGTTCCTCCAGCGCGGCGGCTTTGTCGGCGATGCGTTTGGTGGCGTCGGCGATTTCGTTGTCCGCGGCGCGGAGGGCGTGTTCGAGGGTCCACTTGTCGGCGTTGTGCCAGAAGCCGGTGAATGGGTTGCGCTCTTGCCATCCGGTGAGTGCGGCGAGGTTGGCTTCGATGTTGGCCTTGCGGTGGGTGGCGGCTTCGAGGGTGCTGTTGGCGAACTCGAGCTGTCGAGAAGCGTCGTCGATGTTGGTGGGGGTGGTGGCGTCGTAGCGGTCGGCGCCGTGGCCCTCGTGCGAAGGCGTTGCTGCTTCGACGGTTTCGAAGAGTTCGATGGAGCGGGTGATGTTGTCCAGGCGCGCCTGTTCGAGGTCGAGTTTGGCTTTGCGGGCGTCGCGACGGTTCTTCAGGCCCTCGAGCTCCTTGGTGTTGGAGGGGGCGAGCCAGCTGAACCAGCTGGAGTCGACTTCTTTTTTGCGTTTGGTGTAGGCGGAGTCGGCTTCGTCGAAAAGTGCTTGGCGCTTGGCCACTGCCTCCTGCTGCGCGGTGATGCTCTCAAGGGCTTCGCGCAGGTTGGTGGGCAGGGCGACGGGTTTGATGTCGGGTTCGGGGGCGTCTTCGTAGGCGGATGGGTCTTTGCCGTTGAAGTCCTCGAGCTGCTTCTTGGTCACGGCGAGTGTCTTGCGTGCGGCGTCGAGGGAGGTCTTGGTGGTGCGGACGAGGAGTTCGGCGGAGTCGACGAGCAGTTTCTGCTGGTCGTACTCGGCTTGCTTGGCCTTCTTGTTCTCCTCGCCGATGGCGAGGACGACGCCCCAGCGCTTCATCTCGAGGACAGCCTGCGCGCCCTTGAGCGCCAGGTCGGCTTTCCATAGCTGGGATTCGAGTTCGGCGACTTTGGCTTCGCCCTTTTCGACGAGCCCCTGCAACGCCTGCCCGCCGAGGCCGAGGAGGCCTTGCGCTTCGGCGTAGTGGGCGGTGGGGTTGATGGTGGCGGGGACGGTGACGGCGGTGCCGGTCAGGGCGACAACGAGGGCGCCGGAGGTCAACTTGTGCATGCGCAAAGTTTAGGGGATAGACCTCTCGAAGTGCTACTTCTGTGTAGCGGCGAGTGCCCCCGTGAGTGCGCCGATGGCGGTGTCGATGATGTCGTCGCGTTCGGGGGCGGGGCAGCTTTCGTCGACCCAGTCGATGCAGACGGCGTCGAGGAAGCCGAGCATCCCGGATGCGGCGCGTGCGGCGTGCTCGTCGTCGCGGCCCAGCAGGGAGCACAGCGTTTCGACGGAGGCGTCGCGCATCTCAATGCGCAGGTTGATTGCCTCGGTGGGTTCGGCGCCGCCGCGGCGACCGGCCAGCCACACGAACGGGTGCTCGGCGACGTGGTTGAGGTAGCGCTCCAGGGTGCTGCGCAGAGCCTCGTGGGTGTCGGTGTTGGGGTCGAGGTGGTCGTCGAAAAGCGGCTGGGTGTGTGCCTTGAGGAAAGCGGTGTAGAGCCCTGCCTTGGATTCGAAGTAGTGGAAGAGGAGGCCTTGGGACACACCGCAGGCGTCGGCGATGTCCTGGGTGGAGACTTCCACGTAAGGTGTGGTGGAGAAGATGTCCGTGGCAGCGGCGAGGATTTCTTCCTGGCGTTGCTCGACGCTGAGCCTCCGTCGTGGTTGTGTCATGGACACCACCCTACAGTACTGAGCTTTGCTCAATAGAAAGTGTGAGGAACTTGTCCACGTCAGACATTATCTGGTGGCACGTCTACCCGCTGGGCGCCACGGGCGCACCGATCCGCGAGGAGCACGACGAAGCGCCGCGCCTGCGGCAGCTCGAGCCCTGGTTGGACTACCTGATCGAGCTCGGCTGCAACGGGCTGCTGCTCGGCCCGATTTTCAAATCGGTGTCCCACGGCTATGACACGCTGGACCACTTCCAGATCGACCCCCGCCTGGGCACCAACGAGGACTTCGACCACCTGATGGCCGCCTGCCGCGAGCGCGGCATCCACGTGATGCTCGATGGCGTGTTCAACCACGTCGCGCGCACCCACCCGCTGGTGGCGCAGGGCCTGGCCGGCGACACGGACTGGGAAGGCCACGGCGAGCTGGCCACCCTCCACCACGAGGACCCGCGCGTGGCGGACCTGGTCACCGACGTCATGTGCTACTGGCTCGAACGCGGCATCACGGGCTGGCGCCTGGACGTGGCGTACTCGGTGCCGCCGGAGTTCTGGCGCACCGTGCTGGCGCGCGTGCGCGAGCGCTTCCCGGACGCGCTCTTCCTGGGCGAGGTCATCCACGGCGACTACGCCGAGATCGCCGCGGCGGGCACCCTGGACACCGTCACTCAATACGAGCTGTGGAAGGCCCTGTGGTCCTCCATCAAGGACGTGAACTTCTGGGAGCTTGACCACGCGCTGGGCCGCCACCGCGACCTGTGCGAGCACATGGTGCCCAACACGTTCGTCGGCAACCACGACGTGGACCGGATTGCTTCGAAGGTGGGGCAGGACGGCGCGCTTGTGGCCACGGCGCTGCTCATGGCGCTGCCCGGCATGCCCAGCATCTACTACGGCGATGAGCAGGGCTTCGAGGGCCTGCGCGGGGAGGGGTTCGCCGCCGACGACCCCGTGCGCCCGCCGCTGCCAGCCAGCCCCGCGGAGCTTTCGAGTCTGGGGCAGTGGATCTTCGAGGAGCACAAGAAGCTCATCGCTTTTCGACGCCGCCACCGCTGGCTCGAAACCGCCACCCTCGAGGTGACCGACAAAACAAATGAGGCGATCACCGTGGCGCTCGAATCCGGTTCGGAGCGCGCGACGGTGACCGCCTGGCTCGACCCCGCGCCGGGCGTGCGCATCACGTCCGGGGGCGAGACCTGCTACGAGTGGTCTGCTGTCTAACCGCTAGAACGGCCTAGAACGGCAGGGAGGAACCCGGTGCGTACTTGGCCAGCAGCTCCCGGGCAATGACGGACAGGTCCGGCAGGCGCAGCGTGACCGCGCCCGCGACCGGCATGTCGAAGGTGGGCACGTTGGCGGGTGCCAGCGTGATCACAGGTGTGCCCTGCGGTGCGGGTGCGGGGGCCGGCTGGGCATTCTGCTGGGCAGGCTGCGCTGGCTGCGCGTTCTGCTGGGCAGGCTGCTGCTTATTTGCAGGCGCGCCCGTGGTGCCGCGCAGGCCGCAGCGGTTGGCGGCTTCCTCCACGCGGCCGAGCGCGGCCTGGATCTGCGGGCCGCGGCGGTCGAAGGCTGCGATGGTCTGGGCCTGGCGCTTCTTGGCGTTGAAGTCGGCGTCGTTGGTCCAGTAGCGGGATGCCTGATCGCAGGAGATCTGGCCTGCGGGAAGCTTTGCCAGGGCGTCGTCGATGGCGTCAGCGGAGGCCACGCCGGTAGAAACGGTGGCGGCCATGAGTGCGGTGAGTGCAGCTGTGCGAATTTTCATAGCCGCCAGTATGTCACATCAGCCCCATCTGTCACACCCGGTTAGGCGTCGAGGAAGCGCCGAATCAGGCTGCGGTAGGCGTCCACGGTGAGGTGAACGTCCTCGATATCCACGTATTCGTCGTGGCCATGCAGCAAATCCAGCACCTGACCCAGGTGACGCTCACGGGCGTGCATCGCAAATCCGTAGCCCACCCCGCCCTTGCGGCGCGCGAAGCGCAGGTCCGAGCCGCCGGCGGCGATAGTTGGGACCACCACGGCGTCGGGGAAGAACTCGGCGTAGGTCTCGCAGATCGCCTGATAGAGCGGCGAGTCGGTGGGGGAGATGGTGGCGTCCTCGGTGATGAGGTGCTGGATCTCCACCTCGCTGGCCAGGTCGCCGAGCGCCGTGCGCAGCTGCTCGTCGATCCACTCCTGGCTCTGGCCGGGCAGCGGGCGGATGTCCAGCTCCATGTAGGCCATGGACGGCAGTACGTTGATGGCCTCGCCCGCGCGCAGCACCGTCGGTGCGATGCTCAGGTGGCTCATGGCGTGCGAGTAGCGCGCCAGGTCGCCGAGCGCCTCGTAGCCTTCGCCGCGCAGCAGGGCGGCCTCGGTCTCGGGGTCGAATTTCCAGGCGCGGATGTAGTCCGGCCACGGCTGCTCGGTGGTCACGGAGGGCTGCACCGACGCGATACGGCGAGCAACCTCACCAATCTTGGTGACGGCCATGTCGCGGTCGTGCGGGGCGGAGCCGTGGCCGGCGTCCCCGCGCACCACGAGGCGGCGCTGGGCCGCGCCCTTCTCACCAATCACCACGACGATCGCGTCCGAGCCGTCGCGCACCGGCAGGTGGGAGCCGCCCTCCTCGGAGAGGCAGTTCTTCCAGCTGAACGGCTCCGGGTCGAGCTGCGAGAGGT
Organism: Corynebacterium sp. HMSC08D02; assembly: GCF_001807505.1. Taxonomy (NCBI): domain Bacteria; kingdom Bacillati; phylum Actinomycetota; class Actinomycetes; order Mycobacteriales; family Corynebacteriaceae; genus Corynebacterium; species Corynebacterium sp. HMSC08D02. The sequence goes on along the minus strand of NZ_KV789253.1, from coordinate 14,008 downwards.
AGCCGGCGCCGAGCCCGCCGCGCGCCTCCTCGTCCGCCACGCCCACGAAAGTCAGTGTGCCGCGCGGGCGTTTGCCGCTCAGGGCCACGTCGCGGGTGGCGGCGGCCATCGCGGCGGTGATGTACAGCATGTCGGTGGCGCCGCGGCCGTAGAGTCGGCCGTCGATAATTTCGGCGCCGAAGGGGTCGTGCGTCCACTGCTCCTTATCGACGGGCACTACGTCCGTGTGGCCGAGCAGCGTGAGGGGCTCCGCGGAGGGGTCGGTACCCTCGATGGTAAACGCGATAGACACCCTTCCATCTGTGGGTTCATACTTTTGGATGCGCACGGGAGCGCCGTCGAAAAACGATTCGAGCGTGGCCGCGTTGCGGTATTCTCCCCCCGAAGTTGGGGTAAGGTCGTTGACACACGTATTTTGGATAAGGGTTCGTAAGAGATCCACTGTTGCGCTATGTAGGTTCATGTCTGGCATATTAGGTGCTTTTGTGGGCATCCAGAGAGGAGTTGGTGTCGTATGGCTCGAAGAGAACTCAGCCAGGACCCCCGCGCTGTGAAAACGCGGAACGCGATCATCAAGACAACTACCGAGTTGTTGAATGAGCACCGGGTTGAGGACATCACGGTGTCCCAGATTGTGAACGCGGCAGGGATGAGCCGCCAGGTTTTCTACGAGCACTTCAAGGACCGCGACGCCGCCGTCAAGGCAGCAATCCAGCGCGCGCTGGCCCCGGCGGTGAACGATTACATCGAGACGTATAAGAAGACCGGCGAGATGCCTCCTGCGCTGGAGGCGCTGTTCTCGCAGCTCGCCGAGGTTCGTTGCCTCTTGAGCCACGTGATTAACGGCCCGGCCCACGCCACGCTGATGGCTTGCTTTACAACGCCCGAGATGCCAATGCTGCACGACATGGTGACGGCGATGCGCGCCGAGGTCGTCCCGATGACCGACGAGGAAGCTGCCGACGTGGCTTCTTACCTGTGCTCCGGCGCGTTTTCGATCTTTATGAAGTCGGCGACTGAGTCCGAGAATTACGAGGAAGCCGTCAAACGCGCAATGAGCGTGTTCGGAGTGTTCGGTAGGGCAATGAGCTTGCCTCAGTGAGGTATCCTGCATTCATGACACCACGTGAACTTAGTATGGACCCGCGCGCGGTTCGTACGCGCACGGCGTTACTGAACGCAACGAAGGAACTGCTGCTCCATTACCGGGTGGATGAGCTTTCGTTGTCCCAGATTGTGAAGTACGCGCAGGTCAGCCGCCAGGCCTGCTACGAGCACTTTCACGACAAGGACGCGCTCATCCTGGCTGCGGGGTGCGACATTTGCCTCCCTGCCTACGAGTCTTTCGTCAATGACATCGTGATCGACGAAACGTACCCGGACCAGGTGGCGCGGCTGGTGAAGCACCTCGAGCGCTACGACAAGGCGGTCAAGCATCTGATCAACTCCTCGGTGCACGGCCATCTCAACGACAAGATCTGCAACATTCTGGCGGACGCCTACCTGAAGAAGATCTACACCCAGATCGAGTCAGGCGAAGAAATTGCTCTGACGGAGGAAACGCTGCGCGACACGGCCCGCTTCATGGCTGCCGGAACACAGGACATCCTGATCGACGGCATGCTGCGCGACCGCGAGCATGAAGAAACCGCGCAACGCGTAGAAAACGTTCGCGCGGCATTAGATCTCGTGATCGGCGCGCTGCGCGCCACCAGTGGTGGGGCAGCGGACGAGCAGTAGCATCGCTATCCTCGCTGGGGAGCTGGGGCGCCGTCTTCTGCGGCGTCCCAAATTTTTTCGTCCAGGATGCCTTCGCGCTTCGCCACGATGGCGGCGACGACGGCCTGGCCGGTGACGTTGACGGCGGTACGTCCCATGTCGATGATCGGCTCGATGGCCAGCAGCAGGCCCACGCCAGCCAGCGGAAGGCCCAGGGTGGACAGCGTCAGCGTGAGCATGACGGTCGCGCCGGTGGTGCCCGCGGTCGCCGCGGAGCCGAGCACGGCCACGATCACGATGAGCAGGTAGTCCGTCGCGCCCAGGTCGAGGCCGTAGAACTGCGCGACGAACAGGGCCGCGATCGCCGGGTAGATGGAGGCGCAGCCGTCCATCTTTGTGGTCGCGCCGAGCGGCATGGCGAAGGCCGCGTACTCGCGCGGCACGCCCATCGACTCCTCGACGGTGCGCTGGTTCACCGGCATCACGCCCATGGAGGAGCGGGTGACGAAGCCGAGGGTGGTCACCGGCCACACGCGGCGGAAGAAGCCACCGACCGGCACCTTATTGACGGCCAGTACCGCCGGGTACAGCACGAAGATCACGAGCGCGAGGCCCACGTAGATCGCCAGCACGAACTGGCCGAGATTGCCCAGAGCCTCCCAACCGTAGGTGGCCACGGCCTTACCGATGAGCGCCGCCGAACCGATTGGGGCAAGGCGGATGATCCACCACAGCACCACCTGGATGACCTCCAGGAAAGAGGCGGAGAACTGCAGGAACGGCTCCGCGGCCTTGCCCGCCTTGATGGCGGCCACGCCGATGAGCAGAGAGATCACCAGGATCTGCAGCACGTTGAAGTTCACCGAGGCGCTCGTCTCCGAGACCTTGACACCAAGCCCGAAGAAGTTCGACGGGATGACGGTGTTCAGGAAGCCGAGCCAGGAGCCGGAGCCGCTTGGTTCGGCGGCGGAGGAGGCGTCGACAGACGAGTTCGCGCCGGGCTGCATGACGGTGCCGACGATGATGCCGATGATCACCGAGAAGAACGCGGTGATGGCGAACCACAGCAGGGTCTGCCAGGCAAGGCGCGCGGCGTTGGTGACCTTGCGCAGGTTCGCGATAGAGGTGACCACCGCGGTGAACACGAGTGGCGGGATGAGTAGCTTCAGCAGCTGCACATAGGCGCTGCCGACCCAGCTGAGCGTCTCGCTGAGCCAGGTGATGTCGTTGGCCGCGGCGATGAGCCCGAGGATGAGGCCGATGATCAGGCCGGCGATCACTTGGGCGCCGAACCCGGTCATCCACTTTGGAAGGTGCATGAAGTTCTCCAGGTGTAGATTTATAGACTAATCGGTATTAAACGAAGCTAAATTCTACACCTATCCTCTAGAAACGCGTCAAATCTAAACTAGACAGAGCGGTTCACGTAGCACTTTATCCAGTGCAACCGCGCGCGCGATGTCCCGCACGATCTCGCGGTGCGAAGGGATCATGCGCAGCTTCGGGGCGCGCTCGGCCTCGCTGACCACCGTGCGCGCGAACGTGGCGGGCGCCTGCGGGTCGTCGATGAAGGCGCTGCCGGCGACGACGACGGTGCTGGGGGTGTGGGCGTCGGCAAGCGTGGCCACGAGTGAGCCGAGGCCGCGTGCGCGCTGGTCGAGCGCCTGGCGCGTGGCCGACTGCTGCTCCGCGAGCGCGACGACCTCCTGCAGTGACTGTACTGCCGACTGTCCGATGGCGTTGAGGAGCCCCTGCGTGGTCAGGTGATCGCTGGCGACGTCGATGGCCATCACGCCGGTCGGGGTGGACATTGCGCAGGCCAGCGAGTCATCGGCGAACAGCGCCATCACCGGCGGGGTGTCGATGTCCAGGCTCGACTGCATCTCCGAGCCGACGATCGCCTGGCTGATGGAGACGACCTCGACGGGCACGCCGAACTGCTCCCGCATCTGCTGGCGGATCGGCACCCCGTGCCAGCCGAGGTTTGCCGCGGTGACCTCGCCGTCCTCGTTGACGGTGCCCGAGGTAGTCACGCCGACGGTTGCGAGCGGGCGGCCCATCCCGGCGCTGAGGCGGTGTAGCCCGGCCATGATGTGCTGCACGAAGTCATCCGGACTCATGTGTGCGACGGGGATGTCCACATCGATGCTGCGCAGGGTGCGCCCCTTGAGGTCGAACAGCGCGATGTAGGTGCTCAAGGTGCCGACGGCCACCCCGGCGTACAGCGAGTTCGGTTCCCCGAGCTCGAGCGGCATGGTGGGCCTGCCCCGGCCGGTGGACTCGGACAGGTCGCCGCGTTCCACGATGTAGCCGGAGTTTGCCAGCGCGGTGACGGCGCGGGTGATGGTGGGCTGCGAGAGGCCGGTGGCTGCGATCAGGTCTCGTCGCACGCACTGTTCCTGCAGGCGAATGAGGTGCAGGCACTTGGCGGCGGGGGTTGTTGGGTGATGGAACGCTGTCCGTGTCGCAGGCATGTGAATATATGTACCGGTAGTAGACCGCTTTGTCCAGTTATCGAGCTAGAGTGGGCCGTCTCGGTAGACAATGCGGTTTGTATGGGGTGTAGAGGTGCACATTCAGCGTGTCCCTCGGTTACACTGCCTACCCATGACCAATCCTTTGCTTGAGGAGCACGCATCCCAGTCAGAACGCGAGCCTTCGCTACTCGACGCCACCTGCGAAGACTTTCTCTACGACCTCGCCGAGCTGATCCCTACCCTGGCAACGGAGATCGGCCTCGAAGGCCACGACTGCGACCTGCAGGACTTCAGCCCCGAGTACTACGGCGAAGTCGCCGACCGCATCCGTGACGTCGTCGCCGACGTCGACGCGCTCAACGACTCCACGGACGCCTCCGACGACGAAGACGACTTCGACGACGTCGACAATCTCACCGCTTCGCTGCTGCGCGACCGGATGGCATTCAAGTTGGAGCTGCACCACCAGGGCGAGGACCTGCGCCAGCTCAACAACATCGATTCGCCGGTGCAGACCATCCGCGACTCCTTCGCGCTGATGCCGAAGGTGAGCAAGGAGGACTTCGAACACATTGAGGCGCGCCTGTCCAAGGTGCCGGCGGCGCTCGCGGGCTATCGCGCGTCGCTTTCGGAGGCGGCGTCGGCAGGCAATGTGCCTGCGTACCGCCAGATCGAAGCCGTGATCAAGCAGTGCGGCGACCTCACCGACGACGACAGCGTCTTCGACCAGCTGGGTCTGCCGGAGGACTCGGCCGTCGTCGAAAAGGCGAAGGCTGCATTCGACGAGATGGCCACCTGGCTGTCCACCGAGCTCGCGCCACACGGCCGCCACGACGACGCCGTCGGCCGCGACCGCTACGAACTCTTCTCCGAGGTCTTCTTGGGCCGCGGCATCAACCTCGACGAGGCCTACACCTGGGCCAAGGAGCAGCTGAAGGAAACCGTCGCTGAGCAGCGCGCGCTCGCGCAGAAGCTCTACGGCCCGGACGCCACCATCCTGGGTGCGTACAAGCGTCTCAACGAGGAGGAGCGCTACACCCTGCGCGGCACCGACGCCCTGCTGGAGTGGATGAACTCCGTCAACGAGCAGGTCATGCGGGACCTCGACGGCGTTGACGTCACCATCCCGGAGGGCCTGCACAAGGTAGAGTGCGCGATTGACCACGCCGGTTCCGGCGGCATCTTCTACACCCCGCCGTCCGACGACCTGATCCGCCCCGGCACCATGTGGTGGTCAGTGCCGGAGGGCCAGGAAGTGTTCCACACCTGGCAGGAGCTCACCACCGTCTTCCACGAGGGTATCCCGGGCCACCACCTGCAGATCGGCACCGCGCTCATGCAGCGCAACGACCTCAACCTGTGGCGTCGCACCGCGTGCTGGAACTCCGCACACGGCGAGGGCTGGGCGCTCTACGCCGAGGAGCTCATGGGGGAGCACGGCCACTTCGACGACCCAGGCTTCCGCATGGGGCTTCTCGACGCCCGCCGGCTCCGCCTCGCCCGCGTCATGATCGACATCGGCGTCCACCTCAAGAAGGCCACCCCGGACGGCACCGGCGTGTGGGACGCCGCCTACGCCAAGGCGTTCCTGCGCGACAACTCCGCCATGCCAGAGTCCCACATCGCCTTCGAACTGGACCGCTACCTGGGCTGGCCGGGCCAGGCGCCGAGCTACGCCATCGGCTACCGCGACTGGTGCTCACTGCGCGACAGCGCCCTGGAGCAGGGCATGACGCTGCGCCAGTTCCACGACAAGGCGCTCAAGTTCGGGTCGATGCCGATGGACATGCTGGCCCACGAGGTGCTCAACCACCACGACTAGCCTGCTAGCCGTTGCGTTTGCGATTCTGCCAGTTGACCAACTTCGGCAGGTAACCCGCGAACAGCAGGATGCAGATCAGGCGGATCAGCTGGACCGCCACGACCGCCGGGCCCACCCCGCCCTCCGCGGTGAGTGCCAGCACCGTCTCGAGTGCGCCTGGCGTGGTGGCCAGGTAGCCCTCGTAGAAGCTGATATTCAGCCACAGCGCCAGTAGCCAACCCAGTCCCGCGCAGGCCGCCATGAGGGCGGCGATGTAGACGATCGTGATCGGCAGCAGGCGGGAGAACTGCTTCAGGGCAGGCACTGACAGGCCGCCGCCGCACGCCCAGCCAATGCACAAGAACGCCGCGATGTTCAGCGGCTCCGGCGGCACGATGACCACGTCCATGAAGGAGCCGACCACCGCGGTGACGATCATCGGGCCGAAAATCGACGGGTTCGGGATGTGCAGCACCTTCGCGATCGGCTGCCCAACCGCCACCAGCGCCGGCACCAGCAACCACATCCACCAGTAGGGCTCCAGATGCTCCGTGGCGGAGGCGTGCTTGGTAGTGAGCAGCCCCGCCACCACCGGCAGCGTCATCGACACGACGAGCAGGCGCAGGTACTGCGTCAGAGCGACGTAGCGGACGTCGGCACCGATCTCTTTCGCGATGACCGGCATGAGCGACGCACCGCCCGCGAGCAGCGACAACACCCCGGTTTCCTGTGAGACCCCCTTGCGCGCGAGCACCGCGCCGCCCACGTAGGCCAACCCGATCATGCTCGCCGCGGCCAGCAGGCCGGGCAGCAGGAACGGCAACAGCGTCTTCGGGGGGATGCCCACCAGCGGCAGCGCCGCCAGTACGCCGATCACGCCGCGGGTGCACGTGAACAGGAGCTCGTTGATGGGAAGGTCGCGCCCGCTGCGCAGCGCCACCGCGCCCGATGCGACGATCGCCCCCAGGATCCACGCGGCCGGAAGGTGCAGTGCGCTGAAGGCCCAACCGAGCGCAATTGACACCGGGACGACCACACACCAACGAAGCATGGCTGTTGATACTACTCTTTAGCGCATGATTGTCGTCCTGCTGATTGCATCACTGGTCGCCGGTTGGATTGACGCCGTCATCGGCGGCGGTGGGCTGGTGCTCATCCCGGTGTTGATGTCCACCACAGGCATGCCTGCCGCCGCCGTCCTGGCGACGAATAAGTTCGCGGCGTTCACCGGCACCTCCTCCGCCGCGGTCACCATGGTGCGCAAGGTCGGGGTTCCGCGCTGCACGTGGGGCTTCGCGCTCGCCGCGATGTGCGCCTCCGCGGGCGGTGCGCTGGCCGTCGCGCTCGTCAGCGACTCCGTGATACGCCCACTCATCATTGTGTTACTGCTGGCAGTGGGCATCTTCGTGGTGTGTAAGCCCTCGTTTGGGTCGGAGGGCAACCGCATCATCACGCCGCGCCGGGTGGCGCTCGGCGTCGCGGTGGCCCTGCTCGTCGGTGGGTACGACGGCGTCTTCGGCCCCGGCACCGGCATGTTCCTCATCATGGCGTTTACAGCTGTGTTCTCTCAAACCTTCCTCGAGTCCGCGGCGATGGCGAAGGTGGTCAACACCGCGACGAACATTGGCGCGCTCGGCGTGTTCATCGCCGGGGGCTACGTGGACTGGTCGCTGGCAATCGCGCTCGCGATCGCGAACGTCATCGGCGCACAGCTCGGCGCGCGCACCGTGCTGCAGGGCGGGTCCAAGTTGGTCCGAATCGCCTTATTGACGCTCGTAGTTGTTCTATGCGCGCGGCTTGGGTGGCAAGAATTCGTGCAATAATGGCGGCGTGGAAAAGCAGCAGAAGATTCTTAGGCCGGCCCGTAGGGCAGCAACCGAGCAGAAGATTTTCGCGTCGGTGCTCAGCATCGCCCGCGATCGCGGGTTGCACTCTGTAACGATCGACGAGGTTGTGGCGGATTGTGGCGTCGCAAAGACGACGATCTACCGCCGCTACGCTGACCGCCGCGAGATGATCACCGCGGCGCTGGACTCAATCGCGCTCCAGATCCCGATCTACCTCCCCACCACGCGCGCTGAGTTCGTAAAATACATGATTGACCTGCAGCGCTACCTCGACGAGACGCTGGGTGTGCGGCTGATCGGCTCCATCATCGCCAGCGCGGAGCCTTTCGTGTCGCAGTGGCGTCTGCGCCTTGAAACCGAAATCCTCGAACGGATGGTGGAGGGGATCCGCAAGGGGATGGACGAGGGCCTGTATAACCCGAACATCAACCCGTACGCCTTCGTGGGCATGCTGCTCGGCGGCATTGTTATGCGCCAGGCGTTCAGTGAGGCCTCCGCCGAGCGGCACGCCGAAAACACCGCGACGGTCCTGTGGCCACAGCTAGCTGTGGACCCGGACCGCCGAAACGATTAGAGCTGCTGAGAGCTGACTAGAGCTGCAGAGAGCCGTTGGCCAGGCCGACCACGGCTGCGATAGCGCCCGCGATCACGATCGCCACCACAACCCACTCGAAGCTGTTGAAGAGGCGCTCCTTGTTCGCGATGCGCGTCCACACGTACGGGATGATGCCCGGGACCACGGCGAGCGCGCCGAAGAGCACGTAGACCGGGTCGGCGGCGTAGATCAGCCACATCGAGTACACGAAACCGACCGCGCCGACGATGAGGTGGCGCTGGTTGTCGCTGCGGCTGACCTCCGGACCGGAGTCGTCGAAACGCACGCCCGCGTTCGGGTGGTTAAGCCCCTTGCCGCGCACCGCGAGCAGGATGAGGTACAGCGAGGAGAAGATGTACGGCAGCAGGTACATGATGGTCGCCAGCTGCACCATCGCGTTATAGGACGTCTCGTTGGCGAAGAAGATGATCACGAACAGCTGGATCACCACGGTGGAGATCAGCTGCGCGCGGAACGGGGAGCCCGCTTTGTTGGCCACGCCGAGCGACTGCGGCAGCAGGCCGTCGTTCGCCATGAGCACGATCGGCTCGGCACACAGCATCTGCCAGGATACGTACGCGCCCAGCACCGACAGACACAGGCCGATTGAGATGAACACGCCGCCCCACGGGCCGACGACCGCCTCAAGCACGGCACCCATCGAGTTCTCCGGCAGCGCCGCCAGCTCCTCCTGGGTGAGCACGCCGTAGGAGAGCGTGGACACTAAGACCAGCAGCAACAGCACCGACAGGAAGCCGATGATGGTCGCGCGGCCCACGTCCTTGCGGGTTTTCGCCTGCTTGGAGTACACGGAGGCGCCCTCAATGCCGATGAAGACCCACACGGTGTAGAGCATGATGCCCTGCAGCTGCTGCGAGAACGGGATGGCCGAGCCCTCGCCCCAGAAGTCCAAGGTGAACTTGTCCCAGGAGAAGCCGAGGAAGGCGACCAAGACGATGAAGCAGAGGATCGGCACCAGCTTGGCCACCGTGGTGACCACGTTCATCACGGCAGCCTGCTTCACGCCGCGGGTCAGCATGATGAAGATGCCCCACGTCATCACGGATACCGCCACAGCCAGCACCCACCGATTATTCAGCGGGGCGAAGTAGTAGGCCACCGTGGAGAAGAACAGGGTGGCGTAGCCCACCTGTGCCATCACGGAACCCAACCAGTAGCCCAGTCCAGAGGTGAACCCGATGAAGTCGCCCAGGCCAGCGCGTACATAGGAGTACACGCCCGAGTCCAGGTGCGGTTTGCGCCGCGCCAGGATCTGGAACACGAACGCGATGGAGAGCATGCCCACCCCGGCGATAACCCAGCCGATGAGCATTGCGCCGGGGCTCGCCACGGAGCCAATATTTTGCGGCAAGGCGAAGATGCCGGAGCCAATGGTGGAGCCAATAATGAGCGACACCAGCGTCCACATGGTCACCGTGTGTGATTGGGCATTAGTCATGGAGAATAAGTTACCTTATGATGAGAGCCGTGAAGCGTCGAAGGAGGTCGGTCATGCGTGGCCGGATTACAGCTGCTGCGTGTGCAGTCATGCTTGCCTGCACCTCCCCACATGCCGTGGCGGTAGAAACTGCGCACGGACAGGCGATCGTGCAGGGCAATTACCCCGTTACAACCGTAACTATCGGTAGTACGGAAACACTACCCCCACCACTGCCCAGGGGCCAAGCCTGGTACAGCGGCACGAGTATCCCCAGCTGGGCGCACCTTTCTGAAGCCGATGGCTCCATCGAGCTGACGCCATCTGTCGGCGTCGATCCTGGCGATTACCAGTGGCCAGTCGTTGCCCACTACGGCGACGAATCCACGGAAATCATCCCGGTCCGAGTCACTGTGGCGAACCCGGGAACGGATGAAGGCGTGGCACCGGACTTCCTGAAGCCGCTCGGTTTTGAGCAGATCACGCCGAAGTGTTCCAAGACTTCCTTGGCAGTGGGCATTCCGCTGCTGGCACTGATCCCGCTCGGCTTTGCCACCCAAATGGGGCTACCAATCGTTGCGGTGCAGGACAGCGTTAACCTGCAGATTACAAACCTGGCGAAGCCGGTGAACATTCACCTCAAGCCGCGCCAGTACAACCGCCGCAATGCGGACCTCGGCATCGCGTCGGTGCTGACGGTCGCTGGCCTTGTCGGCGGCGGCATCATTTATTCAGCGTGCGCTTCGTTCGAGCAGTAGGCGTCGCCGTCCACGGGTCCTCCGGCCACGGGTGCTTCGGGTAGCGCCCGCGCATCTCCTTACGCACGTCCTGGTAGGGCCCGTTCCAAAAACTGCGCAGGTCGTCCGTGACCGCCAGCTCGCGCCCAGCAGGGGAGAGTAGGTGGAACAGCACCCGCTGCCCGCCAATCACCGGCGAGTCCGCCAGCCCGAACGCCAGCTGCAGCTTCAGCCGCACGACGGGTCGGCCCGTCGAGTAGTCCAGCTTGCCTTGCGCGATGCGCGTCGGCGCCAGCTCGTCGAGCCGCGAAGCCTCGGGCCACGGCAGTTGCCGCATCAGCGCCTGTCGCATGTCCAGCTCTCTTATCGACGCCCCCCTGGCCAACTGCGCCACCTCCAGCGAGTAGTCGCCCTTGGTCACGTCCGGCCACGGCTCGCCGATGGTGGCGTGCAGGAAATCGAGGCGCTGCTTGAGGGCGGTGGCGGCGCTATCAAGCGCGAAATCTTCGAAGCTGATGTCGCGCAGTGCCTCTTCCACCTCGTGGGGCTCGGGGCGGATCGGGGTGGCGCTCAGTTCGATGGCGCCGATGGCTTTGACCCTGCGTGCGCGCACTTTCCCGTCCACCAGTGATGCGCGCACGTGCTCCTCGACGCGCTCCTGCGGCATCGCAAGCGGTTCCGCCGCGCGGATCACCGCACCCCGCGCAGTGCGCTGCACCTCTGCGGCCGCGATCCACTCCGGGGCGCCGATCGGCACGTCCAGCCGCGCCCTCGTTCCTGAGGCAAGCAGGTACTCGCCCCCGTCGCGCTTGGCCACCCACTGGGGGTACGCCGCCGCGATCACGTCGCCAGGCGCCACCGGCGCTGACTGGTGTACGAGTCTGGCCAGGCGTTTCGCGGGCTGGTCGGCGAGTTTGGCCACCGTGTCCGCAGCGCCCGAGCCGAACTTCACCAACGCGGCCCCCAGCCGCGGATCCACCGGCATGCGCACCAGCTTCTCACCGAGGGCGGTGATGCGGTGCTCATCGTCCAGCGCGCCGATGAGCCGCAGCGTCTCCTGTGCAGCGGCCAAGTGGTGCGCCGGGGGAGGGTCCAGCAGCGGCAAGTCTGGCGACGCCCACGCCGCCAATTGCAGCGCCGCCTGCGTGAGGTCACTCGTCGCGATCTCCGGCGCCACATCCGGTTGAAAGTGCTGGTAGTCCGTCTCCGAGTAGGCCCGCACCACCGTGCCAGGCCCCAGGCGACCGGCGCGGCCCGCCCGCTGGTCCGCACTGCTTTTCGCCGCAGAGACCGTCACCAAGCCCGTCATCCCGCGGGCATCCCGCCGCGGCACCCGGGTAAGCCCGGCATCCACCACGCGGCGCACACCCGGCACCGTCACCGAGGACTCCGCAACGTTCGTCGACACCACCACCGCAGCATCCCCGTAGAGCGCGGCGTCCTGCTCCGCGGAGGACAAGCGGCCGTGGAGCGGAGTGGCGTCGTCAAGAAAGCTGGCGACGAGCTCCACCTCCCGCACCCCCGGCACGAACACCAGGGTGCGCTCCGGCGCCTCCGCGAGGGCGGCCACATGCCGGTAGAACTCGCGCGAACCCTGCATCCGCCCAGCGTGCGGAGCATATGTGACCTCGACGGGGTAGGTCGCCGCCTCCGTGGACAGCACCTCGGCGCCCATGTGGTCGGCGAAGCGGCGCGCGTCCAGCGTCGCCGACATGGCGCACAGGTACAGGTCATCGCGCAGCAGGGCAGTCTCCATGCACATGGCCAGCACCAGGTCGGTGTCCAGGCCACGCTCGTGCACCTCGTCGATGATCACCGCGTTGACGCCCTCCAGGCCAGGGTCCTGCAACAGGCGGTTCAGCAGCACACCCGGCGTCACAAACTCCACCAGCGAACCATCCCGATGCTCACCACGAATGGAGTAGCCCACCCGCTGCCCAAGCCGCGACCCATCCAGGTCCGCCAGCCGCTTCGCCGCCGAACGCACTGCCACACGCCGCGGCGCCGTCACCAGCGTCTTCCCACACACATTTGCCACCGCCGGTGGCACCAGCGTCGTCTTACCCGTCCCAGGCGGCGCCTCCACCACCAGCGGCCCGGTGCGCGGCAGCTCCCCAATCACCTTCGCGACGGGCAGCCCCTCCCCAATCTTGCCCAGGTCAAACGCGTGCTCAGGCATCCTGCGCAAACTTTCGCTTCACGACGCCCGGCACCCCCGCCACCAAACAGTCATCTGGCACGTCCTTCGTCACCACCGTGCCGGCGGCCACCACGCAACGATCACCCACCGTCACGCCAGGCATCACCATCGCACCCGCCCCGAACCAGCAGTCCTTCCCAATCCGAACCGGCTTCGCGATCTCCCACCCCTCAGCCCGCTTCGCCGCATCCTCAACCGGGTGACCCACCGTAATCAGCTGGCAGCCCGGCCCGAACACCGACCCGTCCCCGATGGTCACCTCCGCAATATCGAGGATGACGCAGTTGAAGTTCATGAAGCACCCCTTGCCGAACCGGGTGTTCAGCCCGAACTCCACATGCAGCGGCGCGAACAGTCCCGGCACGTGCTCACTGTTGGAAAACACCTGCCGCAACAGCTCCTCCGCCCGCGGCTGATCGGTGTTGCCCAGGGCGTTGACCTGGCGCATCAACTCCCACGTCCGGGCGTGTTGGGCGTCGGCCTCCTCGCCGCCGGGGAGGTACCACTGACCTGATCGCATCTGCTCCATCGAATACATACCAGCCAGGGTACCGGGGTGTGTAGCCCCTACGGCCCTGCCTGCCGCTCGGCTTACCGCCCCCGCCCGTCGAAAAAGTTCCCCCGAGAACCGTGATGCGGGGAACGATCTTCATGGACAGGCGTCGCGAACTGGGGAAACGGCAGCGTCGGTCGACCGGAGTGGGCTCGAAATCCAAAATGGTTCCCGAGCGCGGGAACTTTTTCAAAGAGTATCGGTGCGAGCCGAGAAGGGACAGAGCATTGAGGGGTTTCGGTTGACAGGGGGACATGTCAGGGGGACAATGAGTACAACACAAAACATGGTGTTGTGATGTGTTGTTGTGTTGCAAAATAGAACCACCCTCCAGGGTGTTTGAGGACCTGGAGGGTGGCGAGGGACACACTACATGAGAGCATTCTGAAGGAGCGGCCAAACTGCTTCAGAAGCGCGGGTGAATCCAACGGTTAGCGCAAGTAACCACACCCACGGGATGCGAAGATTGAATTTCCATCTTCGCATCCCTTTCTCTTTAGTTTTCTGTGTCTCTCAATTTGGGGCTTAAGGGACATTTTGTGTGTTTTTACGGCGTGTCGCGATAAGGGACATTTTGTGTGTGTTTAGCTGCGTCCAGCCCACCCTTTTCTCACGCCTAAGCTGGGGTTCCACTGATGATC
>NZ_KV789252.1:0-241704 GCF_001807505.1 Corynebacterium sp. HMSC08D02 | reverse complement strand
GTCGCGAGTTCGAGTCTCGTCATCCGCTCCAAGTACTTTCAGTACTTCGGAGGTACTCACGGTGGATTGGTCGAGTGGTTAGGCAACGGTCTGCAAAACCGTGTACACGGGTTCGATTCCCGTATCCACCTCCAACCTCGCGCGATTAGCTCAGCGGTAGAGCACTACCTCGACACGGTAGGGGTCACTGGTTCGATCCCAGTATCGCGCACAGAGCCGCACAGCTCTTTTCAAAATGTGCATGCGGATGTAGCGCAGTTGGTAGCGCATCACCTTGCCAAGGTGAGGGTCGCGAGTTCGAGTCTCGTCATCCGCTCCAAGTGTCTTTAGACACTCTGCGCGATTAGCTCAGCGGTAGAGCACTACCTCGACACGGTAGGGGTCACTGGTTCGATCCCAGTATCGCGCACAGAGCCGCACAGCTCTTTTCAAAATGTGCATGCGGATGTAGCGCAGTTGGTAGCGCATCACCTTGCCAAGGTGAGGGTCGCGAGTTCGAGTCTCGTCATCCGCTCCACATAGGCTCACGCCCTCGGGATTCCCGAGGGCGTGAGTTTTCTCATATCGGTTGGACGCCGCGGTTTCAGTGTGCCTTGGCCCACATATATCTAGGGACGGGGGCCTCCTACTCACCGCGCGCCTGGGTTTTCAGCTGTTCGAGGAACATGCGAGCCACCGTAAACTCCAACGGTTCCCTCATCGGGTCGGAGTACGTCTTCTCCCCCGCCCGGCGCGTCAGCTGTTCCCGTACGAGCGTGACAATGGCGTCTACGCCTCCTGATGAGACTTGCATCGGGTTTTTCGTGGTCTGCACGAGTTCCGGACTGATTCCCATGTCTGCAGCGATGCGACGGAAGAGCGCCTTGTCTTGTGCGATGTCGGCCCCACGGATGACTCGTGGGTGGATGCGCAGTGCGAGGTCGACTGCCTCGTGTGTCTGCCAAACCTGAATGTGGCGCTCGGGGTCTGCGATGAGGCGCTCGTAGAAGTCCGGGATGAAACGTTGCCTGGTGAAGTTTGCCTTGATCCCTCGGCGTACCTGGTCATCCCACAGTTGGAGGTAATTGTTGGCTGCTGTATCGATGGTTTTTCCGCCGAGAAACAGTGCGTCCGCACCTGCCCCTGTGATGAGTGCGCCGTCGGCATGATACTCCTGCCTGTACGTGTCGATGGCTACCAAAATGGCCCCAGAGAGCACTTCCCAAGGTTCCACGGTGTCGAGGCGCTCGATGGTTTCCTTGAGCAGCGTCTCCAGCGCTTCCCCGCGTGGGGCGACGACGTGATGCTCGAAGCCGAGTGCGCGGGCCACCTCACTCGCCACCTTGGTCTCCTCCGCTGCCTGTTGCGAGGAGTCTTGGCTGAACGTCACCGCGAGGACGTCGGTACGCAGTTGGGCGAGCACCGCGGCGATGAGGATCGAGTCGACGCCGCCGGAGAGCATGAGAGTGGGGCGCCCCGGCCAGCGCCCGAGCACCGCTGTGAGGCGTGCACGCAGGTAGTCGACGACAGCGTGTTTAGCTGGCGCATATTCGGTGATCTCGTATGTACCTGGCTCGATGCTGCGCTCGTCGGCGACGTATTCGCAGCCTTTATCCGTCACAGCCAATTTTCGTCCTTTCCTCAAGCGCTGCAATTCGCTGCTGCAGCTCTCGTATTTGTTTCCGTCGCGTTTTCATCACCACCGGTTCGGCGTGCGTATGGCGGTAGACCGCCACGTGCACCATCCAGGAGAATGCGCCCAGGATGACCCCGGCGGTAAGGATCAGGCCGAAGCGTTCAAAGGTGCCAATCTGTTCTAGCCCTGCGAGCGAGATGTTGAAAGACAGCACCCCAATGACAGCGAGGAAGACAGACAGAATCTCTATGCTCCGTAAGAGACTGTTGCGTGACTCTGCTTCAATCCTCTCCGACATCCGCTCTACTTCGGCGCCGACGTGCGCAAGCTCTGCATCTACACGTCCTTGAATGGAGTTTTGTACCTGCCGTTCGGTGGCAATCATCATCCGGTAGGAGACGAACTCCCCGTGCAGCGCTGTGGCATCCGCGGGTAGGTTCTTAATGGCCATCTGCACAGAGTGAAGTGCCTCGGCGTAAAAGTCGTCCCGGGAACGAACCGTGTGTCCCGAGAACACGTCGGAGCGTGGTGCTGCTTCGATGGCTGCCATGCGGCGGTATCCCTCGGCACGCCGGTAGTGCGCGATGTAGTCGTTTGGCGAGTGATAGCGCAAGATTGCCTCAGAGAAGGCGAGTATTTGCTCCCCATACTCGGTGTCTGGGTAGAGCCACAACCCGTGGAGCATGAGATGTTTGAGCTTCAGTGGCACTTGTTCCAGCTGAGAAACGGCATGCTCGTTCCCGTCGCTGGGTGGGGCTCCCACGGCGTCGAAGACGTGCTGCGGGTCAATCCTACGACCCGAGAGCAGCCTGGCGAAGGTGAGAAAAACCTGGTTGAGGTTGACGGTCACCGACAGGTTGTGGAAGCGCAGGGGCGCATCGTTCGCCATATCGAGTACGCGCCGGATGCCATCGTGGTCGAAGTTGAAGCGATGGAGTTGCAGCTCGATAAGGATGAGCGCGAACTCTGCAGTGCGAGACTGCCTTGCCCATTCCGGCAACAGCCGAAGCCATTCCTCGTTGTGCTCACCGAGGCAGCGCTCACGTGCCTTCCATGTTGCGTCGGTCACGGCGTTGAACATCGCTTCAAACGCATCGATTTCACGGTAGACGGTCTCACCGAACACCGCGTCTGCAAGTACGCAGACCTGCTGTTTCCAATCGGCATCTGCCACGTCTGGGTCAAAGAGCGCTGCGAAGAGCCGGTCAGGGTTCTCGCCACCTATCCATACCCGCTGCGCCTCTTCCACGAGCGGAAAACGATCGAGCACGTGCTGTCTCCTTTTAAAATCCTGGCAGTCAGATGTGTACGCTTGACGCCATGATAGACGCGAGCCGCACTTTCGAACCAGCTGAATTGCTGGGCACTGTGCTGCCCGCTTCAGTCCCGGAACTGCGTCTGCTTGCGGTCATGACACTTTCCGGCGCGGCCTCTCTCGATGGCACCTCCCGCTCCCTTGGCAACGCCATCGATGCCGCGCTGCTCAACCTGCTGCGTGTGTGGTCCGACGCTGTCTTAGTCGGTGGAGGCACCGCGCGGGCGGAAAACTACTTCGGAGTCAAGTGCACCGACGAGGACAAGGCCGAACGTCGGTCCCGCGGGCAGGCGGAGGTCCCACCGCTTGCGATCATCACCGAAAGCTTCGAGTTTGACGTGGACACACAGTTGTTTTACGACACGGAGGTGCCTCCGCTTTTCCTCGCTCCGGAGCACCACGTCGACGATCCGGAGCTCGCCGAGCGTCGAGAAGCACTCCTGCACGCGGGCGGCCGCATTCTGTCCACTGGCGATGGCACTGCACGCTCAATTATCGATGCCCTGCACGCCCAGGGCTTTAACCGCATCGTTTGCGAGGGCGGACCTGGACTCTACGACATGCTCCTGACTGCTGGGCTCGGTGACATTTTGCACCTGACCATCGACCCTACGTTGCAAGGCAAGGTAGAAAAGCCCCTCTTCGGCGGAGGTGGAGACTATGCCACCCCGCTCGAGCTCGAAGACGTGCGGGTGAGCGAGGACTCGACGATGTTCGTGCGCTACCGTCTGTGGGGCACTGCTGCTTCCCACGAGGGGTAACTGCATTCGGTACTGTTATGCAAGTGACGTACGCACAAGACACTCCCCCCGCCTGGGCGCAGCGCCTGAACAACATCTGGACCGCTCCTGCCCCACAGAATGGCTCGCACACCACAGCGGCAACGCGCACGCTACAAACCGCCGCTAACGCAGCTGCCTGGCCACTGGCACTTCTGCTCACCATCCACCGAGTTGCCGTTCTTGCAAGGCACGGCTCCCAGACCGACGACTTCACCACCGTGTGGGCTGCCACCCGTCGCTTTGTCGAGCGCGTCCCCGTCTACAACGAGGTGTATCACCACGTCGATCCGCACTATCTTTACAATCCTGGAGCTACGCTACTGCTCTCACCTTTGGGCCTGTTTGACGACGCCTCGCTGATCCGTCCACTCTTTGTTTTAGTAAACACCGCCGCCATTCTTGCGGCACTTGGAATCCTCACGAAGCTCAGTGGAAAACCGCTGAGCCACCCGCTGCTACCTATCAGCATCGTGCTCAGTTTCTGCACCGAGTCAGTTGTGAACACACTCGTCTTTTCGAACATCAATGGTGTATTGCTGCTCCTCTTTACCGTATTCCTCTATAGCTATACTCACAGGCGCTTTGCGTTAGCCGGCGTCTGCCTAGGCCTCGCCATACTGGTCAAGCCGATGTTTGCCCCCTTGGTGGTGTTGCCACTCATGCAACTCCGCTGGCGTTGCGTCGTACCGAGTGTCCTAGTTCCCGTGCTCTTCAACGTTGTCGCATGGCCAATGACACCGGGCGCCCGCGATTACATCGATGTCGTCGTCCCCTATCTAAAGATCACCCGCGACTATGCCAATTCATCGCTTGCCGGCTTCACGACTTACTTTGGCTTTCCGACGCAGTTCTACGACGCACTATTCGTCTTTTTCGGCATCACTGTCGCTATAGCGGTCCTGGGGCTTGCCCGCTGGCGCTGGTCAGACGAGCTCCTATGGCTCACGTTTAGCTCCACGGTTTTACTCGCGGGTGTATGTTTGCTCTCGTCCCTCGGCCAGGCTTACTACTCGATGATGCTCTTCCCGGCGGCTTTCACTGTTCTTTCAGCACGAAGCCCAATGCACACCAGCGGCCCCTGGATCGGACTATTTTTCTGCCTTGCACCGTTACAATGGACGACACTTCGAAACCCTCTCATCGGGAACTGGATTACTACATTCCTCCCCACATTGGGTTGGGCTGTGTTCATCGTATCGACGGCCACCTGGGTACTCACAACAGTGTTCACAACAAAGAAAGGCGACAGAGACCCTCATGACAGAGAATCGTTTTCAGCAGATGACGGAAGCAGAGTGGAAAGCTCACCTCGCCCCTGAGGAATTCCGTGTACTTCGGCAAGCCGGCACCGAAGCACCTGGAGTTGGTGAGTACACCGACCATTTCGAAGAAGGCATCTACGTGTGCCGCGCATGCGGCGCAGAGTTGTTCCGCTCTACAACGAAGTTCGACGCCCACTGCGGGTGGCCAGCGTTCTACGCTCCTGATAGCGAAGCCGCCGTCATCAAGCGAGCCGATTACTCTCTCGGGATGGTAAGAACTGAGGTGCTTTGCGCTCAATGCCATTCCCACCTGGGGCATGTATTCGAGGGTGAGGGTTTCAACACACCAACCGATCAGAGATACTGCATCAATTCAATTTCTCTGAAGTTTGATGCCCCAAGAAAGGACGATTAAAGAACTCCCCCAGCGCCGAGATGCGCTGAGGGAGTTTTTGATTTCGCAATGCCAGCTACGGCAGAACCTTTATGACGTCAGCAATGCTTGCGACGCGGCGCCCGGTCTGGAACGGGATTTCTTCTCGGACGTGAAGGCGCGCTTCTGTGTAGCGCATCGTCTTCATAAGTGACTCAATACGCTCCAGCGTGTCCGCCTCGAACGAAAGCATCCACTCATAGTCGCCAAGGACAAAGGCCTCGACGGTGTTGGCACGAACGTCTGCATAGTCGCGTGCTGCCATGCCATGCTCCATTAGGATCTTGCGACGCTTCTCAGGCTCCATTACGTACCAGTCGTATGAACGAACGAATGGGTACACCGTAATCCAGTCCTTCGGATCCTCCCCCATGATGAAGCTCGGAAGATGCGATTTGTTGAACTCCGCAGGGCGGTGAATTCCATTACCGAGCCACGAAACCTCCAACAGCTGACCGAACGCAGTGTCACGGCGGAATCGCGCGAGTGCATCCTGGATGTACTCAAATTCCTCCGCATGCCACCAGATCATGAAGTCCGCGTCAGCCCGAATACCAGTGTTGTCATAGATACCACGTACGACAACTTTCCCTTCCTCTTTGAGCTGCTCAAAGAACTTTTCTGCTTCTGCGATAACTTCGTCGCGCTCGGTACCAAGTGCACCTGGGATCGCACGAAATACCGCGTACTGCAGGTAGCGCTGGGTTGCGTTCAGCTTTTCGTAGTCAAGCTTCGCCATTTAAACTCTCCTTCTGAGATTCACGGAAACACGTTGGATGCCAAGGCGACCAACCGTCGCTATAAAAACATACATCAAACGAAAGTACTAGTTCAGTGTACACTTCGCTGCAAACGCTGAATCTTGCGAACCAATATACGGCGCGCCTCGCCCCCTCAAAGCCGCATCCTCATTAGCTTGGTTGGCGTGATGAACTCGGATACCACCTCCCCAAGCGAGAGCGCGTCGACTCCTGCGGAGTTCACCGCAGCGGTCGAATCGATGCATAAGGCTCAAGTGCGCCCAGAAATCTCCATCGGTACCATTCGGCCTCCTCAGCGGCCTGCACCGTTTAGCCACGCCGTTGGGCTTGAGGTTATCCAGACCAAGCCAGACCAAGGTGACGCGTTCGGTCGCCTCATCCTGCTTCATTCCCCCGACGCTGAAGAGGCCTGGGAGGGTTCAATGCGACTAGTCGCCTATATCCAGGCAGATATGGACGATGCTGTTGCGGCGGATCCACTTCTCCCCGATGTGGCATGGCAGTGGCTTAACGAGTCGCTCGATGGCAATGGGGCCGGGTTTACCAACCTTGGAGGTACGGTAACCTCCACAGCTTCCGTCCGCTACGGGGAGATTGGCGGCCCTCCGCGGGCGTACCAATTGGAGATGCGCGCATCTTGGACAGCTGAAGGAATTGATCTGTCATCACATGTGGAAGCGTTTGCAAATGTCCTCAGTTTAGTGGCGGGTCTGCCACCCGAAGGTGTGCGAACTATTTCGTAGCATTAGTATGTGTACGCATGGAAGTGAATTTGTCCTACACCTTTGTCGATCATCCATCGCAGTTTGCCGAGGTAGCTGATCGATTAGCCGAAGGACTTGGTCCTTTTTGTATCGATACCGAACGAGCCGGCGCGTACCGCTACGATGACCGAGCATTCCTCGTACAGATCTACCGCAAAGACGCGGGAACGTTCCTCATTGCCCCTGAGCACTATCGAGACGAGTTCGAACAGTACTTTGCACCAGTCTGCAATGATCAGGAGTGGGTAATACACGCGGCGAGAGAGGATCTACCGTGTCTCGCGCAATTAGGATTACGTCCGTCCACTATTTTCGATACCGAACTTGCAGCACGATTTGCAGGCTACCCAGCAACCAAACTTGGCGTGTTGGTAAAGGAGTTTTGCCAAGTCTCACTTCCCAAGCAGCACGGCGATGCCGATTGGTCACAGACACCACTGACCGACTCAATGCTCGAGTACGCAGCGCAGGACGTTATTTACCTGCCCCACCTTGAACAGGCCTTAGTACACCTCCTCGATATGCAAGGCAAACTTGAATACGCGAATCAAGAATTTGCTCATTTGGTAGCTACGCGTTCAAACCCGGGGGTAAAGAAACATTCTTGGCTCGATATACCCCAGGTTTCGGACAAATTGTCGGATCTCGAGCTCACTTTGACGAAGTGGCTTTGGGATGCTCGCGATTGTTTTGCCTACGACCAAGACATAGCTCCGGGATTAGTACTTCCGAACAAGATGCTGGTACCACTGGCTCAGTCCCGCCCAACGACCGTTGACGAATTGCTGGCGTTTGACGGTGCAACCCATGCGCTCACCACCTATCCATACTTCTGGCTCGAGACAATCCATGATGCGCTGTTATCCCCATTTGAAACCGCACTGAGGGAACAACTTCGCTTACCTACTAGGAAAAGCATTTGGGAGTGGACAAGGCACAACAAAGTGGCGCTACGTACGCGACAAAACATAAACAATCGGGTCGCCGAAATCGCCGAGACTCTTAAGATCCGCAAAGAGCTGATTTTGACGAACAAGGTCCTCGAACGGACCATATGGACCGCCTTCCACGAACGTCTAGATTGGCCAATGGAATACACCCGTCCCCTGCTCAAGCAGATGGGACTGCGCGAATGGCAAATAGACTTCCTAGCACCTATTTTCGTGGCGGAACAGCCGGAACCTCGCCGCTAGGCAGCGAGTGCCTTATTGATCGCGGTCCTCAAGGCCGCGTACCCACTCGCGAATCTTTTTCGTCGCAGCTGACTCGTCCATACCGAATTCTTCAAAGATCTGTTCCCGGGAAGCGTGCTCTGGGAACACCTGAGGAAATGCAATATGCCGCAGCGGTGTGTCGATTTCAGCGTAGGACAACGCTTCTGCAATTGCTGAACCAACGCCTCCATGCACGATCCCGTCTTCATACACCACGACAAGATCGGACTCAACCGCAAGCTCGAGAATATCAGGGGAAACAGGCACAACCCAACGAGGATCTACCAGGGTAACTCGAACATTGTCCGATTCCAATCGTTCAGCGACCCGTAGTGCCGAATCCGCAAAAACTCCCACTGCAACAATCAACACATCAACTGTCTGGTCACTTTCATCATCTTGCGCAGTCGATGATGGCTCTCGAAGAATATCGACGCCACCTGGCAGCCGCTTAATAGCTGCTCGGTTCTCGCCGACGTTCCCCTTAGGGAAGCGGACGACAGTTGGCCCGTCCTTAACAGTCAAAGCTTCCCTAAACAGTTCCCTTAGCTGCTGCGGATCGCGAGGCGCCGCGACACGAATATTTGGGACGATCGACGTCAGCGCCATATCCCACACGCCGTTGTGGCTTGCGCCGTCCGTACCAGTGACGCCCGCTCTATCGAGCACTACAGTCAACGGCTGCTTGATAAGTGCTGCGTCCATCAGGAGCTGATCGAAAGCTCGGTTCAAAAATGTGGAGTAGACCGCGACAACGGGGTGCAGTCCCCCGAGAGCAAGCCCGCTGGCAGAGGCAATCGCATGCTGCTCCGCAATACCGACATCAAAAAATCTATCAGGAAATTCCTCTGCGAACGGTACAAGGCCTGTCGGCCCAGCCATAGCGGCCGTGATTGCGACAATGTCACGTCGAGTCCTAGCGGCGTCGAGAAGTTCCTCGGTGAAAATTGATGTCCACCCTGGCTTGGACTTCTTCAGAGTTTCTCCTGTAACAGGGTCAATCGCACCAGTGGAGTGCATTTGGTCGGCGATGTTGTTAACTGCGGGGGCGAAGCCGTGGCCTTTCTCAGTCACAACATGCACAATCAAGGGCCCCTCGTAGGTCTTCGCGTACTCGAAAGCGCTTAGCAACGCCGTGAGGTCGTGACCTTCTACTGGCCCAACGTACTTCATCCCCAGCTCCGGGAACATCTCTGTTGGGATAACCTGGGCCTTCACTCCTTCTTTCAGCGCATGAAGCGCTTCAAACGTCCGTTCTCCGACCCAACCCATCGACTTGAGGGTCTTCTTACCGGATTCCATTACGTCGTCGTAGCCGGGTTTCATGCGCAAAGCTGCGAGCTGATCACGAAGGCGAGTCAGGTTGTTCGCAAAACCACCAATAGTTGGCGAATACGAGCGACCATTGTCATTTACGACTATGACTACGTTGCGTTCTGCGGCTGCAATGTTGTTCAGCGCTTCCCAGCACATCCCACCTGTCAGTGCACCGTCACCGACGACGGCGACAACATTTTCGTCGCCCTTGCCCTGAATGTACTTGGCTTTCGCTAAGCCATCTGCAATTGAAAGCGAAGCACTCGCGTGCGATGACTCAGTCCAATCATGTTCCGACTCCGAGCGCGAGGTATAGCCAGAAAGACCGTCTTTCTGACGCAAGGAATCAAACTGACCAGCACGCCCGGTCAGAATTTTATGCACGTACGACTGGTGAGAGGTATCAAAAACGACCGGTTCCGTTGGCGAGTCGAATACGTAATGCAGTGCAATTGTCAACTCGACAACGCCGAGGTTCGGCCCCAGGTGACCTCCCGTTGCTGACACCTTCTCAATTAAAAACTGGCGTACTTCATCAGCGAGATCTGATAATTCCCCAGGCGCCAACGACTTCAAATCCGCTGGCGAATTGAGTTTACCTATCAGTCCCACGGTCCTCTACTTCTCCTTTAGAACAAGCAATAGTTGACGCTAGTTTACACCTTGCGGGGCGCACGCCCCATTCCTAATGAGGACGCAGAGGCTCCAGGCATGCAAGCGTTTCAAAGTGATGCGTTCCTGGAAATGCATCGATGACTTTTATCTCAGTTACGTGATATCCGCATGCTCCCCAACTTGCTAAATCTCTAGCAAATGTTGCCGGATCGCACCCAATGTGAATCACTCGCTGCGGACTCGCCGCTGCGATATCATGAATCACTTTGTCTCCAGCACCAGTTCGAGGAGGGTCGAGCACAACCAGGCCCGCGGGGGGCAAGGATCGAATTCCTGTTTCTACCCGGGAGTTGACTTTGTTGACGTCGAGGCTTGCAAGTGCAGGCTGAGAATGCGCCATCGCGGACTTCGAATAGTCGACGGTTGCAACCGGACCACCACCGAGTGCCGCGGACATGGATGGAACAAAGAGCCCTACTCCGCCATAGAGGTCCCAACCGGAATTGTTCTGATAAGGCCTCCCCGCAAGGGACCACTCACGCACCAGATCTGCATATGCCGACGGTGCACTACGGTGCGCCTGCCAAAACGCAGTCGCCGGAAACTCAAACCTATCGTTTCCGACCATTTCTACGATGTTGCCGGAGCCTTCAACCGTACGGTCTATTCGTTCCACGCGCCGTCCGCGTTGGACTTTGCTCGTTTCAACGACATGCCGGTTCCCGAGAGAATCGATGACGACGACTATCTCAGACCCAGGAGTAAATCGTCGTGCCCCATCGCCAACAATCCCGTCAAACAGTTCCGGCATCGCCTGAGTACAACGCTCGGCGACGACGTCATTGGAACGTGCTTTCCTGAAACCGGCACGCCCCTGCGCATCAGTGCCGAGTCGGATACGCGTCCGCCATCCGGTCGTAGGCGCTAAAGCCTGAACCGAAATGGCGGTGAGATCAATGCCATCAAGCACACCAGATGGACGTGCCATTTTTTCAAGCTGTCCAACAAGTACCTCTGTTTTGGCGGCCCGCTGCAGAGATTCACTCATATGCGCAAAGTCGCAGCAGCCCGCACCTGCCGCAGCAGCAGGACATCCTACCTTCACTCGATCTGGTGAAGTTTGTTGTATCTCGAGCAGTTCACCGCGAGCCCACCGCTTTTTCACTTTCAGCAGTTTGACGGTCGCTGTTTCTCCAGGTAGAGCGCCTTGCACGAAGACAACTCGTCCGTCATTGGCAAGGGCAATAGCCTCACCGCCGTGAGCAAAGGCGTGGAATGTGACTTGAATGCTGTCGCCTGGTGTCAGCGATGGTTGGGCACTCATTAATTATTCTTATTCGCTTCGTTGTTTTGTGCGATGATCTGTTTCAGCGCGTCACTCAGGGCGTTCGGGTTTCCAGCCTGTGGGCTCTGCTGCTGCGACTCCTGCGCAGCCCGCTCCTGTACAGCCTGCTGCACCTGCCGAGCCAACTGCGCAGGCAGGACGACTGGCAAAGAGTTACCCGCCAAAATTGGGTCCGGACCGCGGTAAACAAAGCTGCGTGCTACGACTTCCCGCCCGAGCTCAGCAAGCTGTTCTTCCATTCCCGCCGGAGCGGCCAACGTGACACGGTACAGCCATCGAGGCGCCTCAACACCGATGATGCGGATCACACCGTTAGCGCCAGTACCAACGATTTCGGTTCCCCAGGGGCCCTCTTCAAACTCGACAGGCATGTCCTCGTTCTTCATGCCCTCGGCAATTTCTTCTGCCGATTCGGCCCACAGGCCGCCGTTACGCGGTGCAGCGAAAGCAACCGGAGTGATGCGACCGTACCTGGTAACGATGTGCACCATCTTCGGGCCGTTCTCGCCCATTTCAACCTGCACCTGCGAATCCTTTGGCAGCGGAATCTGCATTGATCCGAGGTTGAGGTTCACCTGGGAGAAGTCAGAAAAATCGAACTCCTCAATGTCGACGTTGTCGCCGTCGAACGGACCGGTAGATCCACTGATTGGATCATAATCGGCAAGAGTACCAGTGGCTGATGGAGTCTGGGATGGATCAGTATCCGCTGCAATCCCCGTGTCCTGAGACTTTGGTGCTGTGACCTCTAGATCGTCGTTGGTCTCTGCCTCCGTCTGAGCGGGGGCAGCGTCTTCCTTCTGCTGGTCTTTCTTCTTTTTACCAAATGGCCACCATGCCATGGGTGATCACCTTTCGAGTGAAGTTGTGTATTTCAAAAAAGTTTCTTCGGGTGAGAATTACTCTAGTACGGGCCCAATGTGGCCTCAGGCGAGCCCCGTTGATCCGTATCCTTGGGCACCACGCTGGGTATCGTCAAGCTCGGAAACTTCGACGAAGTCAACCAACTCGACTTTTTGCACCACTAGTTGAGCAATCCGCATTCCTCGTTCAACTGTAAACGAACATTCACGGTCGGTATTAAGAAGGCAAATCTTCAACTCCCCTCGATACTGGGCATCAATGGTGCCTGGCGTGTTCACAATAGAAATCCCGTGTTTGGCAGCGAGTCCCGAACGAGGATGAATGAGCCCGACAGTTCCCATGGGCAACGCGACAGCAATTCCGGTGCCGATGAGCGCCCGTTCGCCGGGAGCCAATGTCCGTGTTTCCGAGGAGTAAAGGTCCGCCCCGGCGTCACCTTCATGCGCTCGTTTAGGAAGCGGCATGTCTGGATCAAGACGTTTTACTGAAATTGGTTCAAGAGAGGTCACTTCATACACCTTACGGGATTCCATTGCGTGTGCATTCTTAAGATAATTTCGCCTAGTGTTATTGGGTAACGTATTCGGGAGTACATCGAATTGACGAGTTGATGAGGGTATGAATAGCAACCAAAACGCACCGGCATCCAGTGGTTCCAAAGTCTTATATACGGAGCGTCAATGGGTGCCTTGGTACTGGTGGATCATCGGTGCAGCATTAACGCTGCTCATCGGGGCACAACTTACGCTCAACCGCAATATTTGGTGGTTTATTATCCCCGTGCTCGTTATCGGAAGTTTAGTTTTTTGGTTCTTGACATGGCTTTCGAAAACTACAATTGCGGTCGAGCAAGACAGCGACGGCACTCGTTGGCTCGTCGTTGACGACGCCAACTTACCCAACACCGTTGTCAGCAGATCTATGGTTGTCCCTGCATCAGCGAAGCGAAATGCTCTCGGACGACAGTTAGACCCAGCTGCTTTCTTGGTATCGCATGGTTGGGTGAAAGAACATATTCTGCTTGTCTTGGACGATCCTCAGGACCCAACCCCCTACTGGCTAATTGCTGCGAAAGAACCGGAGAAAATCCTCGGAATGTTTTTGCCTGAGCAGCGGACCGCCTAGGGATCGCGCGACTGCGTTGCTCGCTACTACTCGCAGTCGAGGCAAATCTTCTGGCCGTCTTCGGTTTCGTAAGCCAGCCGATTCTTTTTCTGAACCAAATAGCAAGACGCACAAGTGAATTCGTTATCTTGGCGAGGCTTTACCTCAACGTTCAGTTCCTCACCAGACAGATCTTGAAGTGGCGGTTCAAACGGTTCAACGATTTCACCGTCATCATCCATGCTGCTGCCCGCAACCTCCGCAGCCTTCAAGCCCTCGAGGGAGTCAGTCTCAAGCTCGTCTTCTGCGCGCTTACGCGGTGCATCGTAATCGGTCGCCATGGTGGTGGTGCCTCCAGGAGTAGTCAAGTTCAGCAATGCCTAGGCCCGTTGAGGAGATACGCTTCCTATAGATGAGCCTCAGCCTTTTTATTGGTTTGGAGCCGAATAATAAAGCACACAAAGCTATATGTCATATTACAAGGTCAGCAGGCCAATACCCACGGGTTCCCTACACATCAAAGGCTTTATAGCTAATTAAAGTACAGCGACGTCAACCCGCTCGTTCTAGGTACCGCGCTCCTAAATATTTTCCTACATGCGCAATGAGCACACCTTTTGTATGCTCAATGTTATGACTACAACAAGTGGAATTGATGGTGCCCAAGAGCACTATGGTATGGGCGTCGATGTCGGCGGTTCTGGAATCAAGGGCGCCATCGTCAACCTCAAAACCGGAGAATTCGTCGGCGACAGGATCAAGATCGCAACTCCTCAGCCAGCTACACCTGAAGCTGTTGCATCAACAGTCGCAGAGATCGTCCGTCTCCACGAATGGGACGGCCCTGTGGGAGTAACGCTGCCGTCGGTGATTCAGCATCAGATCGCAAAGAGCGCAGCTAACATCGACCCGTCGTGGATCGACACCGATGTGCATGAGCTCTTTGAGCAGCATCTCCCTGAGCGCTCTGTCACTGTATTAAACGACGCCGACGCCGCGGGGCTTGCTGAAGTTGCCTTTGGCAATGAACGAGCCCGAAACGGTTCTGTCATATTCCTCACGTTTGGCACTGGTATTGGTTCAGCGTTCCTGGTTAATGGGCACCTCTTCCCTAACACAGAAATTGGCCATTTAATCGTCAATAGGAAGGAAGCAGAGCACGTCGCCTCCTCAGCTGTAAAGCAGAGGGAAGACCTGAGCTTCAAGAAGTGGGCGAAGCGAGTTGATAAGGTGCTGCACGAATACGCGCGACTGTTTAATCCAGAGTGTTTCGTCGTCGGTGGTGGCATCTCGCGGAAATCTGACAAATGGGTCCCTCTATTGACTGTCGACACTCCTGTCGTCGTGGCCACTCTTCGCAACCGAGCAGGCATTGTCGGAGCAGCGATGGCGGCCAATGAGCACCTCGCACCGTAACTAGCGAGACTCGGCGTCTAACACAAAGCAGCTTGACAATGCTGTTAAGATAGGCGTTCTGAAAAATCAGCACAGTTTGCGTACGCTAGGAAGGCAGACCGGCGTTTGCTGGTCTGCTTTCACCAGAGTGACTTTCTTTCCATCCATTGTTGGAGGAAGTCTCGGTGTCCGCAAAAGCATCAATCAGTTCACAAAGGCGAAAGGGCGTACGTGGTAGCCAGCGAAGCTTCAGGCAAAAACTCCGTCAACGATGCGGCAGAGAGCACTTCCGGCGGCGTAACCGACGGCACAACGACCGCCAAGAAAGCCACCAAAAAAGCAGCCAAGAAAACCGCCAAAAAGGCTGCCAAAAAGACCGCCAAGAAGACTGCGAAGAAAACAGCACGCAAAACCGCGAAAAAGGCGTCAAAGGTAGCTAAGAAAGCGAAGAAGACAGTAAAGAAAACCGCCGCAAAGAAGGCTGCTTCACCCGCAACTGATGAGGTCACCAGCGACGACTCCGCGCTGGAAGAAACGGACGAATCGCTCGACGATTCTGACCAGGAGCAGGACTTCGACCCGCTGACGGCTGAAGAAGATGACGAAGAATTTGACGAGCATCTTGGTGATGACGACGAGGAAAAAGAAGACGAGGAAGACGACGGATCTTCTGTCTGGGATATCGAGGAATCTGCTGCACTTCGCCAAGCCCGCAAGGACGCTCAGCTCACCGCATCTGCGGACTCTGTCCGTGCGTATTTGAAGCAAATAGGTAAGGTTGCTCTGCTCGATGCTGAGCAGGAGGTTTCTCTCGCGAAGCGCATTGAAGCTGGTCTCTACGCGCAACACCGACTCGACGAGATGGCCCGTGCAGCTGAGGAGGGAGACAAGGAAGCACGCCTTACCCCTGCGGTTAAGCGCGACTTCCGCGCCGTCGCCCGAGACGGTCGCAAGGCGAAGAACCATCTGCTCGAAGCTAACCTTCGACTCGTGGTTTCGCTGGCAAAGCGCTACACCGGTCGCGGTATGGCCTTCTTGGACCTCATCCAGGAGGGCAACCTCGGTCTCATCCGTGCAGTTGAAAAGTTCGACTATTCCAAGGGCTACAAGTTTTCCACCTATGCAACGTGGTGGATCCGCCAGGCAATTACACGTGCCATGGCAGACCAGGCTCGAACCATTCGCATCCCGGTGCACATGGTCGAGGTCATCAACAAGCTTGGCCGTATCCAGCGTGAGCTTCTACAAGATCTTGGACGCGAACCTACACCGCTTGAACTCGCAAAAGAGATGGACATCACCGAAGAGAAGGTGTTGGAGATCCAGCAGTACGCCCGTGAGCCGATCTCATTGGATCAGACGATCGGCGATGAAGGCGACAGCCAACTCGGTGATTTCATCGAAGACTCCGAAGCCGTTGTGGCAGTCGACGCTGTTTCCTTTACGCTTCTTCAGGACCAACTTCAGGATGTCCTCCACACACTTTCCGAGCGTGAGGCCGGCGTCGTGCGGCTCCGCTTCGGCTTGACCGATGGCATGCCTCGCACGCTAGATGAAATCGGCCAGGTGTACGGTGTGACACGCGAACGCATCCGGCAGATCGAGTCCAAGACGATGTCGAAGCTTCGCCACCCGTCGCGTTCACAGGTGCTGCGCGATTACCTCGATTAAATGCGTTTCTACGTAGTAAGCAATAACCGGTAGGAGGTCCACTCTCCTACCGGTTTCGTGTATTACCAATCTCGTAAGTACGCAATACGCGCCCGCAGCTGTTCCGCATTGCACAGCGCGGTCGGCGGACCACCACACGCTTTACGCGCTTCCGTATGGATCGCACCATGCGGGCGACCCGTCTTTCCAGCGACGATTGAAACGCGAGCGTTGAGTTCCTTTCTCAACTGGGGAATCTCATCAGCCGCCACTGATGCCTCCTCGCTGCTACCCGGCGCGGAGGTTTGCTTGGACGGCTGAGTGGGAGCCAAGTGCTCTCCTAGTACTTCAGCACGCTCGCGTGCTTGGCGCTCGGCAGCCTTTCGCGCTTTTTCTTCTGCTTCTCGGGCATCTAGTTGGTCGCTTTGGCGTTTGCGGAGCAGAGTCTTGACCTGTTCTTCGTCAAGCAGCCCTGGAAGGCCTAGGAAGTCTTGTTCCTCTGCGGATCCTGCGACGGTGGGTGTGCCGTAGGTGGAGCCGTCGAAAATCAAAGAGTCTAGCTCGGCTGATGCGCCGATGGCTTCGTACGAAGGGTTGTCGTCTGGTTCGTTTTGAACTTGGTTTGCTTGGGCTAGTAGTTCGTCGGACCACCCTGATTCTCGGTGTGGTTTGCCCAAAACGTGGTCGCGTGACACCTCCATTTCTTCCGCGAGGCGGAGCAGAACCGGGACCGACGGGAGAAAAACGGAGGCGGATTCGCCTGGCATGCGTGAGCGCACGAATCGTCCGATTGCCTGCGCGAAAAACAGTGGTGTCGATGCTGATGTTGCATATACTCCGACAGCGAGGCGAGGAACGTCGACTCCCTCAGAGACCATTCTGACTGCGACCATCCATTCGTCGGTGGACTCGGAGAATTCGTCGATGCGGTCGGATGCCCCGGCTTCGTCTGAGAGCACGACCGTGACGGGCGTGCTCGAAATGCTGGAGAGGATCTTGGCGTAGGCGCGTGCTGTCGTCTTGTTCGTAGCGATGACGAGGCCTCCGGCATCCGGCATATTCGTACGAAGTTTTTTCAGCCGTGTATGTGCCGCCTGGAGGACTGCCTTGATCCAGTCCCCTTTCGGATCTAGGGCAGTTTTCCAGGCACGCGCGGTCTGCTCGGCATTCAGTGGCTCACCAAGCCTTGCGGAATACTCTTCCCCGGCGGAGTCTTTCCACTGTGCCTCGCCGGAATATGCCAGGAATACAACTGGGCGGACGACGCCATCGGCCAGGGCGTGGGAGTACCCATAGGTGTAGTCCGCTTGTGAAACGAGGTGCCCATCGCCGTCTTCGACGTATCGGACGAACGGAATCTGGGAATCATCAGAGCGAAACGGCGTACCTGTCAACGCTAAGCGGTGTTCGACATCGTTGTAAGCCTCGTAGACTCCATCCCCCCAACTTTTGGCGTCACCAGCATGGTGAATCTCATCAAGAATCACCAAACTGCGCTTCGCAGTGGCCACCGCATGATGCTTGAACGGGTGCATACCGATTTGCGCATACGTCACGACAATGCCGTCATAGGCAGGGTTTACCGCAGATGAGTTTGTGAAGTTTGGGTCTAGCGAAAGGCCGAACCTCGCTGCTGATTGGGACCACTGGTGTTTTAGGTGTTCTGTTGGTACGACGACGATGATGCGCTGCACTGCCTTCGATGCGTGCAGTTTGCTGGCTAGTGTCAGTGCAAACGTCGTCTTACCCGCACCAGGAGTTGCTACAGCGAGAAAGTCTCGAGGTTTGGTGCGCATAAACGAATCGAGGGCCTCTTGCTGCCATGCGCGCAGCTGAGGCCCGGCCGACGTACCTGGAGCCGTCACTTCCGACGCAACCCCTTATAGATGCGTTCGCAGTCAGGACATACTGGCGACCCAGGCTTCGCCTGCTTCTTCACCGGAAATGTCTTGCCACAGAGTGCGACTACGACTTTTCCAGAAATCGCAGAATCGAAAATCTGATCCTTCTTCACGTAGTGGAAAAACTTGGGGGTTCCATCATCATTTGTTGACGATGTGTCTTCCCGAAGGTCTGTGCGCTCAAGAGTCTTCGTCGTCGTATTCACGACTCCCATCATGCCCCACTTTGGCAAAGTTTTTAAGCCGAGGCGCTAACCTGTGTATTTATGAATGAGAGAGAGGGCGAGGCACAAGAGTACGTCTCGATTGATGCGGAAGTCGAAGTCCACGACGATAAGCATTTCCTTTTTCGTCATTTCCGCTCAAAACGACACCGTGCACTCATTACGGATGCGAAGCAGACGCCGGAGCAAAACCTGCAGAGCCGAGAGGCTCAATACCTTTGGTTGCAGGCACTTCGGATCCCTTTCATTTTGCTTTCGATCGCATCTGCGTGGTGGCTCGGTAACTGGTGGATTGCGACGTTGCTCTTTATTGTTTCCGTACCGCTCCCCTGGGTCGCAGTGATGTTGGGCAACGCGAAAGGAGAGTCGCGTGATCCGCGTGAAAAGAATGTCTACAAGCCTGCGCTGAGTCGTGCCTATGCCGCGTTGGAGGAGCAGTCGAGGCAACAACTATCCTCGAACCAGGCTTCAACAGATACGACGCCGACCGTTATCGATCACGAATCCCAATCGGAGTAGCAGCATGACAGATTTATCATCTACGGCATTTGGATTACACCCTGGACTTGCGCGGGAGCTCGGTGAACGATTGCGCGCGCTCCCCTACACCACATCTTCGATTGGAAGTTATCTTGGACCAAATGCATACCAGGCTCTCTACCGGGGCGAGGTGGGATCCGTCCTGCGTCGCTGCCATTCAGAAGACGTTATCGGATCGGCCATATCCACTTTGTTGTTGCGGCGCCCGACTTCCAAAAACGAGCTCGAGGCGTTATTTGGCTCGTCACTTGCTGAGAAACTCATCAGTGCAGGTGTTTTTCACCAGACCAAAGAGCAACGCTACGAGGTTGCTTACGACATCCGGCCTCATTTGTTGTCTCAACAGCATCACTTCATAGTTGCAGATCTCGACGCCTCTACGTCTGCAATCGTTCCCGGCAAAGATCACGTACTTGGAGTCGGAGCGGCGTCGAAATCCCTGTTGCACGCGATCCCGCAGTCACCGACTGGAACGGTTTTGGACCTTGGAACCGGTTCAGGGGTGCTGTCGGTAGCACAATCTGGCCTTGCCGATCAGATCGTCGGTACTGACATTCATCATCGAGCGATCGAGTTGGCTCAGGCCACGCTCGAGATGAATGGCATCACTAACGTTCAGCTCCGCGAAGGATCTTGGTTTGAGCCTGTCGCGGGCGAGCAGTTTGACAGGATCGTTGCCAACCCGCCGTTTGTAGTCGGCATTCCGGAGGTAGGGCATGTTTACCGCGACTCCGGCATGCCACTGGATGAAGCAAGTCACCTCGTGGCAGAGCACGCACCTGAATATCTCGCAGAAGGTGGGATGCTGTGCATGCTGGGCTCATGGGCCCATATTGATGGTGAGGCGTGGCAGTCGCGAGTTGCGAGTTGGGTCCCTTCGCAGGGAGTCAGCGCATGGGTGCTTCAACGAGAAGTGGTTGACCCCGAGACCTACGTCGCCACGTGGCTGAAAGATGAATCAGTCGACCTCAGGACTGAAAGCGGCATAGCCCGCACACAACAGTGGCTCGATTACTTCCAAGCCGCGGGTGTTCACGCTATTGGTTTCGGTTGGATTTTCATGCAACACATCGGCGACCAGCCCTCCGAGATTACTGCGGAAGAATTATCACACCCGTTCACGGACCCGCTTGGGCCTGAGGTCGAAGAATACTATCTGCGGCAGGCGTGGCTACGGCAAAAATCCGTCCAGGAACTCTTAGATAGTTCGTTCCTGGTCCGGCCCACAGTCGCGATCGAAGACATCGCTGTGCCAAATACTGAAGAGGGGCTGGGTTTCACGCGCGAAGAGCTGCGCATTACTCGAATGGATGGCCCACGATTCTCTCATTCATTGGATGAGGCGTTGAAAACCGTCCTTGCAGGATTGCATCCCGCCGGCTTGCCACTGCGTGACGTGGTGGGCATCCTAGCAGCATCTCGAGGTGTCGACGACCAGCAGGCCCTTGAAGAATTGGAAAACCAAACGGTTGCAGCTGTTGTGGATCTTATCCGCCACGGCATCGTGCTGCCGGCGGAAATTGCAGAGGTGGAGTAGGAATGAAGGCTGTATTGACAAGAGTTACGAACGCGAGCGTCACCGTCGACGGTGAAGTCGTCGGAGCAATCGACTGCGAGGCGACGGGTGGAATTCTGGCCCTTGTCGGAGCAGGACGAGAGGATAGCGACGACGCTTGGGAAACGGTTGCTCGCAAAATCGCGGAACTGCGAATTCTTGAGGGCGAAAAGTCTGTAGTGGACGCACAAGCCCCTGTTTTGCTTGTGAGTCAGTTCACGTTGATGGGTCGCACGGCAAAAGGACGGAGGCCGTCATGGAGTGACGCAGCCCCCGCAGATGAAGCAGCACCCATCATTGAAAAAATCGCAGTCTACCTCCGAGACCGGGGCATCACGGTCGCTGAAGGAAAGTTTGGTGCCCATATGAAGGTGCAGAGCATCAACGACGGCCCATTCACGGTGATTGTCGAGGCCTAGCACTCTTTTGATCATTGGGAACAAAAATGTGTCCAAGATCGTTGAGGGTGTAGAAGATTACCTGTTCCACTCGTCCAAGGAGGCAGTGCTCAATGACGTCGAAGAGTCAGACCTTAACAGCGGACAACGAAGAAAAAGTTGACCGCGGTAGTCGTCGCAATCAAACGAACGACAATCCATCGGCTGACCTTGTTCGCGTGTATCTCAATGGCATTGGCAAGACTGCCCTGCTCGATGCAGAAGAAGAGGTCGAACTAGCCCAGCAGATCGAAGTTGGACTCTATGCCCAGCAGCTTCTTGATGATCCAGACTGCAAGCTCACCCGAGCCCAGAAACGTGACTATAAAATTCTGGCGAAGCAAGGCCGGAAAGCTCGCGCCCACCTCCTTGAGGCAAATCTTCGTCTGGTTGTGTCGTTGGCAAAGCGCTACACAGGACGCGGGATGCCACTGCTCGATCTGATCCAAGAGGGCAACCTCGGACTGATCCGCGCGATGGAGAAATTTGACTATGCCAAGGGTTTTAAATTCTCGACGTACGCGACGTGGTGGATTCGACAGGCCATTACTCGCGGCATGGCAGACCAGTCTCGTACTATCCGTCTCCCTGTGCATCTTGTAGAGCAGGTCAATAAACTCTCCCGAATTCGCCGCGAGATGTACCAGTCGTTTGGCCGCGAACCAACGAATGAGGAGTTGGCAGAGGAGTCTGGCATCGAAGAGGACAAGATTGAGCTCCTCCTCCGTCAATCCCGAGACCCCGTGAGTCTTGACATGCCGGTCGGAGCGGATGAAGAGGCCCCCCTGGGGGACTTCATTGAAGATGCAGAAGCTACAGACGCCGAAGACGCGGTGGTATCCGTGCTCCGTCACGATGACATCCAAGATGTCATCAACGGTTTGGAGCAGCGCGAGCAGGACGTCATCCGTATGCGCTATGGGCTGACCGACGGTGTTCCCCGCACATTGGACCAGATTGGGCGTAAATTCGGCTTGTCTCGTGAGCGCGTTCGCCAAATCGAACGAGAGGTCATGGCGAAGCTTCGCGTAGGTGACCGCGCAGAGCGCCTTAGGGATTACGCAATGTAACAACCGCGACGAAGCGTTCCGCAACTAATAGTTTTTTGGGTTACCATAGCAATCGTTAATAGGCGTCGATTCTTGGACTGCGTCGAATGTTGACGCAGCCTCAACGCTTCAGAGCGACTTTTAGGCAAGGGAGTTCCACGTGCGTGATCTCGTAGACACAACAGAAATGTATTTACGTACAGTTTACGAACTTGAGGAGGAAGGCATTGTGCCGCTCCGCGCACGAATCGCAGAGCGGCTCGAGCAGTCTGGCCCGACAGTTTCCCAGACCGTCGCCCGCATGGAGCGCGACGGCCTGATTGTTGTTGAAACAGATCGCTCGCTCTCCCTTACCAACGAGGGACGCGCCCGTGCGACTGCGGTGATGCGTAAGCACCGCCTCGCAGAGTGCCTTCTCACCAGCATCCTCAAGTTGGATATTGAACAAGTGCACGACGAAGCATGTCGCTGGGAACACGTGATGAGTGAAGCCGTGGAAAAGCGCGTATACGAGGTACTCAACCACCCTCAGGTATCTCCGTTTGGCAACCCCATCCCTGCGTTGGATGAAATTGGCGGTTCAAATGTTGCTAAGCCTGAGCTTGGCACTCGCGCAACGGACTTAGATCTCTCCGAGGGCCGCGAAGCTGTAGTGGTCCAAATCAGTGAGATTCTGCAGCTCGAAGCAGAGCGCTTGCCGGAGCTGGCAGGCCTAGGCGATATCGTCGGCCAAAAAGTCATAGTGAGCCTTCCGGATGATGGGGGGCTACAGCTATCACTTCCTGGCCAAAAAGATTTCGTCATTCCTGATGACCTCGCGCATGCCGTGCGCATTGAGCTTCAGTAGAGCCGATCTGCTGTTAGGAACCTGCAAGCATCTCTAGCTCCATCCAGACTGCTTCCCCGCCTTCTTCAACTGCGTGCAGGAGACCCTCATATTGACCGATCGCGAGTAACTGCAGGAGCACGTCGCTTAATGAGTGGTCCGGCATTTCTTGCAGCGCGCACTGTAGTGCGACCCCTGCCCAAGACCCGATCTCGCACCGCACAGCGATCACAGCCCACAACGCTAACGCGTTTGCCCGCACTGTCCCCACAGCATGGCGCGACAAGAATAGTAGTGGAGCAGCAAGTCGCTTTGGGTTCTGCATAATCGTGGGGATAAGTGTATCCCGCAGTAGAGCATGGGTGAGCAGAGCCGTCAAGCCTTCGAGCGCGATTCTCATTTCATTCGAGATTTCGCCGATTGGATTAGCATCGCGCTGGCCGATGAGGCAAGTCTCGGGCAAGCAAAGCAGAACCTCGATAATGCTTTCAATTTCTTCTTTCGCCAGTTTTGCCGGGTGTTCCTCCTCCCCAGCGTGGCTACCGCCCCACAAGTCTTTCAGTAGCTGCAACCCGTCTTTGCGTGTCTGTGCCTGGATTTGTTGCGCCAGTTGGACGGACTCCGAATCGACCGGCTCAAAATAGCTAAACGTGTCTTGTCTATCGAGTTCTGGGAGTATCCCCTGCTCAACGTATGGGCGCATCGATGGAGAGGAAATCACTGACGATACACAGCCACCAATGAGGGAGGACGCGCGATCGCATTCTTCGGCCGCATTCAATGGCGGTCCAAAAAGCAATGTATATGGGGTACCCTGCGCAATTTCGGAAACATGCCAGCACAGGTCGACTTTGAAACCGGTTTCTTCTTCGAGGAACTGCAAGCGATCAACTGCGTCTTTGACGAGCTCTGAGTTCGGAATACGGCTCACAATGACTGCAAGGTACGCGATGACGTCATCCCCCAGTAGGTATTGCGTCACGTCGGTCTTGAGGCTTTCTATGAATGCTTCAAGGCGCGTGAGGTCAACGCGAACTACAGGTCCAAGTTGAAGCCCACGTGTTCCTTCGCTGTCCGGAATGATGCCGAGCACCACGACCGATTCTTGAGGATAAAACCCTAGAACCCCGGGCAGGGCTGCGATGATATCTGATGGTCCAAAAAGTGATGAATTAGCTGCATTTATTTTCATACAGTTTAGACGTAGCCAACACAGCATCGGTTCCCGCTTTGCTAGAATTCCTTATTTTCAGCAGGAATATTTCTTCACCCCAGACGTTGTGGGTAAGTACAAAGTTAGATCCTTTCAAATTATCCTAGGAGCGGTCATGCCAACGAATAATCGCATGTATGAACTTGAGTACCCGTCTCCCTCGAGTCTTGGCGAATCTCCTGAGGGGCCAACGCTCGTCGTTGCGTTACAGGGTTACGCAGATGCGGGCCATGCGGTTGAAGGGGTATCGAATCATCTCAACGCGGCGTTGGAAACCCGCACTTTAGCCACCTTCAATAACGATGAACTCATTGACTACCGCTCTCGCAGGCCTGCTGTAACCCTGGCGAATCACACGGTGGCCGACGTCGAAGAGATCGGCATTGAGCTGCGTGTTGTCCGCGACACAAAGGATATGCCGTTTCTGCTGCTGAGCGGGCCAGAGCCTGATCTGCGTTGGGAGGCATTTAGCAAGTCTGTGGCTGACCTTGCAGTGCAGTTTGGAGTTCAGCAAACGCTGTGCCTCTACGCTGCCCCTGTTGCCGCTCCCCATACCCGCCCAGTAGTGGTTTCCACACACGGAAATGATGAGAGCTTGGTGAAAGACAAGTATCTCTTCGACGGAATTATTACTGTGCCCGGGGCTGCCTCCATCATGATCGAGCGAGAGCTAGATAAGCGAGGCGAAAAGGTCGCTGGTTTTACTGCGCATGTACCTCATTACATTGCAAACTCTCCTTACCCGATGGCGGCGTTCCAGCTCATGCAGGCGCTCGAGGATACAGCAAATCTTCAGTTGCCACTCCGCGCGCTCGAGCAAGAGATAACAAGTGTTCAGCGTCAATTAGCAGAGCAAACGGCTGCGTCAAAGGAGATCGCGCAAGTCGTCTCGGCTCTCGAACAGCATTACGACCGTGAAGTTGAGGAGTACCGCAGGAACAATCCCAACGCAAAGATGCCCGGTGAGGCACAGGTTCCTTCCGGCGATGAGATCAGCGAAGCCTTCGAGAACTATCTCACGGCGATCGAGGACCAGCAGAGTCGTCCGCTTGTCGACGGACAACGGGGACTGCCTTTTGGCGATGATCTCAGTCAGGCTTTGCAGGATTTTTACTATATTGACCCAGCTCAGCCAACCGATGAGGAAGACGAGTAGCGGCTTTTCGCGACGAACTCGGCTACGGTAGTTGGCGTGACTCTTTCTACGTATTTGGCAGACCTTGACGACGTTCCAGCAGACCTTTTTGAAGAGGCCGTCTGGGACTCTTTCACTGCGTGGACACAGAGTCGTGGAATCTCGCTTTATGAAGCTCAGGAAGAAGCTTCGCTTGCGTTGCTTGCTGGGGATAATGTGATCCTGGCGACGCCAACCGGTTCGGGAAAGTCGATGGTGGCAAACGCTGCGCACTTCATTGCCATGGCTCGAGGGCAGCGCTCGTTTTATACTGCCCCAATTAAGGCGCTTGTGAGCGAAAAGTTCTTTGCACTGTGTGAGATCTTCGGAGCAGAAAACGTAGGGATGATGACCGGTGATGCCACAGTGAACAGCGGCGCCCCTATTATCGCAGCCACCGCTGAAATCGTCGCGAATATTGCGCTGCGAGAAGGTGAGCACGCGAAGATTCAGCAGGTCATCATGGATGAGTTTCACTACTATTCGGAGCCGGACCGCGGATGGGCATGGCAGGTGCCGCTACTGGAACTCCCCCAGGCCCAGTTCCTTTTGATGTCTGCCACGCTTGGAGAAACTGCCTGGATAGAAAAGGATCTCACCGAGCGCACTGGCCGCCCAACCACGTATGTTGGTGGGTCGGAGCGTCCCGTGCCACTCGATTTCAGTTACGTGTTCTCCCCCGTCCATGAGACGATCGAAGAACTACTGGCGGATAACAAAGCGCCGATCTACGTTGTGCACTTCTCACAACGCGAGGCAGCAGAGCGCGCGCAGGCACTGACCAGTATGAAAATCATCAACGCAGAGGAGAAGCAACGTATCGCAGAGGAGATCGGGAATTTTAGGTTCACGACTACCTTCGGTAAAACGTTGTCGAGGTTACTTCGAAAAGGCATTGGCATTCACCATGCCGGAATGCTGCCGAAGTATCGACGGCTCGTCGAAAAACTATCTCAAACAGGGCTTTTAAAGGTGATCTGCGGAACGGACACCCTCGGCGTCGGTATCAATGTGCCAATTCGTACTGTGCTGATTACCGGCCTGGCAAAGTACGACGGGACGAAACAACGCATCCTTAAATCGAGGGAGTTTCACCAAATCGCCGGCCGCGCGGGGCGAGCTGGGTACGACACCGAGGGCACGGTCGTCGTCGAAGCGCCAGAACACGAGATTGAGAATGCAAAGCTTCGGCGTCGCGCCGGCGACGATCCGAAGCGGCTTAAGAAGCTCAACAAGAAGTCAGCTCGTGATGGCGAAGTTACCTGGTCCGAAAAAACTTTCCAGCGCCTCACAACGGCAGAACCGGAGGAACTCACTAGCCAGTTCCAAGTATCGAATTCCATGTTGCTCAATGTTATTGCTCGCCCGGGTGACGGCTACGAGCACATGAAGCACTTGATTCGGAGCAACCATGACACACGCGCTAAGCAGAACCGTGACATTCTTACGGCAGTCGATCTGTTTCGCGGGCTCATCCAGGCTGACATTGTAGAACGCACTCCTGATTCTCCAGCGTATCGCCCCTATACTCTCACGCGAGAGCTGGACAGGGACTTTGCGCTCAACCAACCGCTTTCCCCGTTCGCGCTGGCATTTCTCACGGTGCTTGACCCCGAGTCTTCAACGTATTCGTTGGATGTAATCTCAGCGTTTGAGGCAATCTTGGATGACCCCCGTCAGGTGCTGCAAGCTCAGCAGTCAGCAGCTCGCGGCGAGGAGATCGCAGCTCTCAAGGCAGAGGGCGTCGACTACACGGAGCGCATGGCACTCATCGAAGATGTGACGTACCCTCAGCCGCTCGCGGAGGAACTGGAAGATGCATTTGAGACCTACTGCTCCAGTAACCCGTGGGCGAAGGAGTGGCAGCTTTCGCCAAAGTCGGTGGTACGCGACATGATCGAGCATGCGATGACGTTTTCGGATCTCATCGCAACCTACGGGCTATCCCGCTCTGAGGGTGTGGTGCTCCGCTACCTCACCGATGCGTGGCGCACCCTCTCCCACTCTGTGCCCGAGGCATATATGACTGAGGAGCTCGAAGATATCATCGTGTGGCTAGGCGAGCTGATCCGTCAGGTGGACTCGTCGCTCATTGACGAATGGGCGACACTAGCTGATGACGACGCCCCAATCTCCCAGGATGTTCTCGACCGCGAGCTTGCGTTCGGTGTTGAGGATCCTACGGCGCTCACAGCGAACCGCAGGGCGTTCAAAATCATGGTTCGCAACTATTTCTTTAGGCTTGTCGAACTGTTTGCGTTCGAAAAGGAAGAAGCCCTGGAGTCGATGCTTGAATATCTCGACCCCGATGTTCGGCCCGACTGGCCCTCGCTTCTTGACGACTACTTCGACGAGTACGACGATGTCATGATCGACGCAGATGCTCGCGGGCCAGAGTATTTCCGAGTAAACGATGAAAGCTCGCGGCTCTGGGAAGTCGTACAGATCGTGAAAGATCCAGATGGGGACCGCAGCTTCCAATTCCACGGCGTCGTCGATCTCGATGCCTCTGATGAGGCAGGAGAGGTTCGGCTGAGGGACTTGGACGTTGTCCAGATGTAGTCCCTCAGCCGACTATCGCGCAGAAGACGTAACAGTTAGCGTGCGTCTTCTACCACTACGGTCTGTGCAATGGCCTGGATAACAGCAGCAATCTTTACTGCCTCCCAGACCTGCTCCTTGGTCAGGCCCTCTTCGCGCACGACGTTGGAGTGTGCAACAGCGCAATGCTCGCAGCCA
Source organism: Corynebacterium sp. HMSC08D02 (assembly GCF_001807505.1). NCBI lineage: Bacteria > Bacillati > Actinomycetota > Actinomycetes > Mycobacteriales > Corynebacteriaceae > Corynebacterium > Corynebacterium sp. HMSC08D02. The sequence continues at coordinate 213,610 of NZ_KV789252.1, read as the reverse complement.
TTGACAGCAGATACTGCGAGCGACCACAGCTCAAAGTCTGCCTTCTCGACGCCAGGCTTCGAGATGATGTTCATGCGAAGGCCAAACTTTACCTGTGCAAAGTCATCGCCGAGCCAGCCCTTTGCGCGGTAGGCAACGTTGTTCATTGCCATAACAGTTGCTGCGCCGAAAGCGGCATCGAGAGCCTCTTCAGACAGGTGCTCCTTGGCCTCGTCCGTAATCTCGGAGATCACGGTGGGGTTCTTTGTCGCTGCAGCGGAAGCAACGAGAGTGCCCCACAGCTGCTGCTCGTTCAGCTCTGTAGAGCGTGTCAAGGAGCCAAGGTTCAGCTTCTGGTCTTTTGCATATTCAGGCAAAGCGCTGCGCAGGTTATCGATCGACATATCTCTTTTCTCTTTCCTCTCTATTGTTTATTAATAAATCCCCGTCACTGAGTATTGAACTAGTGACGGGGACTCGGAGTTCATTTACTTCAGGGATTCCTGAACGACAGCCAACTTGTCGATGTTCTTCGTTGGGTCGTTCTTCTGCCAGTCACAGGCGCAGACCTCTTCGGACTGGAGAGCATCCAAAACGCGAAGGACCTCTTCGACGTTACGGCCAACAGCATCCGGGGTGACAGACACGAACTGGATGACGCCGTCTGGGTCGATGATGAACGTTGCACGATCAGCGACGCCTGCCTCATTTTCAACGCCCAGTGCACGGATCAAGTCGTGGCGGACATCAGCAAACATTGGGAACGGAACGGCCTTCAGATCTGGGTGCGTTGCACGCCAGTTGAAGTGGGAGTACTCATTGTCAGTGGAGCCACCAAGGACCTGCGTATCGCGATCTTCGAACTCTTCGTTCAGCTTGCCGAACGCTGCGATCTCGGTTGGGCAGACGAACGTAAAGTCCTTCGGGTAGAAGAAAACGACCTTCCACTTACCCTCGTACTTGTCCAGGGATACATTCTCGAAGTAGTCCTCTGGGCTTGTTGCGTCGACCTCATGAAGGTCGCCACCCTTCAGCGCTACCAGATCGAACTCAGGGAAACGCTCGCCTACAGTCAGAATTGCCATAGCTTAACCTCCGAATGTGAGATGTCGTATATATACGGTCTTGGAATGCAATCGCTCGCACTCTGTCAAACATTGTGCCAGAAACGCCGCGCAATTTCAACAGCAAAACCTATTGCAATGCCGTATGGTTATAAGAATGAACAATAAAGAATATAAACCAACCTTGGCCCAACTTCGTACGTTTGTGACCATCGCCGAGAATAGGCACTTCGGCACTGCTGCGAGCAAGCTCAACATTTCTCAACCGTCATTATCCCAGGCATTGGTCGCGCTAGAGACCGGTTTAGGGATTCAACTTATCGAGCGATCCACCCGAAAGGTCATCGTCACTCCAACTGGGGAGGCGCTCCTCCCCTATGCAAAAGCAACGCTTGAAGCAGCCGATGCTTTTGTTGCACATGCCCGCGGTGCACATGGGGTCCTTTCCGGACCCCTCAATATCGGCATCATCCCCACCATCGCACCGTATATCCTGCCCACCCTTTTACAACTGATTCAGAGCGAGTTCCCCGATTTAACTCCTCGAATCATCGAAGAGCCCACCAAGCACCTACTCGCTAAATTGCGCGACGGAAACGTCGATGTGGCGCTGCTAGCCCTGCCTACACACGCGCCTGGAGTCAGTGAATTGGAACTCTATGACGAAGACTTCATCGTCGTAACAAATGAGAAACACAAGTTGTCTGGGCTCCAAAACCTTACTCTCGATGTCCTGGAAGAACTCGATTTGCTTCTTCTCGACGACGGCCACTGCCTGCGCGACCAAATAGTTGACCTTTGCAAGAACGTTCAAACTACACCCTCAAATTCAAGCCAATCAGATACACGGGCTGCGTCACTGACTACCATCATGCAGCTGGTTGTGGCTGGCCTTGGATCAACCCTCGTTCCCAAGTCAGCTATTGCAGCTGAGTGCACACGTCCTGGTTTGGGGCTTTCTACCTTCCAGAAGAGTGTCGACGCGAAGCGTACAATTGGACTGGCCTACCGCTCTTCTTCTTCCCGCATCCATGAGTTTGAGGAACTTGGAGCGTTGTGTAGAAAGGCGTACAAAGAGGTAGCGAAAACCAGTGATGCGATTCTGTCCCGCTAAACTGGGACGCTAGTTATGAAGGACCAGGAACAAACACCTAAGAAAGAACTCTTCCGCCAACTAGACAACGTGGAACTACGCGACGTCCGGCGTCTTCGCCGTCGCATTCGACAGGCCAAGAACGGCAAGGAACTTAACAAAGTTGAAGAGGCAATTGCCCGAAGCTTGCACGTCGTTCGGGCGCGGGATGAACTCATTCCGAACATCGAGTACCCAGATGCACTCCCGGTTTCTCAGCGCAAGAATGACATCTTAGAAGCTGTCGCGAACCACCAAGTGACTGTTATTGCTGGTGAAACTGGATCCGGCAAGACCACCCAGATTCCTAAGATGCTGCTCGAGCTCGGCCGCGGTCGACGAGGGCGTATCGCGCATACTCAGCCACGCCGTCTCGCTGCTAGAACTGTCGCTGAACGCATAGCAGAAGAACTAGGTCAGAGCATTGGAGAATCGGTCGGTTACGCCATTCGCTTCGACGACAAGGTCAGCACCACTACCTCAGTGAAGCTCATGACAGACGGAATTCTCCTTACGGAGATTCAGCGTGATCGGTTCCTCAACGCGTACGACACCATCATTATCGATGAGGCGCACGAGCGTTCCTTAAACATCGACTTTTTGCTTGGATACGTCAAGGAGCTTCTCCCCAAACGCCCCGACCTGAAGGTCATCATCACGTCCGCCACCATTGACGTCGAACGCTTCGCGCAGCACTTCTGTGACGAAGAAGGCAACCCCGCCCCGATTATTGAGGTTTCAGGTCGTACCTACCCGGTTGAGGTGCGCTACCGTCCGCTCGTCGAAAATGCCGGCGATCGTGAAATTGATATTGACATGATTGACGGTGTTATCAACGCCATCAAGGAGTTGATGGCAGAAGGCGACGGTGACATCCTCTGCTTTTTCGCCTCAGAACGTGACATCCGTGACTGCATGGAAGCAATTGAAAAGCAGCATTGGAAGAATGTTGAAGTCGCGCCACTTTTCGGACGCCTTTCGAACGCAGAACAGCACCGCGTCTTCTCCCCGCATAGCGGGCGTAGGATCGTCCTCTCTACGAACATCGCCGAAACTTCGCTCACAGTGCCGGGAATTCACTACGTTGTGGACACTGGCCTCGCTCGCATTTCACGGTATTCAACGCGGACTAAAGTACAGCGTCTTCCAATTGAGGAGATATCCCAAGCCTCAGCAAACCAGCGCTCGGGCCGTTGTGGACGTGTTGCTGACGGTATCGCTATCCGCTTGTACTCGGAAGAGAACTTTAATTCACGCCCGGAATTTACTGACCCTGAAATATTGCGGACCAACTTGGCAAGTGTGATCCTGCAAATGATTTCTCTCAATCTCGGCGACATGCGGCACTTTCCATTCGTGGAATCCCCAGACGACAAAGCTATTCGCGATGGCCTTACGCTCTTGTACGAGCTCGGTGCAATCAAAGCAATACCAAAGGGTGAACTTCCAAGACTCACGAAAATTGGCCATACGCTTGCGAAAATCCCAGTCGACCCCAAGATGGCTCGCATGCTCGTCGAGGCCGAACGCTACCGGGTGTTGGAGGATGTCACCGCAGTTGTCGCCCATATGTCGATTCAAGACGTGCGCGAACGCCCCCTGGAATTTCAGGCACAAGCAGACCAAGCCCATGCACGGTTCAAAGACAAGACATCCGACTTTCTTTCAGCGCTCAAGCTCTGGGATTACGTCGGAGGTCTCCGTGAAGAGCTTTCAGGCAATCAGTTCAGAAAGCGCATGAAGCGTGAGTATTTGCACTATATGCGAATTCGTGAATGGCACGACCTCGTTCGTCAGCTCCGCGACGTCGAACGTCGACTGGGCTGGGACGTCGACAAAGCAATGACAATGACAACGAAACGTGACGCTGACTCGATTCATCGAGCATTGCTCACTGGCTTACTTTCGAATATCGGTGCTCGCGACGGAAACAGCAAAGAATACCAAGGTGCTCGTGGTACCCGTTTCCTGATTTTCCCAGGGTCATCGCTGGCCAAGACCCCACCAGAGTTTTTGATGGCAAGCGAGCTTGTAGAAACCTCGCGGCTTTGGGCCAGAGACGTGGCAAAAGTAGAATCCTCATGGATCGAGCACGCGGCAGGATCACTCCTGAAACATGTCTATTCAGAACCGTTCTGGTCACGGAAACGCGCATGCGCAATGGTTCATCAAAAATCGTTATTGTACGGCATCCCTATCGTGCGAGACCGACTTATCCCCTACCACCGCGTTGATCCTACGGCTGCGCGCGAGATGTTTATTCGTCACGCACTCATTGACGGCGATTGGACGAGGACTCATAAGTTTCTCGAACACAACAGCTTGTTGCTAAGCGAAGCCGCAGAAGTTGAAGAAAAGCTACGGCGTAGGGGCATCGTCGTTGACGAAGACACTCTATTCAATTTCTACGACGTGAAACTGCCGGATTCAGTCACAACAGCGAACAATTTTGACAGTTGGTGGAAGAAGCAACGGCAGCTCGATCCCGGATATCTTCACTTTGATCCAAGTAAACTCGTTGACGATTCTGCCCAGACTATCTCTGCAGAAGACTTTCCAATGTCATGGTCACAAGGGTCGATGCGGTTCGATGTGTCGTACAAATTCGAGCCTGGAACCGCCTACGACGGTGTTACCATCGCAATTCCCCTGCCTCTACTGGCCAGCGTTGAATCAGTCGGATTTGACTGGCTTGTACCTGGGCTACGTAAAGAGTTGCTGACTGAACTCATTCGTTCACTGCCGAAACCACTACGCAAGGGCGTCGTCCCCGCTCCAGACTTCGCTGACCGTGCACTTGAGCGTATGACGTTCGATCCACGCACGTCGGTTACCGAAGCACTGGCTCAGGCCCTCACTGAATTGGGTGCCAGCGGCATTAGCGGGCATGATTTCCGCACGCACCTGCTGCCACCGCACTTGCTCATAACGTTTGCAGTCATTGATAAACGTGGGAAGATTGTCGACTCAGACAAGAGTCTCCTTGCTTTGAAGAAGCGTCGGGCCACACAGATTCGTTCTTCAGTCGCGAAAGCAAGCCGCCACTCTGAAACTGCCGAAGTTCCTGTATGGACCGAAGACACACTCGGCGATATTCCCGAAAGTACGACCACAACCATTGATGGCAACAAAGTCGAGGCCTATCCTGCGCTCGAGGTGACTCCCAAAGGCGTTCGCGTTGCTGTGCATCCAACCCGGGCGAGTGCTGATGCATCAATGATGACGGCAACGCTCACGTTGCTGCTGCGGGCAATCGAGGTTTCCGATACTCAGATGACGAAGGGACTGCCACTACAGCAACGTGTCGCTGTTGATAGGTATCCACATGGCGGGGCTTCCGGCCTTGTCGAAGACGCTCGCGTTGCAGCAATCCGCGACGCGATGATTCAAGCCGGCGGCCCTGTGAGGTCACCTGCTGATTTCGACGCACTATGTGCGAAAATTAAACCGACTATTCCGGGAGCTGTCCGACGATCAATTGTATCGATCGCGCCAGGTCTCGCTGCATACTCAGATTTGATGCAAGAGCTCAAGAATTGGTCTGGTCCTGCGATTGATGATATTCGGGAGCAACTAGCATTCATGCTGCCCGCGAACGCTATCACGGTTCATGGCATGCAACACCTACAGCACCTCCCCCGTTACATAGAGGCAATCCAGATACGGCTTGAGCATCTAGAAGCGGAACCGGAACGTGACGAAGAGCGGCAGGCTGAAGTAGCAAATGCTAAGGCTTACCTAGAGCGACGAATGGAACAGCTCCCTGCCCAATGCAGAAAGACACGCGCATACAAGGACGTGATGTGGCGAATTCAGGAGCTGCGAGTGAGTTTGTTTGCACAACACCTTGGTACCCAAAAGCCTGTGAGCGTGCGTCGTATTGAAAAAATGGTCGATAAACTTCGGTAGTGAGCCTCGGACTTTATTCCAGTCCCTCTCGCTCGCGTCGTTTCATCAAGCGGATTTCCGACTGGAAATCTTCGGCGCTTTCAAAAGACTTGTACACCGAGGCAAATCGCAGGTACGCAACCTCGTCCAGTGTGCGAAGCGGTTCCAATACCGCCAGTCCAATGTCATTTGCCGCAACTTGAGAACTTCCTTGGGCCCGAACCGTCTCCTCTACTTGCTGCGCTAGCCGCTTCAATGCGTCGTCGCTAACGTTCCTGCCTTGACAAGCACGCCGAACACCAACGATCAACTTTTCCTTGTCGAACGGTTCAGTTACTCCATTGCGCTTCACAACGGTCAGCACGGCCTTCTCGATCGTTGTGAATCGGCCTCCGCACGAGGTGCACTCTCGCCGCCGCCGGATAGCAGAGCCCCCGTCTACAACACGAGAATCTGTAACTCGCGATTGTTCGTGATGACAAAACGGACAGTACATCTACACCCCACTTTCTCGGAGAACAGTTATCACCCCCTACATTAGCGGGTTAACGTTGCGCTGCAGAAGCGACTTCATAGCTATGAGCAACGTTCGAATCGTCCCGCGACACCGAGTCCCACTCGCTATTACCGAAATCGCCCGAGATAAGTACAGCGACGAACATAGTTACCCCAAGAAGGGCTCCCATTAGAACGTTTGCTCGCTGCTCTTGAGGCTCGGCGGAAGAATAAACGGTTGGCTCGGGAGCATCTGCAGCCGCCCAGTGGCAACGAAAGTTCTGGTTGATAACCTGCTCGTGGCGTGACGGCTTACCCCCTCGATCACCCCGCATGGGTACAAAATCCCACACTTCAGCTGGCATTGAAGACCGTGGTGCAAGTGGAGCTCCCGCCATATCAGCACGAGTAGAAATCATTTTCGCCTGGTCAATGATGCTCATAAAATGCCCCTTACCTCATTTTGCGAATTCGATGGTTTCTCATCTCACGCGAAACATTTTTAGCGTATTTGTTCGATTTAACTTCTATGTTCGATTTATACCATCCCACATCACATCCCCACAACCCCCCAACTATCGAACATATTTGCCCTCTTTGATATATTCTGTACAGAAGACACTATCAAGACTCAATGTGAGGACCCATGGCACGCAAGAACACAACCAGTGAAAAGTTCGATATGAGCGTACTTTCAGACAGACAAAAGCGAATCCTTCAAGTCATTCGCGACGCCGTCGTATTACGTGGCTATCCACCAAGCATTCGAGAGATCGGCGACGCCGCAGGACTCCAATCGACTTCTTCTGTCGCCTACCAGCTGAAGGAGCTCGAAAAGAAAGGGTTCCTTCGCCGTGACCCAAACAAGCCACGAGCCGTAGACCTCCGCCACCTGCCAGAATCTATGGGAGGTTCGGTTACACCGAAAAACGATGCGGACATTGATGGAACTTCTCCAGCACGGATGATCCCTGTCCTCGGCCAAATCGCCGCTGGAACTCCGATCCTGGCAGAGGAAAACATTGAACACTACTACCCCCTGCCGGAAGAACTACTCGATAGCGGCGACCTCTTCATGCTTCAGGTGGTTGGAGAATCAATGCGCGATGCAGGCATTCTCAATGGTGACTGGGTAGTCATCCGCTCACAACATGTTGCCGAAGAGGGCGAGTTCGTAGCAGCGCTAATTGACGGGGAGGCAACTGTCAAGGAGTTTCATAAGGACTCTTCCGGAGTATGGCTCATTCCTCATAACGATGCCTTTTCTCCGATACAAGGCAACGACGCCGAGATTATGGGCAAAGTGGTCTCTGTTTTCCGGACCCTGTAGCCATTTTTCGCCATTTCGCCCCCAACCGGGGGCTATCAAACACATGTAAAAGCATTCGGGCGCACGGTTTTGCAACAATAGGGGCAACCTAATTTTTGAACCCTGCTGATTCGTGGTTGCCCCACGGAGGAGTTGTATGTACGCCGAAGAGAGAAGAAGGCAGATCGCGTCACTTACCGCAGTCGAAGGACGCGTGAATGTTACGGAGCTGGCCGAACGGTTTGATGTAACAGCCGAGACCATCAGGCGGGACTTGGCAATTCTCCATAATGAAGGAATTGTCCACCGCGTTCACGGCGGAGCCGTCGCTAGCCAATCATTTCTCACCACAGAGTTTTCTCTTGATGCCCGGTTCCGGTCGGCACCGACCGCCAAATCGGCGATCGCGCGCGCTGCGACACAGTTTCTCCCAGAGGATCCTGGCGCTGGCATCTTTCTCGACGCCGGCACCACCATCAATGGACTGGCCGATCTTATTGCCGCAGCAGGAAAAACACAGCATTGGTCTATAGTTACGAACTCCCTCCCGATCGCGCTAGACCTATCATCCTGCGGGCTTACAGACGTTCAGCTCCTCGGGGGGACAGTCCGTGCAATCACCCAAGCTGTTGTAGGCGATACGGCATTACGCACTCTCGCGCTTATGCGTGCAGATGTTGCTTTTATTGGCACGAATGCCTTGACTATTGACCACGGCCTCTCTACCGCCGACGCCCAAGAGGCTGCGGTCAAATCTTCAATGGTCACCAATGCACGCAAGGTAGTTGTGCTCTGCGACTCCACGAAGCTCGGCAATGATTATCTAGTTAGCTTTGCGCCGCTAGACGCAATTGACGTCGTTGTTACCGACACAGACGCACCAGAGAGCTTTGTCAGCGAATTGCGGGAGCGTGGAATCAAGGTCGTCCTTGCCGAAGAGTGAAACAAAAGGAATCAAATGCCCGATTGTGCCCGTTCTATTGCATTAACGGACACAATCGGGCATTATGGCTTTAGTAGCGCTTTTCGATACTGCAGCTGCACAACAGACTTTCGGTAGGCGCTACCCCACAGAGCACCAATTACTCTAAGGATGCGCCACATGATTCTGACGTTCACTCCGAATCCAAGTACAGATGCAACGCTTTCTGTAGCAACGTTGCGTCGCGGCGAAGTCGCCCGTGCCATTACCGCTACGCGAGAAGCTGGCGGAAAAGGCGTCAACGTGGCCCACGCCGTAGCGAAGGCTGGAAGAGCGGCACTCGCTGTAGTTCCCTGCGGGGAAAGCGACCCTTTCAAGTTCGCTGCTAACCGACTCGGTTTTCCTTTTGTTTTCATCCCGGTTGAGGGCACTATCCGTACCAATACTGCGATTACTGAATCCGACGGTACGACTACCAAAATCAATGAGCCTGGCCCTCAATACACCATTGATGTCCAGCAGGGGTTCCTCGACGCGCTTGATTCGCATAGCAGCGAATGTAAGGCCGTCGTCATGGCAGGGTCGCTGCCCAGTGGAGCCCCGGCGGATCTCTACGCAACGTTGACCCGAGAAATCCGATTGAGGCTCGCCGAAGACGTACTGGTGGCCGTCGACACATCAGACGAACCCCTGGTAAAGCTGGGAGATCAGCTTGAATCTGCAGCCCCCGATATCCTGAAACCCAACGCTTTTGAATTAGCGCAATTGGTGGGAGCCGATGGGCATGTACTAGAGACTAGCGCTTCAGCCGGAGACTACTCCGAGGTTGTTGAGGCAGCGAAGCGCTTGATTCAGCGAGGGGCTAAGGAAGTTCTCGTCACCCTTGGTGGCGCAGGTGCTTGCCTGGTCACTGCAGACTCTGCCTGGGCAGCAACGCCACCACCGACTGTTGTGAAATCTACCGTTGGAGCAGGCGACAGCTCACTTGCTGGATATGTTATGGCTCGCACTCAAGGCCTGCCGTTGGACCAGTGCCTTCAAACCGCGGTCGCCTATGGCTCTGCTGCAGCAGGCCTACCAGGTACCGGGATTCCAAGCCCTGACGACATCAACTTGGAACAAACCCAAGTTGTAGAAATCGATTCATAATTTAAGAGAACAGGAGTCCACCATGAGTGACAACATCATCACTCCACAACTCGTTAGTCTCGATGTGGACTACGGGTCGACGCCAAGAGAGGTCATCGAACACCTCGCGCAGCAAGCCCAGGACGCCGGCCGAGCAAGCGACAGCTTGAAGCTAGCCGACGCAGCTTACGCCCGTGAGCAGAAAGCTGGTACCGGTGTGAATGGCCGTGTTGCAATCCCCCACTGCCGTACCGAAGCAGTCGAAACCCCAACGTTGGTTTTTGCCAGGTTACAGCGGCCCGTTGACTTCTCGGGGCCAGATGGAGACGCAGAGCTTGTATTTTTGATCGCTGCTCCTGAAGGCGGCGGTAAGGCGCATTTGAAGATCCTTTCCAAGCTCGCACGTGCCTTGGTACGCGGCGACTTCGTAACTCAGCTCCGCGAGGCAAAGGATGAACAAACGGTCGTCAACGCGGTGCTGGACGTCGTCAACGCTGCTCCTAAGAAGAAAACTGCCGCAGCACCTACTCCCGCTGCGACGGGCAAGACCGATGGCGTGAAAAAGTTTAGGATTGCAGCTGTTACATCGTGCGCGACCGGCATTGCCCACACATACATGGCAGCCGACGCTCTGACACAAGCTGCGCAGGCTCGCGATGATGTCGAGTTTCAGGTGGAGCCGCAAGGTTCTTCCGGCGGCGATCCTCTGGATCAGGCCTACATCGACAGTGCTGACGCCGTAATCTTCGCCCATGATGTTGCTGTGCGTAACAAAGCACGTTTTGCAGGCAAGCCGGTCGTTGATAGTCCAGTAAAGCGTGGCATCAACGAGCCAAACAAGATGATCGACGAGGCCATTGCCGCTGCAAACGATCCGAATGCACCAAGAGTCACCACGGCGGGATCGGAGCAGCGAGAAGACTCCGCTTCCTCTGGTGAAAGCTGGCCAAAGAAGATCCAGCAAGCTGTAATGACCGGTGTGTCGTACATGGTGCCGTTCGTTGCAGCAGGCGGCCTGCTCCTCGCGCTTGGTTTCCTCTTCGGCGGATACGACATGGCGAATGGCTGGCAGTCCCTCGTCACGAACTTCTCCCCGACCCACCTGCCTGGACATACAATCGATGTCGACGGTGAAATGATGACGTTCCGCCGTTCCGGCTGGCTTCTGTATCTCGGTGCTGTCATGTTCGCGACAGGCCAGATGGGCATGGGCTTCGTTGTTGCGGCGCTCTCCGGCTACATCGGGTATGGCCTTGCAGGACGTCCAGGTATCGCGCCAGGATTTATCGGCGGTGCTATCTCCGTCATGGTTGGCGCAGGTTTTATCGGCGGCCTTGTCACAGGTCTGCTGGCTGGTTTGATCGCATACTGGATCCAGACATGGAAGGTTCCGCGCTGGCTCGGGTCCCTGATGCCAGTGGTCATCATCCCGCTGCTGACTTCCCTTGCTATCGGCCTCATCATGTTCTTACTGTTGGGGCGTCCGCTTGAGTCTCTCATGCTGGGACTGCAGGGCTGGCTTGAGTCGATGAGCGGATCCTCTGCGATCCTGCTCGGCGTCATCATCGGGCTCATGATGTGCTTTGACCTTGGTGGCCCAGTCAACAAGGCGGCGTACCTCTTCGGAACCGCTGGTCTGTCTGCGGGAACGGAGGCAAGCTTCCAAATTATGGCGGCTGTAATGATTGCCGGCATGGTTCCCCCAATCGCACTGTCAATCGCGACGTTCCTCCGCAAGGGATTGTTTACCCCGGCGGAGCAAGAGAACGGCAAATCCGCATGGCTCCTCGGACTGTCGTTTGTCAGCGAGGGCGCAATCCCGTTTGCGGCAGCTGACCCGTTCCGCGTTATCCCTTCGATGATGCTCGGTGGCGCCACTGCTGGCGCGGTCAGCATGGCACTCAATGTTGGTGTACAGGCTCCACACGGTGGTCTCTTCGTGCTCTTTGCCTACGAGCCTTGGTGGGGACTGTTCGTCGCGCTCATTGCAGGCGTGGCGGTCGCAACTGTAGCGGTCATCGTCGCTAAGCAGTTCTGGCCAAACGAGGAGATTCAGAAGGTCGCTGCCCAAGCAGAACCTGCAGCGGTGGCGAACTAAGGACACAGGCCCCTAAACTGAATACAGAAACTCGATAGATACTTTCAAAGCAGAAAGGATGAAGCACATGGCTTCAAAGACAGTTAAAGTCGGATCCACCGTTGGACTGCACGCACGTCCAGCAACCATTATTTCTGACGCCGCCGGTGAATACGATGACGAGGTCATCCTGACCCTTGTCGGTGACGAGGACGAGGAAGAGACGGATGCTGCTTCCTCGTTGATGATCATGGCAATGGGCGCCGAGTTCGGTGACGAGGTCACCGTTACCTCTGACAACAGTGAGGCAGTTGAAAAGATTGCCGCATTGATCGAGAAGAACCTCGACGAAGAGTAAATTCCTCAACAAAAGCCCGAGCGCTACATCTGAGCGCTCGGGCTTTTGCTTGTTCAAGCTATTTTCGAGATGCAGCGTTGAACTGACCCTCACCCACTGTGTTGTAAATCCACTTCAACAGAGGATAGAACACGATGATGCCGACCGACCCCAGGGCGATGCCCTCAAGCGTCACCTGACCGACAGTGAACGACAGGTTGCCGATACCAACAATGAGTGCCACAGCCGCAACTGTTAGGTTCACCGGGTTCGTGAAATCTACCTTGTTATCCTGCCAAATACGTACACCAAGCATTCCAATCAGGCCGTAAAGAACCAGGCACGCTCCGCCCAGCACACCGGCCGGAATTGTGAAGATAACTGCACCGAACTTCGGGATGAACGCCAAAACGATCGCGAAGCACGATGCGACCCAGTACGCAGCCGTCGAGTAAACCTTGGTAGCAGCCATCACGCCGATGTTCTCCGCATAAGTCGTTGTACCAGAGCCGCCAAAGCCACCAGCCAATGTCGTCGCGATACCGTCACCGATCAATGCCCTGCCTTGGTATGGGTCCAGGTCGCGTTGCGTCATCTCAGAAACTGCCTTGACATGACCAATATTCTCCGCGATCAGCACGACGATGACAGGAAGCGTCACCAAAATCGCTGAGAGGTGAAACTCTGGCGTATGGAACTGCGGCAAGCCGATCCAAGGACTAGCGCCAATCGTGTCCAGTGCGTCATCCGATAACCCGCCAGTAAGCGCCGCAAACACCCAGCCGACGATGACGCCGATCAGAATGCTCAGACGAGACAACATTCCCCTCGCAGCGACAGTCAGCAGAGCAATCGTGCCGAGCGTGACAAACGCGACCCCGGGCTGAGTTTGCACATTAGAAACTGCAGTCGGCGCAAGATTGAAACCGATCAGCGCGACGATGGCACCAGTGACCGTGGGAGGCATGACGGCGTCGATAACTTTCTTGCCTGCAAGTTGAACAATAAAGCCAACTGCAATCAACGTCAGACCCGTGATGAGTACCCCGCCCAGCTGAGAGCCGATTCCGTACTGGGACGACGCAGACAGCGGCGCGATGAAAGCGAATGACGAGCCGAGGTAGCTGGGCAGTTTATTACGGGTAATCAGCAAAAAGATGATGGTTCCCAGTCCTGAAAACAGCAGCGTTGTGTTTACAGGGAATCCCGTCAACGTGGGAACGAGAAGTGTAGCTCCGAACATTGCTACGACATGCTGCATGCCGATGCCAATTGTTCGAGGCCAAGAAAGGCGTTCATCAGGGGCGACCACCGCGCCGGGCAGAACGCGGCGCCCGTCGCCATGCAAGGTCCATCCAATAGTTTTACTCACAGGCTCATATTATGTCGCTAGATAATTGCCGAAAGCGAATTGGGCAAAGTAGCGTAATACGCATGGAGATTTTCATTCGCCGCACGGCAGACGAAATTGGCGATTTCGCTGCAAACATGATTGAACCATTCGTCAAGCAAGGTGCAACGCTTGGTCTTGCTACTGGCTCGACACCGAGTCCAACGTATCAGGCACTGATCCGAAAGCACCGCGAGGAAGGCCTCAGCTTCGCCGACTGTGACGCATTCTTGCTCGACGAGTACTACGGAATCGATCAACACCACGAGCAGTCATACTGGTCCACAATCCGACGCGAGCTGACGGCATCAATCGATATCGATGACGCGGCCGTGCACTCGCTTAGCAGCTCAGCGGCCGATCCGGAGCAGGAGGCTGCGACGTATGAGTCCATGATGAAAGACGCCGGTGGTGTCGACATTCAGCTGCTCGGCATCGGCGCGAACGGCCATATCGCTTTCAACGAGCCGACCAGCTCGCTGAGTTCCCGGACCCGACTGATTGATCTACGCCCGCGGACCATTGCTGACAACGCACGCTTCTTCGATTCAAAAGATGAGGTGCCTCGCCAGGCAATGACGCAGGGCATCGGCACCATCCTGGAAGCGAAGAAGATCCTCCTCATCGCTACCGGTGCAGCGAAGGCCGAGGCTGTCCAAGCAATGATCGAAGGGCCCTTGAGCTCTTTCTGCCCTGCCTCATCGCTGCAAATGCACAACGATGTGTGCATATTACTCGACGAAGCCGCAGCATCCGGCCTCGGCGATGTGGAGTTCTACAAGGAGATCGACGCCTACTGGCGTTAACTCACCACTCCAGCAGTCTCTAGTAGACCTGCTGGACAAACTCGTCATACTGACGCGCCAGAACTCGTGGCAAGCGGACATCGATCCTGGTGCCGTCGGTTTCATATTCTTCGGAGCGAATCGTCCCGTGTTCATGGACGAGTGAGACAACATCTCCTCGGGTGTACGGGATCAGCATGACTACATGCTCATCGAGCGTGTTCAGGAACATCTCGATTTTTCCCTCGAGTTCAGCAATACCCTCACCCGTGAGCGCTGAGACAAACACCGCTTCCCGACCGGTCGCGTCAAACACGTGGCGTAACTCTGCCAAAACCACAGGGTCAGCGGAGTCAATCTTGTTGACGACCACAATCTCCGGAGGCAATTCGGAATCTTGATCTCGCGTGATCTCTGCCAGCACCTCGCTCACGGCAGCAATCTGCTTGAGTGGGAACTCGTCTGCTCCATCAACGACGTGTAGCAAAAGGTCTGCTTTGCTCACTTCCTCCAGCGTCGACTTAAACGCCTCGACCAACTGGGTTGGCAGGTGCCGGACGAAACCAACTGTGTCCGTCAAAACGACGTTTCGCCCATCGGCCAGCGTTGCACGTCTCGTGGAGGGGTCAAGCGTTGCAAACAATGCGTCTTCCACAAGCACGCCGGCGTCCGTCATTGCGTTAATGAGTGAGGACTTCCCTGCGTTCGTGTATCCGGCAATCGCAATCTTGGGTGTCGTCGAGCTCTGCCTCTTCGCGCGCTTAATCTGACGAACAGTCTCCATGTCTGCTAATTGATGACGCAGCTTTGCCATCTCTGAGCGCAACCTTCGCCGGTCTGCCTCAATTCTGGTTTCACCGGGACCGCGCAAACCAACGCCGCCATTCGAACCCGCACGACCACCGGCCTGGCGCGAAAGGTTGCCGCCCCAACCACGGGTACGGGTGTAGAGATACTCCATCTGCGCGAGGCTAACTTGTGCTTTGCCCTCCTTGCTCTTTGCGTGTTGCGCAAAGATATCCAGAATGAGCATCGTTCGGTCGATCACTTTAGAGTTGAGGGCTTCCTCTAGCGCCACCATTTGACCAGGGGATAGCTCACCATCGAATACGACGGTGTCCACGCCACTGGCGTCGACAATCTCGCGCAGCTCTTTCACCTTTCCGGAACCAATGTATGTCCCTGGATCCGGCTTATCTCGTTTTTGATAGAGCATGTCAATAACTTCAGCGCCTGCGGTTTCGGTCAGTGCTGCCAATTCCCGCATGTTTGCTTCCATTTCGGCAGTGGAACCTTCAGTCCATGCTCCAACAAGGATGACTCGCTCGAGCCGCAGTTTACGGTACTCGACTTCGTAGATGTCTTCCCGGTCTTCGTTGCGCAGCTCTGTCGTGGTGTTTACGCGACGAAACGAGTTTCGTTCCTCTAGGTCGAGTGCGCCCTGTGTTGGCGTCGATAGGTCTGTTCCCGCGGTTTCGTTGCGCGTTCGTGCGTTATGGCGAAACGCTTCATCCAGCAACGCCTCATGCGAATCAGGAGTGGTTGATTTCGAATTCATGCAAGCTTTCAAAAATAGTGGGTATACGTAACTTTTTTCGCTTTCTTCCTTGCTCAACGGTAGCCCACCCATTTTTCTTCCACCACATTTCTTCACCTCAGGGCGCGTTCGACTAGGCTTCACACTTATGAACCAACAACCTCTGACTGAAAACAAGGATCTGGCCGCGATCGGCCTGAACTTTCCTAAGTGGCAAGACGCGGTAGAAGCTGCAATCGCATCCGGTCGCCTGGGTGTTATCGGTGAGGTACGCGGCGGCCAAATGGTCCAATACCAGGACCGCTCTGGTGCCCAGCTGAACATCTTGGCAGTTGAGCCTTTCGCCACCTTTGCTGGCTTTGAAGGCATCACACGCACAAATGCGCACATCACCCCGGCAACCGATGTGGTTGCGCTTGCTGAGGTTGTGGATCCACATGGGAATCCAATCGGATCTCTGACGCTAAACCTGGCGCAGGAGCCATTGATCGTCGATGAGCCCACAATCCAGTGGCAAGAGCTCAGCGTGACCGCCCTTGCACTCGATGTGAGCACGTACGAATCCACCTCTGCTTATCTTGAGGAGCACCCTGGTAGCACGGTTGGCACAGTCGCTTCTGCAGGAGCCGAAGCGATTGCAACTGGCGCAGCCTCCTCCCCCGATGCAAAAGCCACTTTTTCCGCACGCGTGCTGGAAGCTGAATACCGCACGTCGGAGTTGACGGGTGACCGCTTCATTCATGTTTCAGTCGACGGCGCGTTTCCATTCGACGTTTGCCTACCTGATGGCGATCTCCCCCAACGCGACCAAGTCATCGCCGGCAACGCCGTCATGGTCGGTACCATCCCGGTGCCTACAGGTGGCGGATGTGGTGGTTGTGGTGGCTCCTGCGGTTGCGGTGGCGGCTGCTAGAAACTAGGCACTACTCATGGATCCAGCACGTCGTGATCTTTCCATAGCACTGTGGGGCGCCCTGATCTTCGCCGTCATGGTGCTGCTTGTGCTGCTCCTCAAGACTCCTGGCGCCATCATCGCCGGGCTGATTGGTGTCACGGCGCTTTTGACCCGCAGGCGTTTTATTCCTAACCCGGAAGTAGAGTCGCTTCGCTCATCGCTTCTGATTGCGTGCGATGACATCCGCGACATCGTTGAAGCGTTTGATAACTTGCAACATGGCAGCTCGACGCAGGCGTTGGCCGACCGAACGCTTCATTTTCCCGCGCTTGCGAACACCGATCTTTCTGTGCCCGAAATCAGCGAATTTCATCTCAAGTACAGTGCGGCACAGCGCTTTCTCGCGCGCGTTGACACCTACTTACAGTCACCGGACTTGGAACGCGTCCACCTTGAAAAACTCATTCGAATTGCGGACGAGCGCGCCCTCGAGCTTGAGGACGCCTGGGTCGCTGCCCGTAACGCTGCTCGGGAAATTGGTCCGTCGTAATCAACCAAGCTGCGCTACTAGTTCCGCAACGTCATAGTTCGCCGCGTCAATCCAAGTGATTCGTTTGTCGCGCCTAAACCAGGATTTCTGACGCCGCACATAGCGCCGCGTTCGCAGCTTGGTGTCCTCGCAGGCTTCGTCGATGGTGAGGTGGCCGTCGATAACTCCAAGCCCTTGGGCGTATCCGATAGCTCTGCCAGCAGTCGAATCCTTCACTAATCCCTGGCCCACCAACCGATGAATTTCATCGATGAGCCCCTGCTCGAACATCGCATCAGTACGCTGCGCAATCCGCGGGTTGAGCCACTCTGGGGTTGTCTCCAACCCAATCATGCGCGTACCCCAGCGTGTAGGGGCGTTTTTGGGGGGTTGAGATGCCTGAAAAGGCTTACCAGTAAGCTCAATGACTTCGAGTGCACGCACTGTGCGCCGGGGGTCACGGTCTTCAATTATCGACGCCGCCACAGGGTCAACTGCAGCTAGCTGCGCATGAAGGCGATCTATTCCGATTTCCTTCAACAGAGACTCGTAGCGCCCGCGGACTTCGGGGTCGGTTGGCGGGAACTGCCAAGCGTCGACAAGTGACTGCATGTACAGCATGGACCCACCAACGAGAATCGGCAGCTTTCCTCGATTGGAGATCTCCTCAACGGTCTCCACCGCTCGTTGCTGATATTCTGCAACACTGGCGGTCTTCGTAACTTCCCAGATATCAAGCAGGTGGTGCGGTATTCCTTGTCGCTCCGCGAGAGGTAATTTGGCAGTGCCGATATCCATCCCGCGGTAAAGCTGCATCGAGTCAACGTTGACAATCTCACCATCGAGTTCGTGCGCAAGCGCGAGACTCAGCGAGGACTTACCTGAAGCCGTCGGGCCGACGATTGCTACTGGTTGGTGTCCGATCTCCTTGTTCACTGCTCTACCTCCCAGTAAGCAACATACCGACCAACGCCCAACGTGTCGTCTACGTCTACGAGTGTGGCCTTCGTTGGCTGCAGTGTTTGTAGCTCAAGCCAAACATCTGGTTCCAGTACTCCTGCGTCTCGCATTTCCTGCTCACGGATCAGGGAGCTTTGCTTTCCTGACAACAAAGCCTGGAGTTTGTCGTTCGTATCAGCAGCCGCAGGGATTAACGCTAGCGGGGCGCGAGTTGTCAGCCCTGCAGGTCCATCGACTACCAACACTGTGAGCACTGAAGGATCTAACGGCAACAGGTGCTCGCGACTCTCACGCACCGTAGCCCCGTGAAGACAGTATCTGGCGACAAGTTCGCCTAATACGTGCCCACCTCCTACTTCGACGTGTGGTGCTCCCCAGGCAGCAAACGAGCCAGCAAGGTGCGTTGCCCATCTTCTGTCGTGGCTGCACACAATGTCAATAGTTTTCGTCAGTTTTCCGGCTGTCTCTCTAATTGAGTTCAGCAAACGCTGCGACGGTTCGTCAGCAGGTGCGAGTTCTCGCACGAGAGCTGGCGAACCAGGCATGACAAGTAGGCAGGCACGGGCTTCATTCACCTCGCCCACCATAGTGGGGTTTTCTCGGAGTTGAAACCATGACACATGACGCATGTTCGTCTGCAACACGCTAGAGTTATGAAGACGAGAATGCCGTCGATTATGTATCTCGGCGCCGTGACGCGCGGCACAGCTATTTGTGAAAGGACTGTTTCATGACTTCCTCGACTCCAAAGCCACAGCCACCAGCTGGACGTCCGAACCCGGCTGCCATGCCGAAGCAAACGCCGAAGCCCGGACCTCGTCCAGGTGCGGCGCAGTCTGTTCCTTCACAGCGGGTTGTTCCACTCGCGCATGCTCAGTCGTCATCAGCGAACACTGATCCGTCGAAGTTCGGGCGCGTCGATGATGCCGGCAATGTTTTTGTCACCCGTGACGGCGTTGAGCGTCAGATCGCATCTTGGCAGGCCGGGTCTCCCGAGGAAGGACTTCGCCACTACGGGCAGCGTTTCGACGACCTCATCGTCGAAACTGAAGTCCTGGAGGCGCGACTCACTGCACACCCAGAGGACGCACACACTCTGCATCGCAGCGTGACTGAGCTGAAAGACTCGCTGAAAGACGTCGCCGCAATTGGCGACTTCGCAGCGCTCGAGGCACGCCTAGAAGAATTACTGCGCAAAACAGAGGTTGCGGAACACGAAGCAAAGGAACTCAAGCAGACCCGACGGGCTAACGCAATTGCCAAAAAGGAAAGTCTAGCGGCCGAGGCTGAGGAGATCGCCGAGAAGTCTACGAACTGGAAGGCTGCCGGGGACAGGATTCGAGCGATCCTCGAAGAATGGAAGACGATCCGCGGTATCGATCGCACAACCGACGACGCGCTCTGGAAGCGCTACTCGCGTGCACGCGATGCCTTCAATCGCCGTCGTGGGGCTCACTTCGCTGAGCTCGATAGGAATCGCGCAACGGCTCGTCGTATCAAGGAGGATATCATCGCCCGCGCGCAGGCAATCCAGGACTCAACGGATTGGAACGCCACCGCCCGTGCCTACCGCTCTCTGATGGATGAGTGGAAAGCAGCCGGACGCGCCCCACGTGGCGTCGACGATGAGCTGTGGGCACAGTTCCGCGCTGCTCAGGATCACTTCTTCGCCGCCCGCAACGCCGTAAACGCGGAGCGCGACCGCGAATTTGAAGCAAATGCTGCAGCTAAGGACGCACTTATAGATGAGTACGATGCGCTCATCACTCCAGAGAAGGGTCTAGGTGCGGCACGTGCCAAGCTGCGTGAGCTCCAGGAGAAGTGGGACGAAATTGGATTTGTGCCTCGCAACAAGGTCCGTACGTACGAAGACAAGATTGCTCGGCTGGAACAGCGCGTAGCGGATGCAGAGGAATCACGATGGCGCAAAGCAGACCCTGAGGCACAAGCGCGGGTGAATCAGTTCCAGGAGAAAGCTGATCACTTCCTGCAGCAGGCTCAGGAAGCTGAGGCAGCCGGGAATTCCTCCAAGGCGGCGAAGCTCCGTGAACAGGCTGAGCAGTGGCAGGAGTTTGCCAACGTCGCAGCGAAGGCCGTCGACGAGCAGTAGTGCTATATCCCTTGATCGTAGGGAGTGCCGACCCGTCACACGCCGCAGTCTCCTCCTACGCATTCTCAGTCACGCTTGCTATCCAGGACGTTACGGGAGAAGCGCACTCCGGAGTGAGTGCAGCCCATCTCGCGAAACGCCTGGAGGGATCCGAAGAATCGTTAGCGCTTCTCTTCGCGCTGTGTAGCAAACCAGCGCCACGGTCCCTTGGAGCGTTCGGTTACCCAGTGCTGACTGAGGATGATCTGTACGACGTCGAAGGCTGGGTGCTCATATCGCTTCCTCTACTTGAGGACGTCGATGTGTTAGAAGCGAACGTCACTATCGACGCCTCCATCGCTCCTCTTCCCGGGGAGGAGCAGCCGGCGCACGTGTGGCGAAGTGCGCTCGCGCTGATTGACGCGCTTTCTGCAGAGTTGCACCGTCCCATCCGTCAGATTTGGATCACGGAGCCATTGGGGGCACCGGAGCACCCATTCCTTCGCGCTGACGGCTACACGCCGGCGCACTGTGAGCGACAGGCAATTATCAACGCGGACGCTATCGTGGCGCCTGACCAGAATGATAGGTGCGACGTGATTGAAGACATGGCATTCGACCCTACTGATCTGCCCTCCTTCTTAGCTACTCTCCAGGAGTCCGCAGCGAAATACCCTCGTGGTTCACTATCGCTCGAGCCTGTCCAGTGGTCTGCGTCCCGTCTTCAGGACGCTGCTGCACGTCTCAAGGACCGCGGCGGTTCCCAGATCACCGCCATTGCCCGTGATGTCTCAGGGAAACCGGTCGGGCTTGCAGAGGTAGCAAAATTCGAGAATGACGCAGATTCTGTTGCAGAAATCGGGCTGGTGTACGTACGGGAGGCAAGCCGGGGACTCGGTTTAGGCAAGCGCGCCTTGGCTTCTGCGATATCAGCCGCGCTCTCGATTTGGCCACAAACGAAGCAGATCTACGCTTCTTATCCCAACCCGCAGCCGGGTGCGAGCCACATTCTCGACCACTATGCCCCAACCGGGATAAGCCAGGCGACGGCCTGGCAGAAGGGCGTACCAAAGCTCGATAGCTAGTTGCTTCTTTTGTGGCGTCGTGCCGCGTTCGCTCGTCGGTCATCGACAAGCAGTGGGTTCGTTTCTTGCTCCTGATGAGTCCGCGTCGCATTCAATTGCGCATCCGCGATATCCGCGTCGATTTCGCTTGGCTGATTCCGGAGCAGTTCCGGGGCAACCGCTGTCTTTCGCACGAACAGCGGAATGTACGTCAACACGACCAGGAGTACCGCGACAACTTCTAGGTAAAACCCGGGCCCGTGCTGAAACGTTCCTGCAACACCGGTACTCGACTTCCGCAGCCACACTGCCAGCAACGAGCTAACCAGGGCAACTGTTGAAATCATCCACGCGGCTGTGGCCATTCCGAAACGTCGCGAAACCGTCACTAGCGACGTGCAAACGCCTACGCCTAAGAAGCCTAGCCATACAAATACGTACTCCGTGATCTTGGTATCTGCACTGCGGGCGCCTTCGCCCACCGCGAGCACCTGCCATCCGGGAATGTCACCAACGAAGGGCAAAAACAGCGCAACAAGCCACCCAATACTTGCAATACCGAGTACCCAGCGCGCGGATCCTAATTCCATTTTCATTGAAGTCTCCCTTCCAGTAGTCGCGTGGTTTACGCTTCAGGAGTCGTGCAGCAGCCAGTGTTGCTTACGTTAGTCACTGGAACGATGTCTGGACGTGCAACCGTAGGAATTCCAAGTCCCACCCCAACAGGTGCAGTCGTTGGTACCTCGCCTGCCTCAGCGTGATCACCCGCGAGTGTGCGTCGGTGTGAAAGCACACCAGAATCCGCGATCAGAAAATATGACTTTGCTTCGGTGATACGAGCGGTAACAATGTCACCCGGACGGATGGCAGATCGATTGGCCTCATCGACAGCAAAGTGCACGAGCCTGCCGTCGCGAGCGCGTCCTGACATTCTGTGAGTCGTCTCGTGCTTTCGACCTTCGTCCTGCTGAACAAGGAGTTCTTGCACAGATCCAATGAGCTTTTCATTCTCTTCCAGGCTGATTCGTTCCTGGAGTTCAAGCAGTCGTTCGAACCGCTCCTGCACCACAGCTTTCGGAACCTGGTTTTCCATTTCAGCCGCCGGGGTCCCAGGGCGCGGTGAGTACTGGAATGTATAGGCGGACGTGAATCGTGCCTTCTCAACTACATCAAGCGTTGCCTGGAAGTCTTCTTCCGTCTCGCCTGGGAATCCGACAATGATATCGGTGGTGATCGAAGCCTCAGGAAGCTTCTCACGGACCTCATCCAAAATGCCTAAAAACTTCTTGGATCGGTACGAACGGCGCATGTCCTTGAGTACTTTGTCAGACCCCGACTGCAACGGCATATGTAGCTGCGGGCAAACGTTCGGGGTTTCTGCCATTGCGTCGATGACGTCAGATGTAAACTCTGCGGGGTGCGGGGAGGTGAAGCGAACACGCTCGAGGCCTTCGATCTCGCCACACGCTCGTAGCAGTTTTGAAAACGCGGACCTATCTCGCTCCATTTCCTCGTCAACGAAATGCACACCGTAAGCATTGACGTTTTGGCCAAGCAAAGTGACTTCTAAGACGCCTTGATCCACGAGCGCCTGTACCTCGGCGAGGATATCGCCCGGACGGCGATCAACTTCTTTGCCACGCAGACTCGGAACGATACAGAATGTACACGTATTATTGCACCCGACAGACACCGAAACCCAGCCCGCATAGCTACTTTCACGTTTCGCTGGAAGAACAGAAGGAAATACTTCGAGCGCTTCTGCAATTTCAACTTGCGCCTCGCCCTGTACTCGTGCACGTTCCAGCAGTACCGGCAGTGAGCCCATATTGTGGGTCCCGAAGACCGCGTCTACCCACGGTGCTCTCTGGATAACGTGGTCTTTGTCTTTCTGCGCCAGACATCCACCAACCGCAATCTGCAAATCAGGCTGCGATTCCTTAACCTTTTTCAAATGTCCAAGCGTTCCGTACAAACGCTTGTCTGCGTTTTCACGCACGGCACAGGTGTTGAAAACGATGAGGTCTGGGGCCTGCCCATCTTCAACTGCCACGTACCCCGAATCTTCCAGCAGACCCGACAACCGCTCCGAATCATGAACGTTCATTTGGCATCCGAAGGTTCGTACTTCGTATGTCCTTGATGCAGCCATCTGGTTCGCCTTTCCTGGTTGATTACGCGGGCCTACGCAGGCACGGCTGAACATTCTAGCCACTGCCAACTACCCCGCCCAAACGCCGCAAATTGCTCCCTAGGAAGTCTCTCGAAGTGATTCAACCCTTGTATCTAGTGCAGTTCTTGCGATAGACATGCACATACCTTGTGGAAAGCCTCGACGCGCCAGCACTCCGACAACCCTGCGCAGCGCGCGGGTGTACTCCGCGTGCCCCGCTGGTGGTGTTTTCACTTCTCGCGCCTTCTTTTCCGCGAGGGCTTCAGCAATTGCGTGTTGGTCCTCGTCACTGATTTGTGCGAGCGCGGCGCGCCGATCTGTTTCTGAGACTCCTTTTTCCCTGAGCTCGCGGTCCAGAAAGCTTCTCGACTTTCCTCGACGTTTCGCCCGCTGTCGAACCCATTCATGGGCGAAGCGCCGATCGTCGAGAAGCGAGGACGCGCGAAGAGACGCCAGTACCTCATCAACGAGAGGCGCTGGGAACTCAGCCTTGACAAGACGCTCCCTGAGTTCATGCTCTGATCGCGGTCGCTGATCCAGCAACCTTAATGCACGCCGCCGTACTGGAGCGAGGGCTTCTTCACGTTCGTAGTTGAAGAGTTCTCCATTCCCACCGGTAGCTTCCCATTCGGCAAGTGCGTCCTGCAGGCGTTGAATCTTTTCCGGATCTGGTGTTGCCACGTATTACTTCGCCTTCGCTGGCTCTTCCTCGTCGTCGAAGTCAATGTTTGGCACCATGTCTACTGGGTCATCAGTCAGCGCATCATCATCGGCAAATTCGCCAACCCCCAATGCACGGAAAATCTTTTGCTCGATCTCGTCCGCAAGGTCCGGGTTCTCCTTCAGGAAATTGCGCGCCTTTTCCTTGCCCTGTCCAAGTTGATCGCCTTCGTAGGTAAACCAGGAACCTGACTTCTTCACGAAGCCGTTCTCTACGCCCATGTCAATAA
This sequence comes from Corynebacterium sp. HMSC08D02, assembly GCF_001807505.1. NCBI lineage: Bacteria > Bacillati > Actinomycetota > Actinomycetes > Mycobacteriales > Corynebacteriaceae > Corynebacterium > Corynebacterium sp. HMSC08D02. Next base: position 188,907 of record NZ_KV789252.1, on the reverse strand, counting down.
TGGACGATTCCCGAGAGATGCCCTCTCCGTACATAATGTCAAACTCTGCGATCTTGAATGGTGGCGAAACCTTGTTCTTCACTACTTTGAGGCGGGTTCGGTTTCCGATGGAATCCTGTCCGTCCTTCAACGTCTGGATACGTCGGACATCACAACGAACCGAGGAGTAGAACTTCAGCGCTTTACCGCCCGTAGTTGTCTCGGGTGAACCGAACATGACGCCGATCTTCTCACGCAGCTGGTTAATAAAAATCGCTGTAGTGCCGGAGTTGTACAGCGCACCTGTCATCTTCCGCAGTGCCTGCGACATCAACCGAGCCTGGAGGCCAACGTGAGAGTCACCCATCTCACCTTCAATTTCAGCCTTAGGCGTCAGTGCGGCAACCGAGTCAATGACGATGATGTCAATCGCGCCAGATCGGACAAGCATGTCCGCGATCTCCAGTGCCTGCTCCCCTGTATCTGGCTGAGAAACGAGCAAGTTATCAGTATCGACGCCCAGCTTGCGGGCATAATCCGGGTCCAGAGCATGCTCGGCGTCGATAAAAGCTGCGATTCCGCCGGCCCGCTGCGCGGAAGCGATGGCGTGAAGCGCAACAGTTGTCTTACCGGAAGACTCAGGTCCGTAAATCTCAACGATGCGGCCGCGTGGCCACCCACCGATCCCCAGAGCGACGTCAATAGCCGTATTCCCAGATGAAATCGACCGAATTGGAGGCCTGTTCTCATCACCGAGACGCATCACAGCCCCCTTGCCATAATCCTTCTCGATCATTGCGAGTGCAGCATCTAGCGCATTCTGGCGATCTTTCGCGGCTGATGCGGTTTTCTTTTTCGCAGCCATTTACATGTTCTCCTTAATGTTCATTCTGTTCGAGTTCGGCGGCGGCGTTTTTGCATACGCCATCGCCCACACACATGTTTAGACTCACCTTCGAGGGTTACGGTTCCCGATGACTTCTAAATCTGGATCTGACTATAGGCAAGTGCCGAGACATCACCAGAGTGTACACGCATACATGTTCGAATTAAAAGTGCAAAACGGCGAGAGCAGCTAGAAACCCGGCCGATCTACGCCAAGGCGACGCGCCTCTGGAACATCAAAGGCGTCACAAAGTTCGTCCCAGGCTTGACGCAAATCGCCTCCATTTTCGATAACCTCTGCGGCGGTACACCCATGACGAGGCAAAAGTTGCGCCTCAATAATCCATGACGCCCGATCAGACCCAAATTCATCCTGGACGAGTTGGTGAAACTCCGTTAATCGCATGGCCTCAAATATACGCGCAGAAAAATCAATACGATTTCATAGCGAACTGAACACTGTTCAAGTACTATTCTCGCTATGTCAAAAAGCATTCCGCAATCAAAGATTGAAGCCCAAGACCTCGCATACATCGCCGTGTTCGCGGCGGTGATCATCGTACTCGGGTTTGTCTCTATTCCAGTCGGCGCTGCCGGCGTTCCAATCGTCATGCAGAACGCTGCTTGTATTCTCGCGGCGCTCGTGCTCGGCCCTAAACGGGGAACCTACACAGTGCTATTGTTCCTCCTCATCGGACTTGCTCTTCCCGTTCTCGCAGGTGGACGCACCGTCGTCTATGCCCTGGGAAGCCCTACAATCGGATATCTGGTTGGCTACATCGCAAGCGCATTTGTTGCAGGTCTCATCGCCTACCGCGCTTCCAGCAAGAGCTCTTTCGTGAATATCGCCCTCCTTCTTGGAGCCGGGTTCGCTGGCCTGTTCCTGCAGTACTTCTTTGGGGTGTTTGGATTGATGGCACGCGCAAACATGACCTTTGGCGCTGCATGGGCAGCACAGCTACCGTTTGTCATCCCTGACACCGCCAAGGTGCTAGTGATTGTGTTCATCGCATTCGCAGTTCGCGCTGCACTCCCCTCACTCCGTCGCGCATAAACTGGATTATTTCCATGCCGCAGATCAGCTTCAACGACGTGAGCGTCGTACGTAATGACAACACACTGCTCCAACCATTTTCACTTACGTTGCAGGAACATCGGATCGGCATCATTGGCTCGAACGGTTCTGGTAAGTCAACGCTCGTCCGGCTTATCAATGGGCTCGAAGAGCCGAGCACAGGCGAGGTATTCTACGACGGGATTTCGCTTGCAACTCGTAGCTCTGAAGTCCGCCGACGTGTCGGGTTCGTGTTCTCCGACGCAGAAAGCCAGATTGTCATGCCCCAAGTCCACGATGACGTGGCGTTTTCATTGAAGAAGTTCAAGCTCTCTAAGGCAGAGAAAGAGCAACGCGTCGATGAGGTACTGGAACGCTTCAAACTCTTGCACAAGGCAGAACAATCACCTCATACGCTCTCTGGCGGTGAAAAACAGCTTCTCGCGCTGGCCGCGGTACTGGTGACTGAACCGACCACCATCATCGCAGACGAGCCAACAACATTGCTTGACCTGCGAAACCGTCGGCGAATAATCGCTGAATTGAACTCGCTTGATCAACAAACAATCGTGGTGACCCATGATCTAGAGCTACTCAGTGACTTCGACCGAGTAATTTGTGTCAACGACGGCGTCATTGCATACGACGGCACACCAGCAGACACGATTCAGTTCTACACTCAGCTAATGGAGCCGAACAGTGAAGATTGACTCGCTACCAATGGGCGTGTACGTCCCAGGCAAAACGCTGCTCCACCGTATGAGCCCAAAGAAGAAATTCGTACTGCTCATTCTGTACATCCTCATAGCGACCAACTTCGGGCGTACGTTCCCAATCGCGCTCACGTTGCTAGGCTTGATCTTCGTTCTGTACATCGTGGCAAGAATTCCGATCCGAATCGTTGCCAATCAGCTCGTGCCAATTCTTCCCTTGCTCGCAATACTCGGCGCATTCCTTGTCTGGCAAAATGGCATCTGGCTTGCCGGCGTCACGCTGATTACGTTGTTCGCAACGATTCTCGCCGCAAACCTTCTTACTCTGACCACAACAGTTGAAGCGCTCCTTGTATCGCTCGAGGAAGGCCTCAAACCGCTCGGCCGTTTCGGAATACCAACTGAGAAAATCAGCCTCGCTATCGCCCTCACGCTCCGTCTCATCCCGCTCATCTTGCAGACATCGCAGGAAGTTCTCGACGCCCGCAAGGCCCGAGGACTGGGATTTTCTCCCCTCGCGTTTGGCGTACCGCTCATCGTGCGAAGTATCCGAAGGGCGGAACAGATCGGCGATGCACTTGTCGCTCGTGGCGCGCTCGACTAACCGCCTTCAATCCTTCGCAGGGCAAAGCAAAAGCTCCAGGTTTCTATAGAAATCCTGGAGCTTTCTTTACCACGCCTTAGGCTTCGCCGCGGAGCTCACGCATCCGACGTGCGACGGCGTCCTGACTTGCTTGCGGGGCGCCGGTCTTGCCCTGCTCAATCGACTGCTGTTCCTTTCCCGAGGTCAACTCGCCAGACATCTCTGCGCGAATCTGCTCGAGCCGACTGTGGCCTGCCATCTGGATTCCAGCCTGCTCCACCTCAGCCATGCGGCCTTGGATCGAGTTCTCCGCGAGCTCTGCAGCACCCAGTGCGTTCGCGTAGCGGCGCTCAATCTTGTCGCGAACCTGGTCCAAATTCGGGCCGGAGGCGGTCAACGAGTTCATCGAGCGCATGGTCTCGGAAACCTTCTCCTGCATCTTGGCCTGCTCAAGCTGCGACAGCAACTTCGAACGCTCAGCGACCTGCTGTTGCAGGTGTGCCGCGTTGCGCTCCACGGCTTGCTTTGCCTGTGCGGCCTGCTGAAGTGCCTGGTCGTGCAGCGCCTTCGTGTCTTCAACGCCCTGCTCTGCGGTAACAAGCTGCGCCGCGAACGCCTCAGCAGCGTTCTCATACTCGGTCGCCTTCTGTGCGTCACCGTTGGAGCGGGACTTATCTGCTAATTGGAGCGCCTGGCGAGCGTTCGCTTGAAGTTTCTCGACTTCCTCCAAGCGACGATTCAGCTGCATTTCCAGCTGACGCTGGTTACCGATAACGGCGGCTGCCTGCTGCGAAAGCGCCTGGTGCTGGCGCTGAGCCTCGGAAATTGCTTGCTCAATCTGGATCTTTGGATCAGCATTCTCCTCAATCTTGTTGTCGAAAAGTGCCATCAGGTAGTTCCAGAATTTTGAAAACGGGTTTGCCATAGTGTTGCGTTTTACCTTTCGCTGAGCATTGAAATTGGCCGTGTCCACGGCCAAACTGTTTCGTATTCTATCTGTTACAGCGCTGCTCCGCTATGCGTGAATCGCATCAGCCGTAGCGAATTCATCGTTCATCGATTGCAGTGAAAGGTTCGCAACAGCCTCGAGAACAACTTCTGAAACCGTTGTGTCCAGTGCTTCGCAAATCGATGCGAGCAGCTCTGAGGAAACTTCCTTGCGCCCACGCTCCAGCTCAGAGAGATAACCAGAAGAAACGCGGGCTTGAGCAGCAAGAGATCGCAACGTCACGCCTTTATCCGCCCGGAAAGCTCGCAGTGACATTCCTAGCGCCTCTCTCAGCAGCGGTTCTTTCTGGCGGGTTCCAGACTCGCGAAATGGAAAAGCGACCTCATCCTGTGCATCGAACGAGGGCTCAAGCGGCGTATCGATTAGAAGTGTCGTAGTCATCACTTGGTATAACTCCCCTCAACGTGTTTTTGTTCCCGCACGGCATGCAACAGGACGCGAAGCGCTGCTTCAACAGCCCACTCGCGTACCTCGTTGCGCGGCGCCTGTAGCAAGTTTCGGGCCTGTCTGAATCCTGGAATGGTTCCGCGTACGAGAGGGGCGTCGGAAAGAATGTCGCCTGCAAGAACTGCTTCACAACCATCACTTGAGGCGATCCCTACCCAGACCTCACCGACAGGGTGGCCATCCTGTTCACTGGGCCCGGCCACACCAGTGAGCGAAAGACCCCAGTCTGCGTTGAGCTTCCGCCTTGCCGCCTTCGCCATCTCTTTCGCGGTCACCGGAGAAACAGGTCCAAACTCATCGATGACGTCCTGGGGAACACCGGCCAAGGTAACTTTGCACTCGGTCGCGTAAGTCACCATCGCGCCTCGTAGCGCTGCGGAGGCACCCGGAACGCCTGCGAGTGCGGCACTTGCCAAACCGGCAGTGAGCGATTCACAAAGCCCAACTGTTGCATCCCTCTTAGTAAGTTCCGCAATCACATCGGATGCAGTACCTCGCATTAGTTATTCACCTTGCGAGCATCGACAAGGTATTGCACGCCGGTCACCACGGTGACGACTACGGCCAACACCATTACAACGTAGGAAGGCACGTCCATCCAGGAAGGCAGCGGGCACAGGTAGAGAGCAACGCCGACGGTCTGGAGCACCGTCTTCACCTTGCCACCCTTGGACGCGGGAACGACATGGTCGTTGCGCAGCATCCACATTCTCCACATGGTGATGCCGAGCTCGCGGACCACGATGACGATAGTCATCCACACAGGAAGGTTGGACGCCACGTTGAGTACTACAAGTGCCGTAATCATCAGGGCCTTGTCCGCGATCGGGTCCGCAATTTTCCCGAAGTCGGTAATCAGGTTGTAGGTACGGGCGATTGTTCCGTCTAGCTTGTCCGTGAGCATCAGCGCAACGAACACACCGAACGCCGCACCCCATCGCTGGTCCAGTGCCAACCATGCGAAGACGGGGATAAAAATGATTCGCAACGACGTCAAGACGTTGGGTACGTTCCAGTTCGATGGTTTTTCAGTCACGCCCTCTACCCTACCTATCCCATGCTTTCCCTTAGACTGCGTGTTATGAAATATTTTGCATTCCATTACACGTACTCAGATAATACGGACGTCGTAGATGCTACGCGCCCCGCACACCGCGAGTTCATCGCGAAGCAGCTAGAGCTCGGAAGGATTGTCGGATCTGGCCCGCTAGTCGACGCCGGCAAGGCCCTCATCATCGTGCAATTACCAGATACTGCCGACGCTGCGGAGGCAGTATCACTCATGAACCAGGACCCCTACTGGCAGAACAACGCTCTACTCAGCCGCGAGGTCCACGAGTGGAACCCGGTCTCCCGGGTGTTCCCTTAAACCGCGGAAGTTCTACTTCCTCCCGCGCTGCACATGGAGGTGATCCGTCTCGCGGGAACCAGTGGCGGTGTGGTCGCCCTTGCCCGACGTTGCAGGGTCATCAATCCACTCGATGTGGTGGCCCTGGTTATCGACCTTGCGACGGTTCCCGTGGTCGTCGTAGTCGATGTGCCAGCTCGGACCGTTCGGGTCTCGACGCCCAGCCTTGATATCCGCTCGGTCCTTCACCATGGAGCACAGCACGGTAATCACCAGTACTGCCACAATGAAGCCGAGCGATGCAACGGTGCCGACCTCCGGTACGCTCACATTCTCACCGCCATTGACAAACGGCAGGTTGTTCTCGTGTAGCGCGTGAAGCAACAGTTTGATGCCGATAAAGCCAAGAATCACGCCCAACCCGTACGACAGATACACCACACGGTCCAACAAGCCAGAAAGCAGGAAGAACATCTGGCGAAGGCCCATGAGTGCGAACGCATTCGCGGTAAACACGATGTACGCCTCAGAGGTAATCCCGTAGATTGCTGGGATCGAATCAAACGCAAACATTACGTCGATAAACCCGATGGAGAGCAGTGCGACGAACAGCGGGGTCGCTGCGGACTTGCCCTCCTTCGTCTTCGACCACAGCTTGTCACCGTGGTAGGAGCTCGTGACTGGGACGACTTTACGGAGTGCCTTCACGACAGCCATATCGTTCGGATCTGTTTCAGGTGCATCAGTCGCTTCGTCGTAGACGAGCTTGACAGCCGTGTAGATCAAGAACGCTGCGAAGATGTAGAAGACGTCGCTCCACGCCTCGATAAGTGCTGCGCCGAGCAGAATAAACAGCAAGCGGCATACCAACGCGATAACAATGCCCAGGAGCAGCACCTTTTGCTGATACTTCCTTGGAATCTTGAACGCGCCCATGATCAGTGCGAAGACGAACAAGTTGTCCACGGACAGCGCCAGCTCAGTAATGTAGCCGGTGAAGAACTGGACGCCGTGCTCGCCGTCCCACTCCCACCAGATCACACCGCCACAGATCGCTGCCATCGTCATGTAGAACAGCGTCCAAAAGCCCGATTCTTTGATAGTTGGCTCGTGGGCCTGGCGAACGTGAGTAAGAAAGTCAAAGGCGAAAAAGCCCAGAATGATTGCTGCAGTGAGCAGCCATATCCATAGGGGGACACTCAACGTGGTTACCTCCGGTCGTTGCATAGGACAAAGAAAGACCGGAGGTCTCCCCCACCACGTAGCTACGCGGCTGCCTCAACCGGGATACGTATGTTCCGTGTTGACGATTCGAGGCACTTGCGGGGTACTCCCCTCCAATGCGAATGCCAGGCTACACCATCAAGAGGAGTCGCTACCAGTTATACGGCTCCACCGGTGGGATTGTAGGTTGCTTCGACCGTCTTAACGTCATCTTCATCTGCAGTGGCGTCATCACCAAGTTGTGCGTCGACGTCCTTCGGTGCGTCCGCGGGATCCGCACCCTTGAGCATCCAAAGAATGGTCTCGAGCTCCTCTGGCTTCACCAGCACTTCACGAGCCTTGGAGCCTTCCGATGGCCCAACGATGCCACGGGACTCCATCAAATCCATCAGTCGGCCGGCCTTTGCAAAACCGATACGCAGCTTGCGCTGCAGCATGGAGGTCGATCCGAGCTGCGCCGTAACAACGAGTTCAACGGCTTCCAGCAGGTCGTCCAGGTCCTTGCCGATGTCGTCGTCGATAACTTTCTTCTCGGACTCCTTCTCTTCCGTAACGCCCTCGACGTACTGTGGTTCGTCCTGGCTCTTGGCAGCGTCCACGACGGCTTGGATTTCAGCGTCAGACACAAACGCACCTTGCATGCGTTGCGGCTTGCCGGCGCCCTGCGGGATGAAGAGACCGTCGCCCATGCCAATGAGCTTCTCCGCGCCACCCTGGTCGAGGATGACGCGTGAGTCAGTAAGCGAGGATGTTGCAAACGCGAGCCTGGACGGCACGTTCGTCTTGATCAAGCCCGTGACGACGTCCACCGAAGGTCGCTGCGTAGCCAAGACAAGGTGGATACCTGCTGCGCGGGCCTTCTGCGTAATGCGGACGATCGAGTCCTCGATCTCCTTCGGCGCGGTCATCATGAGGTCGGCAAGCTCGTCGACGACACAGACGATGAACGGGTAGGGTCGCATCTCGCGCTGAGAGCCTGCAGGAGCAGTGATTTCACCGCTCTTCACCTTCTTGTTGAAGTCCTTGATGTGGCGGACACGAGCGGTCTTCATGTCCATGTACCGCTGCTCCATCTCCTCCACCAGCCACTGCAGTGCCGCTGATGCCTTCTTCGGCTGCGTGATAATTGGCGTGATCAGATGTGGAATCCCCTCGTACGGAGTGAGCTCCACCATCTTTGGGTCGATGAGGATCAGGCGTACTTCTTCAGGTGTTGCGCGCGTCAGCAAGGAAACCAACATCGAGTTCACGAACGCCGACTTACCGGAGCCCGTAGAACCCGCAACAAGCAAGTGCGGCATCTTCTGCACCGAAGATGCAATAAAGTCGCCCTCGATGTCCTTGCCTAAGCCGATGAGCATAGGGTCATCGTCCGCAGCAACATTCGGCGCTTCGAGGACATCGCGCAGACGAACCATCTCACGGTCCTGATTCGGCACCTCAATGCCGACGGCAGATTTGCCGGGAATTGGCGTCAACAAACGAACGTTATCGGTCGCGACTGCATAGGCAAGATTGGACTGCAAGTTGGTAATCTTCGACACCTTGACGCCGGGCCCAAGCTCTACTTCGTAGCGGGTCACGGTCGGACCACGGGAGAAGCCCGTCACCATAGCATTGACCTTGAACTCCTCGAAGACCTCTGTGATGGCTTCGATCATGCGATCGTTAGCTTCGGTGCGTGTCTTCGGCGCTTGGCCAGCGAGCAGCAAATCGGTTGTTGGAACGACGTAGGTGGAATTCCTGTCGATCTTCTTCGCGTGGCCATCCTTCGGCGCCTCAGGTGGAGTTGTGCTTGGGTCCTTCCCTGAACGCGCTACGACCGCCTGGCGAACTGCGTCTCGCGACTGATCGACGGCATCCCTTTGAGCCTCCTCGAGCGTAGGTCGAGGCAGAATCTTCGTCTCCTCGGGTTGCGCAGGCTGACGTTTCGACGCCGCCTTCGTCGCAGGACGTTCAATGACCGCAGTGGCGTCGCTGCCTTCCTGCGTGTCGAAGTCTTCACCGAAATCGATAACCTCTGTCTCATCACCCGATGTTTGAGGCGCTGACGCTGGCTTCGCCGGGTAGTTATCCAGTGGCGTGGAGGCCTTTCGCAACTTCTCCGAGAAAGACGAAAACCCAGAAACCCTTGGTTTCTTTGCCGCTGTACGTGGAGAAAGACCGGTACGTGGGCTCCTCGATTCAGGCTCAACCCGCGAGCGCTTTGCCGACGTGCGCGGGCACCCCTCTGCGATAGCGTCAATGTCCCGGCCTACATCACTGTAAGGATCCGACTCATCGTCAGTCTCGGGCCGCTGGAATACCGAGCTAAGCCACGCAGTGAAAAAATCATACGCCTCACGCACAGTAATACCGGTTGTACGAAGCGCACCATAAACAATGACAAGTCCCAGCAGCGGAACTGCCACATATGAGGAGAATCCAGCGGCGAGCAAGCCACCGGTGAACGTGCCCACTACCCCACCGGCGATCTTGCGAGATTCCCAATCGGCAGGGTTGCCAGCGAAGACATGAATCATGCCAAGCATCGCAATACCAATAATCAACAGGCCCGACGCCACCCTGGCACGTACTGCCGGTTCTGCCTTCACGTTCAGCATGAGAGCGATAGCGATGCAGACCAAAATCACAGGAAGCAGGAGCGCACCAGCACCAATTGCCCAGTGAACACCCTGCGCAATGACGTTGCCTATCGGGCCAGCGATATCCATCCACACGGAGGCGCCCAGGATCGCGGCAAGGCCAATGAGCACTAAACCGTACGCGTCAACGTTGCCACGCGAGATGCCCAACGAGCGACTGGACTTTCGTGAGTGCTCTTCACGTTGCGGCGCCTCAGCAGAGGGGCCGTCGTCAAGAAAATCGAAGTTGTCGTCCTCGTCATCGTATCCGTTTGCGTCGGGCACGCTGTCAAAACTCTCCTTACGGCGTGGTCGAAGTTTGGTAAGCAACGAACCAGCTCCGCGAACTGCACTGCCAATTGAGCTTCCGACGACTCTCGTCGCGGACCCGACCCGTTCATCGGCAGTCTCTGCCGCGACCATGGACGAGGTCGGTGGATGCGTCATCGACGCTGGGGCACCGTAACGGCTCGTCGTTGAACGTGCACGGTCCCGCGGGCCTGTCGAAGCTCGCGTATTTCGTGGCGCTGGTTTCCTGGCAGACATGTGCTACACATTAGTACCTTGCGCACCATTATTACCATCCGCCACTCTAAAACCACAGATATTGTTACAGGCGAATGAATCAAGTACTACAACTTGATATCTACTCCAGCAAGAGCTTCAACCGCACCGGTTACATCCACTTCGACCGCGCTGCGACCGGCGGCCCACAACAATAGTTCCCCGGGTTCGCCATATACGCGGACGACGTTATCGCCCTGCTTTGAAACGCCGACGCCTTCGCCAATGACCGCAGGAGGCAAGTCCGGGGGCGTCAAAATCACAGGTACCGCAACACCTTTCAGCGTGACTGAACCAAACCGCTTCGCAAGCTTCAAAAGTTCTTTGTTGGTGACGGCACTAAACTGCCGAGGCTCGACCTTACCTCTACCTCGACGAACGTCTTCGTGGTGAATAAAGTGCTCGGCTGTATTTAACGTGTCGTCACTCGGCTTGAAAAGCGAAGGCGGACCGATGGCCCAGAGACGCACAAGATCCTCGTACGACCATGATGCAAGTCGGGCTTCCTCCGCCTCCAAAAACTTCCTCGCTCGCTTTACGAATATTCCGATGGCAGCTAATGGCCTTCGTTCACGGATATAGAGGTGCGTCGCCAAATCGCGAGTGTTCCAGCCCTCGCACAGCGTCGGTGCTTCAGGCCCGACTTCGAGTAACAGTTCAGCGAGTTGATTTCGTTCAGTCTTTGCAAATGACATGGGCCCTAGCATAGTGCCAGGGCCCATAGTTCTGCTCACAAAAGTGTCAGGTATTAAAGCGACTCTCGTGTTGCTTGAACATCAGCGTCTTCTGCCGGTCCAATATCCGCCGCGGTTGGAACCACGGTTGGAAGAATGACTGGCTCACGCTTGTACTTCTGCTCAATCGTTCGCGAGAGCTGACGACGAAGCTGCTGCACCATGCGGTACGGGTCATTCTCCCCTTCTGCAGCCAAATCACCCATAACTTCCTGGACACGCTCGACGACCTTCTTATTGAAGTCACGGTCGTCTTCAGAGAAACCAGTGGTGGAGACGCGCGGTACCTCAATGAGGCTACTCGTGCGGTCGTCGATCACGCAGGTAATCGAGACAACGCCACCTGAGGCAAGCGAGCTGCGGTCTGCCAGCACGTCCGGGTCTACGTCGCCCATCGTCGCGCCATCAACATAAAGCTGTCCGACCTGGTACTGGCCAACAACCTTGATCTTGCCCTTCGTCATGTCAACCACAACACCATTTTGAGCAAGTGCGGTATTCTCCGGCTTCACACCGGTCGCAATAGCGAGCTCCTTGTTCGCGCGCATGTGGCGCCACTCACCGTGCACAGGCATAGCGCAAGTCGGGCGTGCTGCGTTGTACAGGAAGAGAAGCTCACCGGCGTAGCCGTGGCCAGAAGCGTGGACATGAGCTTCGGAGTTCGTCACCACAGTCGCACCGATTTGTGCGAGGTTGTTGATCGCCGCGAACACAGCTTCCTCATTACCTGGGATCAGGGAAGACGACAGGATGATCATGTCACCGTCGCGGATGGTGATCTGGCGGTGTTCACGGCGCGACATACGCGAAAGCGCAGCCATCGGCTCGCCCTGCGTACCCGTTGTGATCAGCACAACCTTATGCGGCGCCATCTTGGCAGCTTCTTCGATAGGGATAATCGTGTTCTTCGGAGCCTTCAGCAGGCTCATCTTCTCGGCGATTTCCATATTTCTCAACATGGAGCGGCCGTTGAAGGCAACCTTGCGACCATTCGCTACAGCCGCGTTGACTGCCATTTGGACGCGAGCAACGTTGGAAGCAAACGAAGCAATCACAACGCGCTGCTTCGCCTGGCTCACCAAACGCGTCAGTGTCTCCTCGATACCGGCCTCGGATGCAGAAATACCCGGCACCGTAGCGTTCGTGGAGTCACACATAAACAGATCGACGCCTTCGTCACCGTAACGCGACAGCGCCGGCAGGTCCGTCGGCATTCCGTCGTACGGAGTCTGGTCCACCTTGACATCACCAGTCATCACAACATGACCCGCGCCGGTCTTAATAGACAGGCCGAGACACTGCGGAATGGAGTGATTCACGTGCCAGAAACGCACGTGGAATGGGCCCAAGTTGACGGAAGAATCCTTGTTCACCTCATGCAACTTCGGACGCTGACGGTGCTCCTTCGTCTTCGCAGCAATCAGCGCATTGGTGAAACGCGACGAGTAAATCGGGATATCCGGGCGCAGCTTCAACAGCCACGGGATTGCGCCAATGTGGTCTTCATGTCCATGAGTGACAACCAGGGCCTCGACCTTGTCCAACTTCTTTTCAATCGGACCAAAGTCAGGCAGCACAAGATCAACGCCTGGTTCACCGGAGTTCGGGAACAGCACACCACAGTCAACGATGAGCAGGCGTCCGTTGTATTCAAACACCGTCATATTACGACCGATTTCGGAAATACCACCCAAGGCGTAAATACGCAGGGTTCCCTTCGGTGCCTTCGGAGGAGCCGGGAGGCGCTTCGTCAAGTCTGCGCCCTGCATCGACTTCACCGGGTTACGGCGGCCACCGCCGTTGTTACCGCGTCCACGGCCGCGGCGGCGATTCCTGCCGTTACCGCCATTTCCGTTCGAGTTCCGGGACTTGTTATCCCGCTGTGACTTCTCAGAGCCCTTGTCATCTTCATTACTTGCAGTTCCTGCGGCCTGCTTCGGTGCCTGAAACACCGGCTTCTGTTCAGTGGCCTCAGGTGGCCCTGCTTTACGCGTCACTTTGCGTGAGCGTGTACGGGGTTCGTTCATACTTAAAGGACTCCAGCCTTCTTCAAATCTTCTCTGAGAACCTCTACCTGCTCAGAGGTCGCTCCGACCACTGGCAGGCGTGGTTCGCCTACTTCAATGCCCTGCAGACGCAGGGCAGCCTTTGCAAATGTTGTGCCACCGAGAATCGCCTGTTGATGTGCGAGAACATCGATGACGTTGGCGTTAATTTCCCGCGCACGGACGAGGTCGCCTTCCTCGAAGCTTGTGATGAGCTCGCGCAATGCTTGCGGTGCTGCGTGGCCTACAACCGAGATCACACCGGTTGCCCCCATGGCCAGCCACGGCAGGTTCAGAGGGTCGTCCCCCGAATACCATGCCAGACCTGTTGATTGGATCAACGGTGCTGCCTGGAAGAAGTCGCCTTTCGCGTCCTTCATCGCAACTACGGTTGGCAATTCCGCCAACTTCGCAATGGTGTCCGAAGCAATCGGAATCGCAGAGCGTCCTGGAATGTCGTAGAGGCAGATCGGCAACGAAGTTGCAGACGCGATCTCCCGGAAGTGCGCAAACACGCCGTCTTGAGACGGCTTCGAGTAATACGGCGTGACAACCAAGAGGCCATCAGCCCCTGCCTCAGCAGCTTCCTTCGCCAATGCGACGGACTTTCGGGTATCGTTCGTGCCTACTCCGGCGATAAGTTTGGCGCTATCGCCAACTTCTTCACGCACCGCTTTCAGTAACGCGACTTTCTCTTCACTGGTTGTCGTTGGCGATTCGCCCGTCGTGCCCGCAAGCACGAGGGCATCAATGCCATTGCCGACAAGGTGGGCAGCTAATGCTCGTCCTGCCTTAACGTCTAGCTCGCCATGCTTATCGAACGGCGTGACCATTGCGACGCAGACTGTGCCGAAAACGTCAGCACCGATACTAGCTTTCATAGAAGTGCCCATGCCAAAAGAGCGTACCCTTTTTGCTGGCTGAATGTAACTCCACCGCTACGTTTTGTACTGGGTTGTTGCCTTCTTAGTCCCGTCCGGCAGCGTTGTGACAACGAAGTCCTCGAACAAGACGGGTGCGCACTCACTCAAAAGTTCCAGACACCTCACGGCGACTGCTCGTAGTTCCTCCCCACTGTGCTCAGCTGCCCTGGTCGCAACAAAATTCCGCCAAGTCCGGAGGTTGCCGCTGACAACAAGTCGGGTTTCTCTCGCAGCCGGAGCAAGTGCCATAGCTGCCTCGCGTACCTGTTGCTTGCGCAGTAACACATTCTTCTCATCCGTCAGACTTGCTTCCACCGCGTTATGCAATTCGTCGTGCACAAACGCAGCGTCTTCAATCGCGTGCTCGAAAAACCGTTGAAGTTGCTCGTCCCGCTGCACAACGCTAGGAACCACGACTCCTCTTTGCTCTTCAGGTAAGGAGTACTGTGAAAGCTCGCTGACTGAAAAGTCTCGGTGTCGCAATATCTCATGGCTGGTGGCCATTGAGATTCCCTGAATATACAGCGTCACGCTTGCATGCTCGAGCAGCGAGAGGTTGCCGGCATCAATGATGTGATGCAGGAAGGCGTCCGTGCTCGAAGTGTGAGACTCATTGTCGCCGAAGGAGTCATAGCTTGCCCTGCCTGCAAATTCGACGACAGCATCCGCCGTCGCTGCACCAGATGAAGGCCACCAGCCCAATCCGGCTGGCGGTTCGAACGTTGATGCTGCCACGAGCTGGATGCTGAGTTGGCGCTGCGGCTGCATCTGTTACAGCCCGAGGAACTTGTCAAGGCCAATCGTGAGGCCTGGATGATCCATGACGTTTCGTACGCCGAGCAATACACCCGGTACGAACGAATCACGCCCATAGGAATCTTGGCGGATAGTCAACGACTGATCGACGGTGCCGAAGATAACTTCCTCATGCGCAACCATTCCGGTCATACGCACAGCGTGGACTCGGACACCATCGATATCTGTGCCGCGCGCTCCATCGAGTTCCTGCACAGTGGCATCCGGACAAGGTTGCATTCCGGCGGCCTTTCGGGCCTCTGCAATCCCTTGCGCTGTCTTTACCGCAGTGCCGGACGGTGCATCCAGCTTGTTCGGATGGTGGTACTCAACTACCTCGGCTGACTCGAAGAACTTGGCCGCCTGGCGAGCAAAGGACATCGTCAATACAGCTGAGATGGCGAAGTTAGGCGCAATGAGAACGCCAGTGCCCTGCGAAGCAGCACACCAGCTGCGTACTTGGTCGTAGCGATCGTCGTCAAAGCCTGTTGTACCGACAACACAGTAGATACCGTGCTTGATGCAGAATTCGAGGTTGCCCATAACGGAGTCAGGAGTGGTGAAGTCAACGATAACTTCGGCGCCAGCGTCCAGAAGTTTGTCTAAGCTGTCGTCTTTATCAATTTCGGCGACAAGTTCAAGATCATCAGCAGCGCGCACGCCCGCTACAACTGCGGTACCAACGCGCCCATGCGCCCCTAATACACCGACTTTGATTGACATTTTCATTCCTCAATTCTCTACATACGAGTTACATTCGATCTACTGCTGTCACTGTAGCGCGCCGTGAGGCAGGTGTGGTTCGGTACACTCGAAAAGCATGAAGAGAAGCTTGATCCTCCCCGGTGTCCTCACCGTGGCTGCACTGCTCACCGCGTGCGGCACGGGCTCCGAAGTGACAGAGCCGTCCACAGCAACCGCGTCCACTGAAAGCGCTACAGCTACCACTACGCAAGACGCATCTGCTACGGAGTCAACGGTGTCGGCTGCCGCATCTCCCGCAGCCCCAGTCGCTCTCAACGCTTTCGCTCCGCCCGAAGGTGCCCCTGAGCTAACGCTCCAGGATGTTCGAGTCGGTAGCCATGAGACTTATGACCGCGTCGTCTTCGAGTTCTCAGGCAATGGCCTACCTGGATACCGAATTCAGTACACCGATAAGGCACTCCAGCAGGCCTCCGGCCACGAGCTCGCGGTCACCGGTAACAATATCTTGGAGGTGCTCATCGACGGCACACCGATGGATCGACTCCCGAGCAACCCTGACCTTATCTCCGCTGGCCCATATCAGCTGGCAACCGGCAACGTCGCTGGGATCACCAACGGCGGCACGTTTGAGAACCAGTCGCAGTTCTTCATCGGACTCGACCGGCAGCGTTCGTTTGAGGCCACGGTGTTGGAAAGTCCAACACGGCTAGTTATTGACGTCCACCGTTAGCTCGGCAAACGCGTAGTGGCCAGGGCGTAAATGCCCTGGCCACTTCTTTAAGCGGTGAGACTACTTGTCCTGCTCAACAGGAACAAGGGAGATCTTGCCGCGATTATCAATATCACGAATCTCGACCTCGATCTTGTCACCGACGTTGACAACGTCCTCGACCTTCTCGATGCGCTTGTTGCCACCCAAGTTCGAGATATGAATCAGGCCGTCGGTTCCCGGGACGATCGAAACGAACGCGCCGAATGCAACGGTTTTGACCACGGTACCCAGGTAGTGCTCGCCTACCTTCGGCAACTGTGGGTTAGCAATTGCGTTGATCTTATCGATCGCGGCGTCTGCCGCTTCGCCACTGGTTGCCGAGACGTACACGGTCCCGTCCTCTTCAATCGAGATGTCCGCGCCGGTTTCCTCGGTAATCGAGTTGATCATCTTGCCCTTCGGGCCAATGACCTCACCAATCTTGGAAACAGGAACCTTCACCGTGGTGATTTTCGGTGCCAACGAGCTCATGTCATCCGGCGAATCGATGACCTCTGCCATCGTATCCAGGATGGTCTCTCGAGCATCATGCGCCTGCTTCAGAGCCGAAGCGAGCACATCAGATGGAATGCCGTCCAGCTTGGTATCAAGCTGCAGGGCGGTGATGAACTCGCGGGTGCCTGCCACCTTGAAGTCCATATCGCCGAACGCATCTTCCGCGCCCAGAATGTCCGTCAGAGCGACGTACTTCGTCTCACCATCGACGTCACCCGACACAAGGCCCATCGCAATACCCGCGACCGGAGCAGCCAGTGGCACACCAGCGTTGTACAGAGACAGCGTCGATGCGCACACGGAGCCCATCGACGTCGAACCGTTAGAGCTCAGCGCCTCAGAAACCTGGCGAATCGTGTACGGGAAGTCTTCGCGCGAAGGTATCACTGGCAACAGCGCGCGCTCTGCAAGAGCACCGTGACCGATTTCGCGGCGCTTCGGGGAGCCAACGCGACCTGTTTCACCGGTCGAATACGGTGGGAAGTTGTAGTGGTGAATGTAACGCTTCGAAGTCTCAGGGCTCAGCGAATCGATTGGCTGTTCCATCTTCAACATGTCAAGCGTCGTCACACCAAGGATCTGGGTCTCGCCGCGCTCGAACAGTGCCGAACCATGCGCACGCGGGACGAGTTCGACTTCAACACCAAGGTCACGGATCGCGGTCACGCTGCGGCCGTCGATACGGTAGCCATCCTTCAGGATCTTGCCTCGAACAATCTCCTTCTGCAGTGCGTTGTACGCCGCGCGAATCTCCTTCACCACAGCAGCAACATCGTCGTCATCTTCGTCGACGTCGAGGCGGTCAAGCACATCTTCTTCGATGTCCTCGATGTACGCGTTGATCTTCTCTTCGCGCTCCTGCTTGCCAGCGATGGTCAGGAAGGAAGCGAGCTTCTTCGATGCCTTCTTCTCCACTGCTTCAAACACCTCATCGGTGTATGCCGGGAATAGCGGGAACTCCTTGCGCTCCTTGTCGAACTGAGCTGCAAGATCGCGCTGCGCCTCACACAGCGTCTTGATGTACGGTTTCGCAGCCTCCAGACCGTCTGCGACGGTTTCCTCGGTAGGTGCAGGTGCGCCGTCAGCGATCAGCTTGACGACGTTCGCGCCAGCTCCTGCCTCAACCATCATGATTGCAACATCCACTTCCGTCTTACGGCCACGCTTGCGCTCAACAATGCGGCCCGCAACAACCATCTCGAAGATGGCACGCTGGTGCTGCTCATGATTCGGGAATGCAACCCACTGGCCTTCTGGGTGTTTATCGTCAGCGATCAATGCCATACGCACACCACCAACAGGGCCCGAAACCGGCAGGCCAGAAAGCTGCGTTGCCGCGGAAGCTCCGTTGATAGCGACAACGTCGTAGTACTCTTCCGGGGCGATCGACAGGACGGTAATCACGACCTGAACCTCGTTGCGCAGCCCCTTCACGAAGGTTGGGCGCAGTGGGCGGTCGATGAGACGGCAAGCAAGGATCGCCTCGGTGGATGGGCGGCCTTCGCGGCGGAAGAACGAGCCCGGGATACGGCCCGCGGCATACATCCGCTCCTCGACATCAACGGTCAGAGGGAAGAAATCAAAGCCTTCGCGGGGGTTATTCGACGCCGTCGTCGTCGCAAGCATCATGGTGTCATCGTCCAGGTAGGTCGTCACCGACCCATCTGCCTGGCGAGCCAACTGGCCCGTCTCAAAACGAATGGTGCGAGAACCGAAATCACCGTTGTCGAGCGACGCTACTGCTTCGGTAACCCCATACTCTTCATCAACGTGGATTTCGTACGAATTTCTCGGCTTAAAACTGCTCAATTGATCCCTCTCCTTGGATCTCCGGGCGATCATCGATGTCGCCGTTTTTGTGTCATTTAGAACGAAGCACACTCTACCACCCTGCCAGGGATTTCACCACGCTTCAGACACAGCTAAACCCCCGCCCTGAAAAGCCAGAGCGGGGGTTTGAAGCCTTATGACGTGATCGTCTTAACGACGCAGGCCGAGACGAGCAATCAGGTCACGGTAGCGCTCGACGTTGTTCTCGCGCAGGTACTTCAGCAGACCACGACGGCGACCAACCAGCAGCAGCAGGCCACGACGGGAGTGGTGGTCGTGCTGGTGGAACTTCAGGTGCTCAGTCAGGTTGTTGATGCGCTCGGTGAGCAGCGCAACCTGTGCCTCCGGGGAACCGGTGTCAGTCTCGTGCACACCGTAGGTCTTCAGAATCTCTGCCTTTTTCTCAGCGTTCAGCGCCATGAAAAACTCCTCATTTGTTTCAGTCCGCATATACTTTGACCACTTTGTGCTGCAACTGCTGCGAACCACAGTCTCAATACGCACAAAGCCTGGACTACTTTAGCTGCTGCGCGCCAGGTTGGTCAAACGTGTCATGAACTCATCGAGGAATCGATCAACGTCGACGCCAACTGCAACCTGACTCGTCTTCTTCGGGTCATTCAAGCGCTCCGGGTCCCCGATCGTTCGTCCACGAGTTGGCTCTTCGAGGTCCGTGCGCAGGTTTATACCAATGCAGTCAACCAGGCTGGGATCTATCGCAACTGCTACCGCCAACGGGTCATGCAGCCCGCACCCACCAAGATGCGGCGAAGTTGTTTCATATGCCTTGATGTAAAAGTCAGTCGCCTCTGCCAAGAAGTTGCCTTGAGACGTGCCCAACTCCTTCCACACCGCGGTTTCCTTCGACGTCAACAACGTCTGCAAAGTGACATCGAGCCCGATCATGGTGAGGTTCTGTGCCCTGCGCATCACAAAGTCAGCAGCTTCGGGGTCCTGATTGATGTTCGCCTCAGTGCACGTATTGACGTTTCCCGGCACGGTCAACGCACCGCCCATCATCACAATCCTGGCACTGTCTGCAAAGTCTTTATCGGCTTCCATGGCAGCTGCGACCGTCGTCAGAGGTCCGACAGGAACAATCACTAACTCGTCGCCGTAGCGGTGGAACGCGTCGACCATGAAGTCCACCGCGGAGGCTTCCTCGACAGCGCGATGGGCATCCGGAAGTTGCGCCTCCCCTATACCGTTTACGCCGTGAATGAACTGCGAAATCTCCAGCACTTCAAAGCTATCCTTGGCACGAGCATGCGTCGGGCCAGCGAACACGGGAATATCGGTGCGCCCGAATAACTCGAGAATCGCGAGACTGTTGCGAACGCTATCAGCCACCGTGACGTTTCCATATGTCGATGTCACGCCGACAAGTTCCACTTCAGGTGAAGCCATAGCGTATGCCAACGCCAACGCGTCGTCGATACCGGTGTCTACGTCGAGAATCATCTTGATGGTCACAGCAAAAACCTTTCAAGCAACACAGATCAGCAACGGCTTTATTCTACGGAATCAGCAACAGGCTCGCTTAAGAGTTCGCGGGTCCGGGAAACGTCCCGAGCCATGTGCTCCAGAAGCTCGTCAACGGAATCGAACTTGACCATGTCGCGAACCTTCGCCACAAATTCGACGCGGGCCATCCGATCGTAGAGGTCAGCATCTCTATCAAGCACGTAGGACTCGACACTGCGCCGCTTGTCACCGAACGTCGGATTAGTGCCGACTGAAATCGCAGCCGGGTAGCGCTTTCCCGGAACCATGTTCCCGCCGATGGGGGCATCGTCGATAATTGTGAGCCACCCCGCGTACACCCCATCTTTCGGGAGGGCAGAAACGTCAGCAACATACTGATTCGCGGTCGGGTAACCGAGCTCGCGACCTCCTCGCCCAGCACCCCGCTTGATCGGACCCACGACGGAGAACGGCCTGCCCATGTAGTCCTTAGCCACGCTGATGTTGCCTTGTGCAAGCTCGTCCCGAATCGCCGTTGAACAAATTCTTGTCGCGCCCTCTTTCAGCAGGCGGACTACTGTCACATCAACACCATTCTGCTCACCGAGCTGCACCATCGTCTGCGACGTGCCGGAAGCATCTCGTCCGAACGTGAAATTCTCGCCCACAAAGACGTGACGAGCATGCAAGGTGCCCATCACTACTTTGTCGAAATAGTCTTGTGCACTCTCCCCCGCAAGCTCTTTGCGGAAATCGATAACGATCAGCGCGTCCACGCCAAGCTCAGCGATCAGCCGCGCCCGCTCCTCGAGTGGCATCAGCGCCGTGGGCGCGGCTTCCGGACGAAATACTGCTACCGGGTGCGGCTCAAATGTCATCACCACGCATGGCACCTGGAGACGCTTCGCCTCATCAACAGCTGCTTTGATCAGCATCTGGTGACCGCGGTGGACCCCGTCAAAGACCCCTATCGTCAGCACGGTGCCGTCAAGGGCACCGAACGATTCCGGTACAGCATTAAGACCGTGCAAAATATCCACGTGCAATAGCGTACGGCATACTAAAGAGCTATGAGTGATCCCCTCGCTACATCTGGAATTGTTGTCATCGATAAGCCACAAGGTCTCACAAGCCACGACGTGGTCGCACGCCTTCGCCGTGCTTTCGGGACCCGCAAAGTTGGTCATGCCGGCACCTTGGATCCGATGGCGACTGGAGTACTGGTTGTCGGTATCGAGCGTGGCACAAAGCTCCTCGCCCACCTCGTCGCGGAAACCAAGACGTACGAGGCAACCATTCGGCTCGGTGCCGCCACCACGACGGATGACGCCGAGGGCGAGGTCGTCAGCACCTCCCCCACCGATGCAGTCACTGACGCCGACATTATCGACGCCATCGACAGCTTCCGCGGCGATATCATGCAGCGTCCCTCAAGCGTGTCCGCAATCAAAATCGACGGCAAGCGCGCACATCAGCTCGTCCGCGAAGGACACGATGTCGAGATCCCAGCCCGACCAGTAACAATTCACGAGTACAGCATTTTGGGCATCGCTCGCGTCGATACCTGGATTGACGTCGATGTCCGTGTGCACTGCTCCTCGGGGACGTACATTCGCGCGCTCGCACGCGATCTAGGTGAGACCCTACACACCGGCGGGCACCTGACTGCGCTTCGCCGAACCACAGTCGGGCCCTTTAACCTCGAGCACGCATTGGAGCTGGAAGACATCCAGGCTCACCCGCGCTTCAGCCTCACCCTCGACGAAGCCTGCGCTACCTGTTGGCCGGTACTGCCCGTCACCAACGATGAATACGACGCCCTCGCTATGGGCAAATGGCTCGAACCTCGCGGACTTTCGGGTGTACACGCTGCACAACGTGACGACGGCCGCGTCGTCGCCCTTGTGAAAGAATCCAAGAAGCGTCTTGCCACGGTGTTTGTCGCGCGCCCATCCACGCTGTAGTCAGCGCTAACGCCGTTTTTCGCGTTTGTCGCTACAACAGAAACGCAGAAGTGATGACGTAGCCAGCCCGGTGCACCCAGCGCCCCTCAAAGAACGGAGCGGGCGTCGGCCGCTCGAGAATGTACGAAACAAATGTTCCGTTCGGCCGGATATAGATTTCCGCCTGATCGAATTCCAACATCTTTCGCGCCAACGGGAACCAACATTTATATGTGGCCTCTTTCGCGCAGAACAGCAGCCGATCAGCCCAGAAGCAGCCCTCTGCCCGAAGTGCGTCCAACATCTCAAGCTCGGTTGGGCACGCGATTTGGGGCAATACGCCTTCCGGAAGCGGCTCCGCCAGCTCAGCATCAATACCGATAGAGCGCACCTTGTTGAGTGGCGCAACGACCGCCGCACGAAAACCATCCGTATGCGTCAAGGAGCCGCACACGCCGTCGGGCCACAACGGCATCCCAGCTTCGCCCCGCATGATGCGGTGAGGACCTTCGACCCCTAGTTCGTCGAGGGCGCGGTGCGCACACCAACGGGCATCGCCGAACTCCCCTTTCCGGATATCGACCGCTCCGCGGACAACGCCTTTCTCCTGCTCGTCGAGATTATCGTAATTGCGGAGATTATGGCCGTCATCAGTTCGAAGAGAGACGAACCGCGCAGAGGGAGGGAATAATGACAGATCGCGCACTAGCGGTTCACCTCCCAGACTGGGTACGGCCAACGATGTTCCTCTGGCCAGCGCTGCCACTCCCTGGGGTACCCCAACGACACTTCAATATGCGGAATGCCGTCTACATGTACGGTCCCCGGGATATGAAGGTGTCCGTAGACTACGGCCTGTGCCTGGAACCGCTTAGGCCAACTGCGCGTGTGCCGGGTCCCGCACCACATGGCAATGTCCCCGTAGAACAGGCGGTGCGTTGGCTCCTTTACCAGTGGCCAGTGGTTGACCAAGATCGTCTTACCGTGCACGCGAGAAAGGCGCTTCGTTGTGTACGCCAAGCGCTCCCAGCACCACGCACGAGTATCTACAAATGGGCGGATAGCAAACTCGTCCGTCATCAGAATGTTGTTGTCGCGAGCTTTCTTCAGCGCGGCGTCGACACTTAAATGCTGAGGGCGAAACGAGTAGTCGTACAGAGTAAACAGTGGCGCCACCGTAATGCCGTGGAATACCGGGTACGGGTCCTCAGGCGTTACAACGCCGAGTTCTCGCATTGCCTGGACTAGCGCAACGTACTTATCACGGCCTCTGTAGCGTGATCGCTCGCTAGAGAACAGCTCGTGGTTTCCAGGGGCCCAGATGACTTTCTCAAACCGTTGAGCAAGTACACCCATCACGTTGACTATCAGCTCAAATTTCTCTGCAACATCACCCGCGACAATCAGCCAATCCCCCTCATGCCGCGGTTGAATGAGGTCGATCTTGGCCTGATTCGCCTTTACTGCAGCATGCAGGTCGCTGACCGCCCACAGTGTCGGACCTAGCATGACGTACTCACTCCTCTACCCCGGTGCGCGCCCACTTCATCGAACGGAACCGCCACAGCACTCCCACCAGACGCAACACGACTGAGACAAAATAGCCGGCCCACACACCCGCGAGACCCCACCCCAGCCACATGGACAACAACGTCAAAGGCAAAAATCCACCGAGCATTGCGCCAATCGAAAGGTTGCGCAGGAAGACAGCGTCACTCGCTCCAAGCAGCACCCCGTCGAGCGCAAACACCGCACCCCCCACAACGATCATCGCCACCAACCACCGCCAAGGGACAGCCAGCGCGTCTGCCATGCCAGGATCATGCGTAAAAATCGACTGGATTGGCCCATCGAACACAAGAAAAACCGCAGCGAGCACAACCGCAAACACCGTAGCGTAGCGCGTAACAGCTGCACCTGTCCCTCTTGCGCGCTCCACGTTTCCCTGCCCAAGTGCAGCCCCTGTAAGCGTCTGAGCTGCAATTGCGAGCGAGTCCAGCACGAGGCTCAGGAAGTTCCACAACTGCAGCAACACCTGGTGCGCGGCCAATGCGAAGACACCAAAACGACCAGCGACTGCAGTAGCGGCGAGCAACGAAATCTGAAAGGAGGCGGAGCGCAAAATCAAGTCACGTCCAAGCACCAACTGATGGGCAATGACATTCCACTGTGGGCGCCAAACAGCGCCCTCTCCTCGATGTTCCTTTACAAGCGCCCCAACGAATAGTGAAGCGGTAATTCCCATTCCTATTACGTTGGCCACAGCAGAGCCCACCAGCCCAAAGTGGTCAACAAGCAAAGGCAATAGAACCGCCCCGGGTACAAGACCGCACAGCGTCAACACAAACGGTAGCCTGGTGTTTTGCACTCCTCGCATCCAACCATTACCTGCCATAATCAGCAGCGTCAGCGGAATAGCGACCGCCGCGACATGCATCCACTGCGCCGCGTCAGCAGACGTTTCCGCATTCTGAGTCAACGCGAACGCGATGGGTTCGGCGAACAGCCAAATAATCGACGCCAATCCGAGGCCCACGAGTATTGCCACCCACGAAGCCTGGACGCCTTCCGCGACCGCATCAGCACGCCGACCTGCGCCGTAAAGACGCGAGCTACGCGCGGTAGTGCCGTAGGAAAGAAACGTCAGCTGCGTGGTCACCGTAGATTGCACCGCAGTACCAGCAGCGAGCGCCGCAAGCTCAACCGTGCCCAGCCTTCCAACCACAGCAGTATCCAGCAGCAAATACAGAGGATTCGCCGCAAGCACGCCGAGGGCCGGTAGCGCCAAGGCAAAAATGTCACGCGCCCGCACACCATGTGTATTCGTCATACAGGAGCAGCCTTACTCCGCAACGTAAGCGTCATGCAATGCAGCGAGAAGCCGATCTTGTACCTGTTCTTTCGTTCCTTGCGCCGAGTACCCCGCAGCTGGGCGGTGACCACCCCCGCCGAGCGCACTTGCAACGACGGAGACATCTACCTTTGTCGAGCGCAAGGAAATCCCCCACCGCTCCGAGTGGAACTGCTTGAGTACAACCCCGACGTCACTGCCAACGAGGACACGCGCGTAATCAATTACGGCTTCAACGGCAGTTTGGCTCATCGCTTGCATCGCAGCTTCATCAATACACATGAACGAAACTGTGAGATCATCGACTTGACGTGATTCCAAGCTTGCTAATGCACTACCCATCAAACGTAGGTCATCGGCCGTCATCTCGTCCGAAAGCTGCAGGGATATGTTCCTTGGATTGAGCCCGAATTCCAACAACTCTCCAGCAAGCGTATGCATTCTCGGGGAACCCCAACGGAAGTTACCTGTGTCGGTGACAAGCCCGGAATACAGGCAATAGGCTAGTTCAGCGTCTAACTCGACGCCGAGGTACGTAAACAGCTCCCGGATGATAGTCGTCGTCGATTCAGAATCGATAATGAGGTTCCGCGCTCCGAACCCGTCATTCGAACGGTGATGGTCAAGCACGATCACCCGCTCTTGCTGCGCCATAAGCTCAGATTGGTAGCATCCCGTTCGGTCTACCGAGGCACAATCAACCGTGACGATCAGCCCATCCGCTGGTAACGCTTCCCCATAGATGACCTCATCAACCCCCGGAATAGAGCGCAGGTTATTTGCGTGCGGGAATGGCTGGCCGATGTAAGCACTGGCTTCAATTCCGATCTGCCGCAATCCTCGAACAAGAGCGCACGCCGATCCAATCGCATCAGCATCGGGCTTGATATGGGCCAGCACCGCAACATTCGACGCGTTCTTAATGGCGCCAGCAACTTTGTTAAATTCGGCCTCTGCTTGGGGAAATAACAACGCCATAGTGCCTACTCTTCAATCGTCTTATACGGGTTTTCCTCACCTGCTGGCTGGGCGCTCTCTCGCAGTCGCGCCAGCTCTGCATCGCGACGACGAGCTTTCTCCAGCAGCTCTTCCATCCGCGCCGAGGACTCCGGCACCGTATCAAGCTTGAACTCAATCGTAGGAGTAAAGCGGACACTCAACTGGTCGCCAACAATCTTGCGGATCTGTCCTCGGTGACGGTACAGCGCCTCTGCAGCCTGATCGTAATCCGGCTCGTCGTCGATATTCTTTCCGCGTACCGTGTAGTAGACAGTCGCATCATGTAGGTCGCCGGTCATCCGGACGTCCGTAATAGTCACCAATTCGAGGCGACGGTCTTTCACTTCACGCTCTATCGCCGAAGCGACGATCATTTGGATCTGCTTCGCCAGGCGCTGCGCGCGAGGGTTCTCTGACATTTCGTCTCCTTTACTTCATTGGCACTAAACCTCCGAACAGTCTACCCTGCTACGACGCAGCCCACTACTTCAAGAAAAGAAACGGCCCTGCTCACTTCGCGTTTGCGAAAGAGCAGGGCCGTTTTCTCTCTACCGACTAGTCGCGGGGGACTTCCACCATCTCGTATGCCTCGATGATGTCGTCGACCTGGATGTCCGGGTAGGACAGCACCATGCCGCACTCGTAGCCCTTTGCAACCTCTGTTGCGTCGTCCTTCTCGCGTCGCAGCGAGTCGATGGTCGCGTCCGAGGTAACAACGTTGCCGTCGCGCACG
Source organism: Corynebacterium sp. HMSC08D02 (assembly GCF_001807505.1). NCBI lineage: Bacteria > Bacillati > Actinomycetota > Actinomycetes > Mycobacteriales > Corynebacteriaceae > Corynebacterium > Corynebacterium sp. HMSC08D02. The sequence goes on along the minus strand of NZ_KV789252.1, from coordinate 162,188 downwards.
AGGCGAATCTTCGCTCCACGCTTGACCTTGCCTTCGGTAACCATGCAGCCTGCGATGAGGCCGACAGAAGATGCCTTGAAGATCTGACGGATCTCGGCCTTGCCCAGGTCCTTCTCTTCGTAGATCGGCTTCAGCATGCCCTTCAGGGCTGCCTCGACTTCCTCGATCGCCTTGTAGATCACCGAGTAGTAACGGATCTCGACGCCCTCGTTGTTGGCTTCTTCCGTAGCCTTGCCCTCAGCACGGACATTGAATGCCACGATGACAGCGTCGGAAGCGGCCGCGAGCACGACGTTGGTCTGGGTAACAGCACCGACGCCACGGTCGATGATGTTTACCTCGACTTCGTCGTCGACCTCGATCTTGAGCAGCGCCTCCTCCAGAGCTTCCACCGAACCGGCGTTGTCGCCCTTGAGGATGAGGTTGAGCTGGCTGGTCTCCTTGAGCGCCTGATCCAGGTTCTCCAGAGAGACGCGCTTCTTGTTGCGCGCCTGCATAGCAGCGCGATGACGGGCGTCGCGCTGCGCAGCGATCTGGCGGGCAACACGGTCGTCCTCGACTACCAGGAGGTTGTCGCCTGGACCAGGAACGCCATTGAGGCCTTGTACCTGTACCGGGCGGGACGGGCCAGCCTCTTCAACGTCGTTGCCCCACTCGTCGACCATTCGGCGGACACGGCCGAAGTTGCCGCCCACAACGATGGAGTCGCCGACGCGCAACGTACCGCGCTGCACGATAACGGTGGAGACTGGGCCACGGCCACGGTCGAGGTGCGACTCGATAGCCACGCCCTGTGCATCCATGTCCGGGTTCGCCTGCAGCTCGAGAGCTGCGTCGGCGGTCAGCAAGACTGCCTCGAGCAGTTCATCGATGCCGGTGCCCTGCTTCGCGGAGATGTCGATGAACATGGTGTCACCGCCGTACTCCTCCGGAACCAGTCCGTATTCGGTCAGCTGACCACGGATCTTCTCCGGCGAAGCCTCCGGCTTATCCACCTTGTTCACTGCAACCACGATAGGCAGGTCTGCAGCCTTGGCGTGGTTGATAGCCTCAACCGTCTGTGGCATCACGCCGTCGTCAGCAGCGACAACGAGGATAGCGAGGTCGGTCGACTTCGCACCGCGGGCACGCATTGCCGTGAACGCCTCGTGACCTGGGGTATCGAGGAAGGTGATCTTACGCTCAACGCCCTCCAGCTCAACGGTGGTCTGGTACGCACCGATGCCCTGGGTAATACCGCCGGCCTCGCCGCGCCCGACGTTGGCGCGACGAATTGTATCCAGCAAGCGGGTCTTACCGTGGTCCACGTGACCCATGACAGACACCACTGGTGGGCGCTGTTCAAGGTCCTCTTCGGTGCCTTCATCCTCACCGAACTGGAGGTCGAAGGACTCGAGAAGTTCGCGGTCCTCGTCCTCAGGAGAGACGATCTTAACCTCGTAGTTAATTTCGGCGCCGAGTAGCTGCAGCGTCTCCTCGGGGACCGACTGCGTTGCCGTTACCATTTCACCAAGGTTGAACAGAGCCTGCACCAGGTTCGATGCTTCGGTACCGATCTTGTCAGCGAAGTCAGCCAAGGTCGCGCCCTGACGCAGACGCACAGTCTTGCCACCGCCATCGGGAAGGCGTACGCCACCGATGACGTTTGGTGCGTGCATCTCTTCGTACTCGGCCCTCTTCTGACCCTTCGACTTACGACGACGCCCTGGTGCGCCACCTGGACGGCCGAATGCACCAGCGGTTCCGCCACGACGTCCACCGCGACCGCGGAAACCGCCGCCCTGTGGGCCGCCCGGGCCGTGTCCACCACGGCCGCGGCCGTGCCCACGACCGCCACGGTTGTCCGACCCAGCCGCCTTGCGTGGCATTTGCGTTGGTGATGGTGCCGCTGCCATATCTGCTGGGGACGGACGACGGCTACCTTGACGCTGCGCGCCAGTCCCGCGACCCTGGCCCTGGTTCTGCCCTGGGCGTGGGCCACCTTGGCCACCGCGACCAGGCTGACCACCACGGCCACCCTGTGCACCGCGACCACCCGGACGTGGAGCTGGTCGTGCCCCACCAGTGTTGGAAGAAAATGGGTTGTTGGCTACCCGTGGGCGGCCACCCGGCTTCGGCATCGGCCGCGGCATACCCGACGGCTTTGGTGCTGCAGGTTTCGCTGCGGCAGGCTTTGGTGCTGCAGGTTTTGCAGCACTTGGCTTTGGTGCCGCAGGCTTTGCTGCTGCAGGCTTCGGGGCAGCTGGCTTAGCAGCGCCGGGCTTTGGAGCAGCCGGTGTGGCAGCACCAGGCTTTGGTGCTGCAGGTTTTGCAGCACTTGGCTTCGGTGCCGCTGGCTTTGCTGCGGCAGGCTTCGACGCCTTACCAGCGGGCTTCGCTGCATCCTTATCCTTCGCGGATGCTTCTTCTCCGCCACCATTCTTTTGCTCGTACAGTGCCGTCATCTTCTTGACGACGGGAGGCTCAATGGTGGAGGAAGCTGTCTTTACGAATTCGCCCTCTTCCTTCAGAGTGGCGAGTAGTTCCTTGCTTGTTACGCCGAGTCGTTTTGCGAGCTCGTGTACGCGTAGCTTTCCGGGCACGTGTCTCCTCTTAGTTGGGCTAGAGGGCGGCACCGGAAACGGCGACCGGCCTCTAGACGTTGATTATGACTTTCATCGCTGATGCTGCTTCATTGTTGCGTTCTCATCAGTGTTCGGTCTTCCTTACTTCTGTTGGGTCTTTCGCCTTTTCAGCGAGGTACTTGTGTACATGACCTACGTCCGCAGGAGCGGACAGACGGAGGGCGCGAGAGAAAGCTCTACGCTCTTCCGCCAGCTTTAATGCATCCCATGTAGGGGTTATCCACGCTCCCCGCCCAGGTAATGATCGGGTGGGATCTGCAAGAACAACACCTGGAACAGTACCGTCAGCAACAACCCGGAGCAATTCCCTATCTGGAAGTTTCCGGCCTGTGGCTATACAGGTGCGACGACGGATTGAGCGTTCGCTCGCTGAAGTCATCCACACCCTTCTTCCACATACTCGACATTGCTGAACGGCTATCGCGTGGCCAACACCACGATGGGAAAATTAGCCACGGACCAGCCTACGCCACTTTGCCAAGTTTTTATAAGCGTTGTGTGAATTCCCGACACAGAGGCCAGGATCTGGCGTCGTTAATCCGCGGCTGCGTCGGAGTGGATGTCGATCTTCCAACCGGTAAGGCGGGCAGCCAGACGTGCGTTCTGCCCCTCCTTGCCAATCGCAAGTGACAGCTGGTAGTCGGGCACGGTAACGCGCGCTACTTGCGCCACTGGGTCGACGACCTCGACCTTGACAACCTTCGATGGCGCCAGTGAGTTTCCAACATACGTAGCCGGATCCTCTGCCCAGTCGATGATGTCGATCTTTTCCCCGCCGAGCTCCTTCATCACGTTTGAGACGCGCGAGCCGCGCGGGCCGATGCAAGCGCCTTTCGCGTTGACACCCTTCACCGTCGCCCGTACAGCGATCTTGGAGCGGTGCCCCGCCTCACGGGCAATGCCCACGATCTCAACGGTGCCATCTGCAATTTCCGGGACCTCAAGCGCGAACAACCCGCGCACGAGCTCAGGGTGCGTGCGCGACAGGCTTACCTGCACACGACGGTCAGACTTATTGACGCCAACTACGTACGCCTTAATGCGGTCACCGTGCTTGAGCGTTTCGGAAGGGATCTTTTCTGCCGGGATGAGCAGGCCATCCTGTGGATCGGCTTCGGTTCCAAGCTGCACCACGGAGATTCCGCGTGCTTCCGCTTGCGCGTCCCGCTGCACGATGCCTGAGACAACAGTACCTTCAGCGCCGGAGTACTCCTCGTACACGCGACCAGCTTCGACGGCCAATAGCTTGCCCTTGATGGCGTCGCGCACGGCCCTCGCACCGATTCGAGAAAAGTTGACCGGGGTGGCGTCGTACTCCGAGATAATTTCGCCCTCAGCGTCGAGCTCAGAAACCATGACGGCAACGTCACCGGTTTCGGAGTCGATGTCGACGCGCGCCTTGTGGTGTTCATCCTGGGGGTGCTCCAGGTTGTCCGTGTACGCGAAGAGCAGCGCCGAGGCGATGGTCTCGAGTAGTTCGTCGAACCCAATTCCTTGCTGTGCTTCGATGTTCTTCAAGACTTGGACGTCAATATTCACTTGTCTTCCTCCGGATCCCTTACAGGGTTGCTGCTACTTCTGCTTCTTCAAACGTCGCCTCGCTGAGTTCTCGCTCAGCAGCGGGCGGCGTGTTGAACTCAATTTCTACCACCGATTTCGGCATTTCGGAAACTCCCAAGATTTGCACCGCCGGGGTCTTCTTCCCTGCCTCGATCAGCGCGACCTTCGTTTCCTCGGAGTTCATCGCGCCAATGCGCCAGATAGAACTCTGGCCGTTGGTGTCGTTGAGCTTCACCAACCGTCCGCGGTTACGACGCCAGTGGCGCGGTGCTGTGAGCGGTAAGTCGACGCCTGGGGTGGTCACTTCCAGCGTGTAACCAGCACCGAATGAGAACGCTCCGACTTCTTCCTGTTCGTCGAGGAACTCCCCGATTTCGTTCGACACTACCTCGAGCTCGTCCAGCGTTGGACGCGCATCGGCATCAAGCGCGATGACAATCTGGGATTTCTTGCCAGCCTTCACTGCCTTGACGTGTTCGATGTCCATGTTGTGGCGTTGGGCCAGCGGCTCAATGAGTGTCTCTAGTTCTTGGGGAGTTGGAAAAGCCATGTGCCCACCATAGCGCGACGCAAACGTGCTAGCGTTTTCCCCGTGAAAAAATTGCTGGTTGCTGTTCTTGCGGTGCCGTTGTCGCTGACGCTTTCGTCGTGCGACCTTCTCGGTGTTGTTGGGCCCCGCCCCGACAAAGCAGTGCTTGGCCTTGCGCAACAGGCGACTGCGGATGCGCGCAGTCTTTCGGATCCAGCACTCGCTGAGCTTCGTGGCAAGCAGGCGGATGAGCTTTTTGGAGAGGTTGCGCGACTCTGCGGCAACATTGACGCGGAGTTGCCGCGCAGCTGCGAGTTTTCCACCGGTCCTGGTGAAGCCGTGGGTGTCAGCGACGATGCAGCTCTGCAAGAGTTCGTCGAGCAGTCCGTGACAGCTTCTTTGGAGAAGGTTCCAGCGCAGTCGCGAGACTTAGTTGCGGCGCAGGCCGTCGACATCATCGCGGCAATCGGCCTCGAACTCGACGCTGAGGACGTCGCCGCACTGCAAAACAAGGGCGATATCGAGCTTGCCAGTGCGGCGCTCAAAACAGAGTACGAGTTCCTCTATGGGCTGGGGCTGGCAAAGGCATATGCGGATGCGCCGCTGCACGCGCGTATCGCCGCGTTGGAGGACGCCTCCGATGAGCGCGTCGCGTTCCTGCGCACCGCACTGCGCGACGCTGACTCGATTCCAGTCGCAGCAGCTGGGTATCAACTCGCCCACGATGATGCGCTCAATGATGCAGCAGATGCCGAAGCGCTTGTCGACGCCCTCTCCGCCCAGCTCACCAATACCTGGAGGGGAACCGTATCCCAGGCCAGCTCTTCCGAGTGGAAACAACAAAGCCTTATGCTTGCCGCGCACGCGCAGCAAGCATAAGGCTCCTTGCTACTGCCGAATTAGCTTTCGGCGATGAGCTGCTGCAGCTTCGCTACAACCTCACCAGCTGGGACCTCAAGGGTCTCGCCGCCGCGGATGCGAAGCTCAACGATGCCGTCGGCGAACGATCGGCCAAGGATCACAACGAACGGCATGCCGAGCAATTCGGCATCCTTGAACTTGACGCCTGGGGACACCTTTGGGCGGTCGTCGTAAAGAACCTCAATGCCCTTGTCGCTGAGTTCCTGTGCGAGAGCGTCTCCAGCCTCCATGGCTGCCTTGTCCTTGTTCGCGACGGCAACGTGTACCTGGTACGGCGCGACTGCAACTGGCCACACGAGGCCCTTCTCGTCGTGCTTCTGCTCCGCGACGACGGCCATCATGCGGGAGATGCCGATGCCGTAGGAACCCATGGTAGGGACAGCGCGCTTGCCATTTTCGTCCAGGATCTGCACATCCATTGCCTCGGTGTACTTGCGACCAAGCTGGAAGATATGGCCCAGTTCGATGCCACGGGCAAGCTTCACTGTGCCGTTGCCGGACGGTGAGGGGTCGCCTTCCTTGATCTCGGCGGCTTCGATGAACCCGTCAACGGTGAAGTCGCGGCCGGCAACGAGGCCGACGACGTGCTTCTGAGGAGCGTCTGCACCGGTGATCCACGCGGAACCTTCCACCACGCGCGGGTCCGCGAGGACGCGTACACCGTTGGCTTGCAGTGCGCGTGGCCCGACGTAGCCCTTCACCAGGAAGTCGCTCTTGGTGAAGTCCTCGTCGCTGGCCAGCTCAAACGTCGCTGGTTCCAGGGAAGCTTCCAGGCGCTTTTCGTCGAGCTCGCGATCGCCCGGGATCACAACGCCGACGAGCTGCGGGCCGACCGGCTTCCCGTTGTCGTCGAGCACGCGTGGGTCGTCGACCTTGATCATCATGCACTTCAGGGTGTCGGAGGCTTCGGCAGGGCGGCCGTCGATAAGCACTCCTGCTTCTTGCGCCCATTCCACGAGTGCCGCGATGGTCTCGGAAGCTGGGGTGTCGTGCTCGACGGCCTCCGGCAGCCCTTCAATCGGGCGTGGTTCAGGTGCAACCGTGGTCACTGCCTCAACGTTGGCGGCGTAATCTCCCGCGGTCGACACAGCAAAGGTGTCCTCGCCGTTCTCGGAGTACGCAAGGAACTCCTCGGATGCGGAGCCACCCATCGCTCCGGAGGTTGCCTTGCAGATCTCGTAGCGGATGCCAACGCGGTTAAAGATGCGCTGGTAGGTCTCGCGATGCTTGGCGTACGAGTTGTCCAAGCCTTCGTCCGACATGTCGAAGGAGTAGGAGTCCTTCATCACGAACTCGCGGCCGCGGAGAATCCCGGCGCGTGGGCGTGCTTCGTCGCGGTACTTGGTCTGGATTTGGTAGAGCGTGACCGGGAAGTCCTTGTAGGAGGAGTACATGTCCTTAACTGCTGCAGTGAACATCTCTTCGTGGGTTGGGCCAAGCAGCATGTCGGCGCCCTTGCGATCCTGCAAGCGGAAGAGGTCGTCGCCGTATTCGGTCCAGCGATTGGTCAGCTCGTATGGTTCGCGTGGAAGAAGCGCCGGGAACAACAGCTCTTGTGCGCCCATGCTGTTCATTTCTTCACGGACGATGCCCTCGATCTTGCGCAGCGTGCGAAGCCCGAGGGGCAGCCAGCTGTAGACGCCCGGCGCGGCGCGACGGACGTAGCCTGCTCGGACGAGCAGTTTGTGGCTAGGGACTTCGGCATCGGCGGGGTCCTCGCGCAGTGTGCGCAGGAATAGCTCTGACAGGCGTGTAATCATGGGGCATATCTTAGCGCTAGGGTGAGTTGCATGTTGATCCTGCTCCCTCCTTCCGAGACGAAGGCGCCCGGCGGCGAGCGCGACGCCATGTCTGTCTCCTTCCCTGCCCTTGATTCGGTGCGTGCTTCACTTTTCGACGACCTCTCCGCAATGGACGTAGACGAGATGATGGGGCTGCTCAAGATCCCGAAGACGAAGCGGGAGGAGGCGGTGGAGAATCAGTCGCTGCGCACTGGCCCGGTGATGCCTGCGATTTATCGCTATACGGGGGTGCTGTATGACGCGCTGGTTCCTGAGACGTTGCCGGATGATGCGATTCGCCGTTTGGCGGTTGGCTCGGCGCTGTTTGGTGTTGTGCGTGCTGATGACATGATTCCGCGCTACCGGGTCTCTGCCTCGTCGAAGGTGCCTGCTGCGGATGGGTCGCTGCCGACGATGCGGGCGCGTTGGGGGTCAGCGGTTTCGGAGGCGCTTTCGAAGGAGCCGTTCGTGGTGGATATGCGCTCTGGCGCGTACGAGAAGCTTGGGCCTGTCGATGGCGCGGTGACGGTACGGGTGGAGTCCGTTGCCCCAGATGGGTCGCGCAAGGTGGTCAGCCACTTTAATAAGCACTACAAGGGGCTGCTGGCCAGGGCGCTGGCGTGCGGGCCGGAGGTGGCGTCGATACGTGAGGTCGCCGAGGTTGCCGAGGCCGCGGGTTATGCTGTCGAGGTTAATGGTTTGGTGCTGACGCTTGTGGTGGAGGAAACGTAGATGGGTGCGCCGGTGAACTGGAAGCCGTGGGGTGTTGCTGTCATTGTGCTGCTGGCGCACGTGGCGCTGTTGCTGCTGTACTGGGACAGTATTCCTGACCCTGTTGCGACGCATTTTGACGCGTCGGGCCAGGCGGATAGTTGGGAGCCGAAGACGATGCTGCACGTGCTGATGATGCCGCTGGTTTCGGTGGCGACTGCCCTGTTGATGTTTGCATGCCTTCCCCCACGTGAGCTCGCACAGCCGCAGCCGGTTCCTGGAAGCGCCTCCGTGCCGTACTCCGTGAGTGTTGCGCAGCGAGTGGAACAGCTTGTGCACATTACCTGGCGCTTCATGGGGTGGTTCGCGGTGGCGATTGCTGTCGCGTTTCTGGTCAGCGACGCCACGACGCGCCTTCCAGCGTTTGCCCACATGCAGTGGCTTGCCCCCGCTATTTGGGTGGCGTTCACCATCCTGGTTGTCGCGGGAAGCCTCGTCTTGATGGTGCGGCTGACGTCCTCGAAGAAGATCGAACCCGATGCGGAGGAGATGGCCCGCGCTGATGACGAGTTTCTCGTGGGTATGTACAACGACCCGAACGATCCGATGGCCGCAATATCGATTTCGTCTCGCCCGACTCGCATCATCATCAACCGCGGGCAGCGGCTGGGCAAACGGTATTTAATGCGGATGGTGGTTTCGATCGTGGTGTACACGCTCTTCACCGTGCTGGTGGCCATGCTATGAAAAAGGTGTTTGGGCTCCTCGCTGCGATTGTGCTGCTCGCTGTCGGCAGCTGGGTCTGGCAGCAAGTCGATGCCCCGGAAGTACGCGTAGCGAGCGTCGTCGATGGCGACACAATCGTTGTCGACGGCCCCGCTGGGCAAGAGCGCGTTCGCCTGCTCGGGATTGACACTCCGGAGCGCGGCGAGTGTTTAGCTGACGACGCAACCCGGCGACTCGAGGAACTCCTCCCCGAAGGCACGGGCGTACGCCTCGAATACGACCAGGAGCGCACCGACCGCTACGGGCGCACGCTTGCAGGTGTGTTTCGCGACGGCCAATTCGTCAACGCCGTGATGGTGTCCGAGGGGCTTGCCCGCGTCGTCGAGTACGCGCCGAACACGAAGTTCACGCAGCGCCTCGAGGCAGAGGCCGCACCTGCGGTGCGCGATTCCCTCGGCATCTACGGGCTGGGGCCCGAGTGCTGGTTCACAGAACCAACGCAACAAGTGACGTTAGAAATGCTCACCACCGGCATCGAGGAGCTCGAACGCTCCCCAGGTGATCGCGGGCTTGCCGGCCGCTGCCAGCACTACGTCGACGCACTGCGCGACAGCGTGAAGCGCACGCGAAACTTCACGTTCCGCGAGCCCGCCATGGAGTACCTCGACGAACAGCAACGCCTTATCGACGAGCTGTCAAAACCGTAAACTTCGAGTTCCTCGCCACCTGCTCCACCTGTGCAAAACGCTTCGCGACCTGGGCACGGTACGGCAGGTGCGAGGTGAACACTATGAAGAGCTGACCGCCCGGTTTCAACAGGCGATGCGATGCGTTCAGCAGATGCTCCACCAGCGTCGTGTCCACGGTCGTGCCCGCGTGAAATGGAGGGTTGAGCGCCACGGTGTCGAAGGAGGCGTCGGCAAACTTGCTTCCGGCATCATCCCAGGTCGCGTCAATACCGATCGCGCGGGCGGAAAGCACCGCGTCCGCATCAGCATCCGTGGCACACACCTCCCCCTCAAGCCCCTTTGAAACAGCCCCATTGCCGCAACCGAGGTCCAATAGCGCGCCGGGGGCGTCCGGAAGACACGACCGCAGCAGCTGCCCGCCGTAGTCCGCCCGCGCCCCCGCGAAGACGCCTCCGATGGCAACGAACCCGTTTTCTTCTACCAGCGTGTAGGACACAGGCTTTGGGCCACGCGCCGCGAGGCAGCGGAATTTACCTCTCCCCCGCGTGGCGTGCACCTCAACGAAGGACTGCGCCAGCACACTATTCATGGTGCGGCTCAGGTGCTTGTTGTTCGCCCCCAACACGACGTCCGCCTGCGTAAACCCTGCACCCGCGATACTGCGCGCGAGGTAGTCAAGGCGCGCGAGCGACTTCGGCATCTCTCCCAACGCAACGCACGAACCGGACAACCCCGCCAGGTACTCATCGAGGCGCTGATCACCGACGACCGCTGCGCCCAACGCTGCTGCTTGCTGGCAGCGGGAGTAGTCCGTGTCCGCGACGATGACGCGCTTCCCGCTTTCCACTCCGGCACGCACAAGCGCCCCGGTCGGGTCGTTGCACACGATGAGCATGTCGGCTGACTCGAACCCCTCGAGTTCACTCGCCTGCTCCCAGATCAGCCGGTCAAGCGCGCGCACAGCCACTTACCTCCCACTGCGTCAACACCAGGTACTGCTGCATGTTCTCTCCTTTTGCTCCTTGCCCAGACAGTTTAGGCTGTTGGCATGCATTACCCCGAGCTCCACCAACACTTTGCGGAAACACTCCCAGGCATGGTCGGCACGGTGGCGCCCACGCACTTCCCCAACGCCCAGGTGAGCTACCTCAACGAGTCAGTCGCGTCCGAGCTCGACCTCGACACGGAGTGGCTCCGAAGCGATGAGGGCATCGCCTGGATGACAGGTGCGACGGGCGGCGTTGCAACCGCCTACGCAGGCCACCAATTCGGCGCGTTCGTGCCCCTGCTTGGCGACGGCCGCGCAACCCTCCTCGGCGACCGCAACGGGTACGAGATCCAGCTCAAGGGAAGCGGGCGCACCCCTTTCTCCCGCCCGGGCTCCGACGGGCAAGGCCCACTGACCGCAATGCTGCGCGAGTACCTGGTCTCGGAACATATGCACGCAATCGGAGTTCCGACCACACGCGCCCTCGCCGTTATCAGCACTGGTGAGACAGTCATGCGCAGCAGTGGCCCCGTTCCAGCGGGCATTGTGGTCCGCGTCGCGCGCTCCCACCTACGCGTTGGCTCGGTGCAGTACGCCGCGACCCAGTCCCATGAGCTCTTGGAAGCCGTCGTGCACGCCGCAGGATTCGATTCCGCGGAAAGGCTGCTGGAGGTGGTCGTCGACAAGCAGCTCGAACTGGTTGCGCAGTGGATGAGATACGGGTTCGTGCACGGCGTCATGCACACGGACAACACCGCACTCAGCGGCGAAACCATCGACTACGGGCCCTGCGCTTTCACCCAAGGGTTTGACCCGCACTCATGCTTCTCATCCATCGATCGGCATGGGCGCTACTGCTTCGGAGCCCAGCCAAACGTGATTGTGTGGAACCTCGTACGTCTTGCGGAAGCACTCTTACCGCTGATGCCGGAATCACGGGCCAACGAGATCCTTACCACTATCCCTGAGCGCTGGGAGGGCGCCACCAAGCGCTGGTTCGGACCGGAAGGCCTCGATGCATTAGGAGGTGTCGACGACCTCGCCGCCTACAACCGTAAACACGGCGTCAACGGACGCCCAGGTCCGTTGTATGTGCCGAAAAACTTCGCGCTACAAGACGCACTCGACGCGGTCGAGCACGTTGGCGACTACAGTCCGTTCACCGCTTTGCTCCAGGCAGTCACCCACCCATACGACCCGGACGCCGGGGAGCCGTGGATGCTCGAGAAGGAACCTGACGGCGCATTCACGACGTTCTGCGGAACGTAAAAGCCACACGGCGCCGGTACAACCGGAAGCCGTGTGGCCGATACTTTCAAGCTGCTACTACGCCTGCAGACCAAGCGTCTTTTGCGTCCACTCCCACTGCTTCTCATACGCCGCCTTGTCATCGCGCAGCGATACGCCGTAGGTCGGGAACATCTCGCGCAACTTGTCGCCCCAGGAGACCATGCGCTCGCCGAAGCAGCGCTCCAGCAGCTCAATCATCGCAGCCGGGGTAATCGACGCACCCGGCGACGCACCCAGGATGCCCGCGATCGTGCCGTCCTGGTCGTTGACCAGCGCGGTACCGAACTCGAGCGAACCAAACTTCGGTGCACGTGCAGGCTTAATCACCTGGACACGCTGGCCTGCGACAGCCACATCCCAGTCGGCAGGGTTTACCTCCGGGTAGTACTGACGCAGCACGTCGATCTTGCCGTCAAAATCGCGGAAGACTTCCTCCACCAGGTACTTCACCAAGCCGATGTTTGACGCAGCGACACCAAGGTAGGACGGAATGTTATCCGGACGAATCGACTTAAACAGGTCCAAGTACGAGCCCTTCTTCAAGAACTTCGGGCTCCAACCACCGTACGGGCCAAACAGTAGTGACTGCTCACCGTCAACAACGCGGAGGTCAAGGTGCGGAACGGACATTGGGGGCGCGCCCACCTTTGCCTTGCCGTACACCTTCGCTTGGTGCTGCGCGACCAGCTCCTGGTTGTTGGTACGCAGCCACATGCCGGAAATCGGGAACCCGGCGTAACCGTGCACCTCCGGCACGCCTGCCTTACGCAGCAAGTCGAGAGCGTAGCCGCCTGCACCTACGAACACGAAACGTGCACGCGCGACATGCTTGTCGCCTGTGTGGACATTGCGGACGGTGACATTCCACAGCTTGCCCTCGCGCTTAAGATTCACTACTTCGTGCCCGTAGTGGATCTGGGTACCAGCCTTCTCGGAGGCGTCGAAAAACTGGCGAGTCAGCGCACCGTAGTTAATGTCAGTACCCGCGTCCATCCAGGAAATTGCAACAGGCTCAGCACCAAAGTCGCGGCCCTTCGCCATCAGCGGAAGCTTCTCAGCAAACTTTTCTTCATTCGCCGAGAACTGCATACCCGGGAACATGTGGTTCGCAGACAGGGCCTCGTAACGGCGACGCAGGTAGTCGATCTGGTCCTGCCCCTGCGCGAACGAAACGTGCGGGACTGGGTGAATGAACTCGCTTGGGTCCCCCAACTTGCCATTGTCGATCTGATGGGACCAGAACTGGCGCGCGATCTGGAACTTCTCATTAATCGCGAGCGCCTTTGTAATCTGAATCTGCCCATTCTTTTCAGGCGTGTAGTTCAACTCACACAGCGCAGAGTGCCCGGTACCCGCGTTGTTGAGCGGGTACGAGGACTCTTGCGCTGGCCCCTCAAGTCGCTCATACACTGCTTGAGTCCACTCCGGCTCAAGCTCCCGGATCATTGCTCCCAGCGTGGCACTCATAATTCCGGCGCCGATATGCAGTACGTCAACCTCATCAACGTACTGGATGTTGCCCGTCTCAGACATTAGTAATATTCCCTCTTCGATCCATATCGTTGTACGAGTGCAACGCACACCTCAGGCAGGTGCGTAACCTCTCTAACCATACGCTTGTTGGCTGAACAGTTTCCACCTTACGTTACCCCTTATGCCCACATTTTGTTTTTGCTTCATACTTGCAGCCACCCCACCCCCTACACCCGCCCCCACCCCCTAGACCAAATCGTAAACATGGCTACTTGCGCAGCCCAAGCAAGTTCCTAGCCAGTCCGTTACCATTCCTACATGGCCAAAATTAGGAGCAACCACTGGCAACCAGACATATTGGGGGACGGATTCGAACAACTTACGCTCCCCCTCGGGGAAGACCCTGATACCCACCAGCCGGTCGTAGCGACACTCGTACGAATGAGCCCAGCGCCACCGTCAAAACCTGGACAACCAGCCTTACTGTGGATTCACGGCATGTCCGATTACTTTTTCCAGGATCATGTGGCCGAACACTTCCACGAACAGGGTTATCCATTTTATGCACTCGACCTTCGTCGCTGCGGGCGCTCACGGCAGCGAGGGGAGCGCTGGCACTACACCCGGGATATGTCCCACTATTTCCCGGAAATCACGAAAGCGGTGCAGTACGTAGCCCAGGAACACGGCCAGGTGGTACTCCTCGCACACTCTACGGGTGGTCTTATCGCGCCTCTCTGGGCCGATGAGATGCGCCGTAACAACCCCGAAGTCCACGATCTAATAGCGGGCATCATTCTGAACAGCCCCTGGCTTGACCTGCAGTTTCCGAAAGCGCTGACGACGGCATTCAAACCAGTCATTAATGTTTTGGGGCGAGTGGTCCCACTGCTCCCGCTCCCCGGCGGAAGTCTTACGGCCTACGGTAAATCTCTCCACTACGAGGATCATGGTTCATGGTCCTTCAACAAGCAGTGGAAACCGATCTCCGGGCATCGGAAATATTTCGGCTGGATGCGCGCTGTACTTCAGGCGCAGGCAAAGATTCACTCGGGAACAGTCAACGCTGGTGTTCCAACGCTGGTCCTGCATTCCTCGCATTCTTTTTTGAAAAACGAATACACCCCGGCGGCCGATACCGCGGACACCATCTTGGACGTCGACCAGATCAGCTACTGGGCACCCCACGTTGCGGACGACACCACCACCGTCGCCATCGATGGCGCCCGCCACGACGTGTTCCTCTCTGAGCCGTACTCACGCACAGCCGCCTATCGCGCCTCCATCCAGTGGCTGCAGACCCTCACAACACCTAAGGAGTAACCAATGAGCATTCACGTAGACGAACACTTTGACCTCATTATTATTGGCACCGGTTCCGGTAACTCGATCCTTACGCCAGAGTTCGACGATAAGAAGGTAGCCATCGTCGAGGAAGGTACTTTCGGCGGCACGTGTCTGAACGTCGGCTGCATTCCTACAAAGATGTACGTCCTCGCCGCCGACGCCGCCTACCAGGCCCGCACTTCCAAGAAGCTCGGTGTTGACCTCGAATATCGAGGCGTCGATTGGCCATCCATCATCGACCGTGTCTTCACCGAGCGCATCGACAAGATCGCTGAGGGCGGCGAAGCCTACCGCCGCGGCGACGAGTGCCCCAACGTCACCGTTTTCGACCAACACGCGCGGTTCGTCGCCCCAAAGACAATCTCCACCGGCATCGGCAACGAAGCGCGCACAATCTCCGCTGACCAGATCGTGATTGCCGCCGGATCACGCCCCTTCATCCCTGAGTGGGCAAAGGCAGTCCCCTTCCACACCAACGAGGACATCATGCGCCTGCCGGAGCTCCCCAAGTCCCTGACGATCGTTGGCGGCGGTTTCATCGCGATGGAGTTCGCCCACGTCTTTGATGCCCTCGGCACCAAGGTCACGGTGGTGAACCGCTCACCATTCCTCCGCACCTTAGATAAGGACATCACGCAGCGCTTCAATGAGCTCGCCCAAAAGCGTTTCGACGTCCACTTCGGCACCGTCCGCGACGCCCAGCACAACGCAGACGGCATAGCGCTGACTCTTGACGACGGCACCACCATCACCAGCGAGCACCTCCTGATTGGCATGGGCCGTATCCCGAACGGCGACCAAATGTCGCTCGAGGCATCGGGCATCGATATGGAAAAAGACGGTCGCGTGGCCGTCGATAGTTACGGGCGCACCACCTGCCCTGGCGTGTGGGCCCTCGGTGACGTGTCCTCTCCGTACCAACTCAAGCATGTAGCTAACGCGGAGATGCGTGCCGTGCGCCACAACCTACTGGCGGCGATGAATGGCGCCCCAGAATCCGAGTACCGCACCATGCCACACGAGCATGTCCCATTCGCCGTCTTCACCGAGCCACAGATCGCCACAGTTGGCCTCACGGAGAAGGAGGCCCAAGACGCAGGCTACGACGTCACTGTGAAACAACAGAACTACGGCGACGTCGCCTACGGGTGGGCACTCGAGGACACCTCAGGCATCGTAAAGCTTGTCGCCGACAAGAAAACTGGGAGACTCCTGGGTGCCCATCTTATTGGTCCACAAGCCTCCACGCTCGTCCAGCAGCTGATCACCATCATGGCGTTCGACATGGACCTTCGAGAAGTTGTACGTAAGCAATACTGGATCCACCCCGCCCTGCCAGAAGTCATCGAAAACGCGCTTCTTGGTCTTGAACTTGCATTTATCGGCGAGTAAAACTTGCCGCCACCCCAAAACGGGGTGGCATTGAACCTAGGCAAGGCACCCCTAATAGCTGCACGCATTTTCCCAGGTGACTTGACCACGTGTAACGCATGTGACGCGCGCGACGATTCCCCTGTTGGTGCAGCAGGCCATACGCGGGCTTACTGAAAGTTCTCTCACGGATTTTTTGGGATAACTTGTGCAAACTTGGTCGCGTTGGTCTAAAGTAGGTCACCGACACCGGGCAGAGTCCACATGGGGCTTGCTATCGGTCCTAGGGCCTTCACGGGTTCTGGATTTCTCCGAACTTCCACCCGGACGTCTTGTAAGTAACTATCAGAGAAGGATTTCGTTTCATGCGTAATTTCCGTAAGGCAGCCCTCGCAGGCGCTACCGCAGTCGCTGTAGCATTCGGCTCCGCAACCGTCGCTATTGCTGAAGAGAGCACACCAGCTCCGACCACCACCCACGCCCCGAAGGTGATTGAAGATTCCAAGGGTCTGGGCGGCTCCTCCACCAAGATCGGCCACAGCCTTGAAGCCTGGGAGAAAAAGGACGGCAAGGTCCAGGCAAACCCTGCAGACGGTCGCGAGATCTTCGGCTCCTCCAAGGATAACTTTAAAGGGCAGCCAAAGTGGGCACAGCTGGGCTACGTCCTCACCGTGTTCACCTCCGTCGCTGCAGCAGTCGGCCTGATCGTTGGACCTGCATACAACTTCGTTGTTCACGGTCTGCCAGCAGCCAAGTAAGTAATCGCGGATTTCCGCAACTGAATCAATAAATTTCGAAAGAAGGAAACTCAATGCGTAACTTCCGCACCGCAGCTGTTGCTTCCGCAACCGCACTGACTGTCGCTCTTGGCGGCATTGCCACCGCTTCCGCAGCAGAGAAGACCGATACTCCTGCAAAGCCAGAGACCGTCCCAACCGCCACCGAGACGCCTAAGCCTAAGGCTGACCGCCAGGTAATCTTCACGGGCAAGCAGGAAGGCGACAAGGAAGCCGGCAAGGTCATCTCCGAGGGCACCAAGGGCCTGTTCTCTGGCGCTGGTTCCTCCCACTACTACGATGACACCGACAAGCCTTTCTACGTCACCGATGCGTTCGGTAAAGAGACTGACGCTGCGGCTGTCCCTCAGTGGGCACGCGCTTGGATTGACGGCACCGTCATCGCCGGCATCGGTGCACTCGTTGGCCTGATCATCGCTGGCTTCAACTTCGCTTCCTACAACGGCCTGATCAAGCTCTAAGATCTGCTTCTCAGGAAACGGGTTCTGCCCTGTCGCAACACGCGGCAGGGCAGTTTTCTTTTCGGTAAAAACAATCGCTGCTGGCGTCTTAGGACAAACACCAACAGCGATTCAGCGCCTTTAGGAGCTGTTTACGCTCCCAACATCAACTGTCCCTCCGCAACGTCCTTGTCCGGGATGGTAAGGATCTCGTTGCCGTCCTCGGTAATTACCAAGGTGTGCTCGAACTGGGCCGTGAACTTGCCGTCGCGGTTTTGCACCGTCCAGCCGTTATCCCAAATATCGTACGGCAGCGCGCCGAGATTGATCATCGGTTCGATAGTCAGCGTCATGCCTGGCTCCAGGATGTCCCGGTAGGCATCGGAGTCGTAGTGGAGCACCACGAGTCCATTGTGGAACGTTGGGCCAACACCATGGCCAGTGAAGTCGGTTACCACGTTGTAGCCGAAGCGCTTCGCATAGGACTCGATCACCCTGCCGATCACGTTGATCTCACGGCCAGGCTTCGCCACCTTGATACCACGCATCATCGCCTCGTACGTGCGCTGGACCAGATCCTTATGCTCCTGGGAGACATCGCCGGCGAGGAACGTCGCATTCGTATCGCCGTGGACACCATTCTTATACGCGGTGACGTCAATGTTGACGATGTCACCGTCCTCAATCACGGTAGTATCCGGGATGCCATGGCACACGATCTCGTTCAAAGACACGCAGCACGACTTCGGGAAGCCACGGTACCCGAGGGTGGACGGGTACGCACCGTGGTCAAGCATGTACTCGTGGGCGACGCGGTCGATCTCATCCGTCGTCACGCCAGGCTTTACTGCTGCACCCGCAACCGCCAGTGCATTCGCGGCGATCTTGGAGCTCTCGCGCATCTTCTCAATCGTCGCGGCGTCCTGCACGTACGGCTCGCCGATGTTCTCCTGTACATCGTCCTTCCAGGCGTACTCGGGACGTTCAATGTCCTTCGGAACCTTCCGGATTGGAGTGGACGCTTCTTGCTTTAGTTTTCCTCGTTTGCTCATGCGCCCCATAGTAGTACCTGCCTACTGAGGTCGAACTAACCCCCGCGCGACTGGTCAAGATTCACCAGCATCGAATTCGTCAACGCGACTGCAGCCTCCGATCCACCGCCAAGCACGACCAAAGCAGCGAATGCTATGTCATCGTCGACACGGTAGCCGGTGAACCACGAATGCGACCCCTGGTTGATTTCGGCCTCACCGGTTTTGCCGCGGATATCACCACCGGCGGTCATTCCCGCCGCGGTACCACCCGGGGCGGTCACCGCCGCCATCATTTCCTGGAGCTGGTGCCATGCCTCATCCGGCATACGCGGCGCAGACTCGCTCAGCTCAGTCTCCGCTCCCTTAATCAGGTAGGGGATCGGCATTGAGCCATTCGCCGCAGACGCAGCCACGAGTGCCATCCCGAACGGGCTCGCAAGGTCATGGCCCTGCCCGTACCCGGCCTCTGTTCGGTCGAGTGGCTCCTCGCCTACCGGGATGGAGCCGGTGATCGTCTCCAGGCCTGGAATCTTCATATCGAGCCCAAGCCCGAACTGCTTGCCTATATCTCGGAGCTCACCTGGGGCGAGCTTCGTCGAAATATCGGCGAATGTCGTGTTGCACGAGTGTGCAAAGGCCGACTGTAATGAGACGTTGCCCAGAGAGAATCCGGCGTAGTTCGTGACGGTCCTGCCATACAGGTTCATGGTCCCCGGGCACGGCACCGTGCTACCTGGTGTAAGGGCCTGTCGCTCAAGACCGGCCGCCGCCGTGATGATCTTAAACGTCGATCCCGGTGGGTACTGGCCCATCGTGGCAAGATTGCCTTCACGGTCAGCGTCACGAGTCTGCGCAACGGCAAGCACCGCACCATCCGACGGGCGGATAGCAACAATCATTGCCTGCCGCCCCGCGTAGGACTCCAACGCTCGTTCAGCTGCCAATTGCACGCTGTGGTCAAGGCTTACCTCAATAGCTGGAGCGGGTGCAGGTGCGTGTCGCTCAACATCTTCCAACACGGCGCCGTGCTCGTTGACAACGCTCACGCTCCAGCCGTCGTCACCGATGAGGTCCTCGCGAACCAACTCACCAACGCGGGCAAGCATATCCGGCGCAAAATCAGGTTCGATGTTGACCATGGCCGCTTCCTCGTTGATGCGCACTCCAGGCACGGAGCTAAACGCCGCCTTAGCGGCGTCACCGAACTCCGCAGGCACCATCGCAACCGAATACGTTCCCTGGGCCTGGGCGAGGTTCTGTTCGAGCTCGTCGGCCGGAATGTCTGCCACGGCAGGAGATTTTCCACGGGCATCCTGGAGGAAGGACGAAATACGGCGTGCGGTGTCCGGAATGTCACGCACAGCATGCTTCTCAACCAGAATGCGGAACGCAGTACCAGGCCGCAAGAGTTCTACCCCATCGGAGGAGACAACGCTCGCCTTGGATGCGGCCACAGGGCGCAGTTCCAGATGTTGCTGCGCGCCAAGACGTGGGTGCAAAATGCTGGGCTGCCAACGAACGGTCCACTTCTCGCCAATCTGGGTCAGCGTCATGTGCGAGTCATACTCGACCGTGCGTTCTTTCGGCAGGCCCCACTTCAAGTGGTACGAGACGGTAGCTAGGTTGTCACTCTGGTTAACGTCGTTGATCGTCGCCTCCAGCGCCTCAGCTTGGAGCCCTTCGACCGTTTCTTGGAATGATGCGTTGGCGTCGGAGGGGACGTCGACAAGATCTTGAAAATTAGACCCGTCAAGACTCACGAGGGCGTCAAGAAACTCACGAGCGACGGGCTCAACATCATTCGGGCGCGGTGTGCAGGCAGTGGCCAGCGCGCCCGTAAAAACTACGCTTAGGAGCAAAGCGAGGAGACGTTGCATGGACCTAAAGTACCAAGACCACAGCGAAACGTCGCCTCCGCCACTCCCCGCGAGCAGACTATCTAGCGCGTAACCTTGACTTCCGCGCGTGCGCCCTCGACCTCCTCGAGGCCTTCTTCCTCAGCGATACGCTGAGCGTGGGCGATAAGGGTCTCAACGATCTTCGACTCTGGGACCGTCTCAACGACCTCGCCCTTCACAAAGATCTGTCCCTTGCCGTTGCCAGAAGCCACGCCTAAGTCAGCGTCGCGAGCCTCACCAGGTCCGTTCACAACGCAGCCCATGACGGCGACGCGCAGCGGGTACTCCATGCCCTCGAGACCTGCAGTCACTTCCTCAGCGAGCTTGTACACATCCACCTGTGCGCGGCCACAGGACGGGCAGGAGACAATCTCAAGCTTTCGCGGGCGCAGGTTCAGCGACTGCAAAATCTGGTCGCCGACCTTGATCTCCTCCACCGGGTCCGCAGAGAGCGAAACGCGAATCGTGTCGCCGATGCCCTGTGAAAGCAGCGCACCAAATGCGACGGAGGACTTAATAGTGCCCATGAACTTCGGGCCGGCCTCAGTCACGCCGAGGTGCAACGGGTAGTCGGTCTTCTCGGCGAGCTGGCGGTAAGCCTCAACCATGAGAACCGGGTCAGAGTGCTTCACGGAAATGGCGATATCGCCGTATCCGTACTCCTCGAACAGGCCAGCCTCATAGATCGCGGATTCAACCAACGCCTCAGGGGTGGCCCGGCCATACTTCTCCAGCAGGCGCTTATCGAGCGAGCCACCGTTGACACCAATGCGAATCGGGATACCAGCGTCCCCTGCAGCCTTAGCGACTTCCTTCACACGACCATCAAACTCTTTAATGTTGCCCGGGTTCACTCGCACGGCAGCACACCCGGCATCGATCGCTGCGAAGATGTACTTCGGCTGGAAGTGGATGTCGGCAATCACCGGGATAGGTGACTTCGCCGCAATCGCTGGAAGAGCATCTGCGTCAACGGTCTTCGGGCAGGCAATGCGCACAATGTCACAGCCCGCGGTAGCCAGCTGCGCGATCTGCTGCAGCGTAGCGTTAATGTCGTGCGTCTTCGTCGTGGTCATGGACTGGACCGTGATCGGGTGATCCGACCCAACTCCCACACCGCCAACCATCAGCTGACGAGTCTTTCGACGAGGTGCGAGCGTTGGCGCTGGGCCTTCAGGAATACCTAAACCGATGGGAAGATTCATAGTTGCTTACTCTAGCACTGCTACCCAAACAGCTTGATTGGGTTCACCACATCCGCAAGCATCACAAATACACCAATCGTCAGCAGTGCAGCGGCCATCGCGTATGTCACCGGCATCAGCTTGCGGTAGTCCGCAGGGCCACCAGGATCGAGCCCCCGCAACCTGCGATGCGCATCCCTAATCTTCTCATACAGGACTACTGCTATATGCCCACCATCCAGGGGCGGCAAAGGAATCAAGTTGAACAGCGCGAGGAAGAAGTTGAGACTCGCCAACATCATCCAGAACATCGACCACATGCTTTGTTGCGCTAACTCCCCGCCTGCGCGAGAAGCGCCGATGACACTAACTGGACCGTCAAGCTCTCGCTCAGCACCAAAAATTGAAGCCACAACACCAGGAATCTTCGACGGGAACGCGATAAGGCCCTGGACAGTCGCATTCAGCATCTGGCCCGTAAACGCAGCCGTAGCTGGCACAGCCTCGAGCGGACCGAACTGGCGCATCGCGTCTTCCACTGGCGCGCTTGTGACACCGATCGCCCCCGCTTCAAAGGACGCACCGGTCGCTGGATCGATCCTGGACACGGTCGCGAGTGGAACTGCAATATCAAGCTCTTGCTCGTTACGCATCACAGTAAGCGTGACTGTTTCCCCCGGACGCTGCATCACATAATCCCTCAACGCGGGGAACGTAGTGAGCTCCTCCCCATCAACGGCGAGTAGCTTATCCCCTTCACGCAAACCTGCATCATAGCCAGGACCATTACCGGTGCATTCTCCCAGATGAGTCTCATCAATCTGGTCGGGAGCGCACTGCAGCTCACCCACAGTTGGTGTCCGGTCGGCGTACGGGTTCGGAATCGCCGCGAAGATCGCCACGAAGTACAGCACCACAACGCCGATCAGTAGATTCATGGCGATGCCGCCACTGAGCACCGCAATTCGCTGCCACCACGGCTTGCGGTACATCGCAACGGGAGCTTCCTCCTCAGTGACAGGATCCTGCGCGGTCATCCCTGCGATATCGCAAAATCCGCCGAGAGGCAGTGCCGCAATGCCGTACTCCGTCTCCCCCTTCTTGACGGACCACACTTTCGGCCCAAAGCCCACAAAATATCTCCGCACGCGCATCCCAAACGCGCGTGCGGTAAACATGTGTCCGGCCTCATGGAGCGCGATAGAGACTGTAATACCCAGGGCAAAAAGTATGATTCCTACAACGCCCACTCGCTGCTCCTTGCCTTTCAGGCTGGTTTACAGCTGGGCGATTACTTCCTTTGCCGCCCGGCGTGCACCAGCATCCACGTGAAGAATATCTTCGATAGATGTCGGCGCAAAAGCAAACGCCCCTGCCGCGTCAAGGACATATCCAATCACGTCAACGATGTGCGGGAAACGAATCTTGCCTGCAAGGAATGCTTCCACCGCCACCTCATTCGCAGCGTTGTACACCGCTGGGTATGGGTCCCCCATCGCTGAAGCTTCCCGAGCGAGACGCACGGCGGGGAAAGCTTCGTCGTCGAGCGGCTCAAACGTCCACTCACTTGCCTGCGAAAAGTCCAGCGCTGGCTGTGCACCCGGGATACGCTCCGGCCAAGCAAGAGCGTGGGAAATCGGCAACATCATCGACGGCGGCGAAGCTTGCGCAATCGTCGCACCATCGGCAAACGTGATAGCCGAGTGCACAATCGACTGCGGGTGCACCACGACATCAATAATGTCGGGCGCAATACCAAACAGCAGCGTCGCCTCGATCAGCTCCAGTCCCTTGTTCACCATCGTGGCGGAGTTCAAGGTGTTCATAGTGCCCATCGACCACGTCGGGTGCTGCCCGGCCTGCTGCGGAGTTGCCTCCATCATCTGCTCGCGGGTCCACCCCCGGAACGGGCCTCCCGAAGCAGTAAGGACGAACCGTGAAACGTCAGCACGGCTCCCTGCGCGCAGGCACTGGGCCATCGCAGAGTGCTCAGAATCGACCGGCACGAGCTGTCCAGGCTTCACCTTCTCCATGACGAATTGACCGCCAGCAACCAGTGATTCCTTGTTCGCCAGAGCTAGCACGCCATCCTTGCGAAGCGTCGCAAGCGTCGACTCAAGACCTGCCGCACCGACAAGTGCATTCAACACGATGTCTGCGTCTTGCATCTCAACGAGAACCGCAGCGGCGTCCTCACCTGTGATAATGACATCACCTACAGCGCGAGAAACGTCTTTCGCAGGGTCGAGCTGCTGCACTGCAATTTGTTCTGGGCGCAGATTGAACTCCTGTGCCTGTTGGATAACAAGCTCAGGGTTGTGCCCTGCTGCCGCGATGCCGACAACCTCAAAGTCTTCAGGGTGCTTCCGAATGATATCGAGAGCCTGTGTGCCGATAGAGCCTGTCGATCCAAGAATCAGAACCTTTTTCACAACCTCCATTGTGGCACGTCACGGCAAAAATAGATACTTAGTTTCTCCTTAAAGTATTTTTGACCACCGCTCGTCGTGGTGCATACACAAGATGTGCACATACGACCGTGGGGATACTCTGTCATTCCCATCACCACACATCGCACCCACAGGCGCACCTCCCCCGCTGGCCCTCACGTACATGATGCGAAAGTTTGAACTCATTGGGGGCTACACAGTGCCATCGTGCCCTGCAATATGAAAAGATAATGCACAGTACACACAGATTTAGCATGTCTGCCGTCGGGCGCATACACAATAATGCGAACCGATGCGGACGACTACAGCTCAAGGAGAATGGCAGTGGCTCACCCTCAGGACAAAGCTCCACAGGTATATAACGGCGTTTCTGAAGCTGACGTCCCTTCCGCCCGCTTCGGGTGGAGCGCGTTCAAGCCGCGCACGATTCAACTCGCAGGGTGGATCTCGGTGATCTTCTTGCTCGCGTACAACTTCGGTAACCACCACGGCCACGTAGAAACGATTTGGCTGCTCGCATTTGCAGTTTTGATTGCAGTTGCACTGATTTTCCACGGACTGCAGCCGAAGCTCAGCCAGGTTCGCACGGTCACCTCGCACAACAAGCCTGCTGGCCACAAGGAGCCGGACTGGATTTACGCACAGCAGACGATGACCGGCCCATACGCCGAGCTCGATGAGCGCGAGCTGCGCGCCCTCAACATCGATCCGGCGCGTCTCAATACACTGCGCGGTGCACAGCAGCAGAGCATTCACTAGTGTCGCGCTTTACAACGAATAGCAATAAACGGCGCCACCCCACTCACAGGTTGAGGGTGGCGCCGTTTTCGCGCACCTAAACTCGGCGCAACGTCACTCGCCTTCCGCCGCGAGCTGCCCGCAAGCCGCAGCGATCTCCTGACCCTTCGTGTCACGGACAGTGCACGTCACACCCTGCGCAATCACACGACGAACAAACTCATCCTGGCGCGCCTTCGGGGACGCGTCCCACTTCGAACCCGGAGTTGGGTTCAGTGGAATGAGGTTGACGTGTACCAGCGGCCCTAACGCCTGATGCAGCTTCCTGCCGAGCATGTCGGCGCGGAAATCGTGATCGTTGATGTCACGAATCAACGCGTACTCAATCGATACGCGGCGCCCTGTTGTATCCGCGTAATAGCGGGCTGCGTCCAGCACATCCTGCACGGAGAACCTGTTGTTCATCGGCACCAGTGTGTCGCGCAGCTCGTCATCAGGGGTGTGCAAGGAAACCGCGAGCGTGCAGGAGAGGCCTTCGTCGGCAAGCATTCGAATCTGCGGCGCGAGACCAACCGTTGACACAGTGACGTTGCGCTGAGAAATCCCGAATCCCTGCGGCGCTGGACTCGTGATCTGGCGTACTGCGCTGACCACGCGCTTGTAGTTCGCCAGCGGCTCTCCCATCCCCATAAAGACGATGTTGGAAAGACGGGAACCTTCCTCCTGCATCATGGCTGCTGCAGCTCGCACCTGATCGACGATCTCCGCAGTTGACAGGTTTCTATCGAGACCGCCCTGACCGGTCGCGCAGAACGGACAAGCCATTCCGCAACCTGCCTGTGAGGAGATACACAGCGTCGCGCGGTCCTTGTACCGCATCAGCACAGACTCCAGGAGAATGCCGTCATGCAGCCGCCACAACGTCTTGGTGGTGTCCCCCTCATCGGTCTCTACCCGACGTACTGGGGTCAGCAGCGTCGGAAAAAGAGCCTCTTTTACCTTCTCGCGCTGTGCGGCAGGCAGATCCGTCATTGTGAGGGGATCTGCTTCAAACTTGCCGTAGTAGTGGCGCGCAATCTGGTCCGCACGGAACTTCGGCAGGCCGAGGGACTTCAGGGCCTCGATGCGCTCTTCGCTCGACAAATCAGCGAAGTGCTTCGGCGGCATACCAAACTTTGGGGTCAGAAGTGGCAGTGTTGGGGTCTCAGTCATAATTGCCCCATCTTTGCACGTTAGAACGGATTCATCAATGCGGAAGCACTGAGCAGAATGTACGTTGCGCACGCTGCTGGCAACATACCGTCTAAGCGATCCATGATTCCGCCGTGTCCAGGCAGTATCTGGGACATATCCTTGATACCGAGTTCGCGCTTGAATTGGCTTTCGACGAGATCGCCCATCGTGGCGCACATAACCAGTGCAGCACCTAAAAGGATCCCCATCCACCACGGGCCCTTGATCAGTAGCGTGACCACCGCGACGCCTGCAATGATCCCGAATATCATCGAGCCCGCAAATCCTTCCCAGGACTTCTTCGGGCTTACAGCCGGCGCCATCGGGTGCGCACCAAACATCACGCCAGCAGCGTATCCCCCAACGTCAGACGCCACCACGCAGCACATGAACGCGACAATGAACGCTGAACCACTGACGGAGC
Organism: Corynebacterium sp. HMSC08D02; assembly: GCF_001807505.1. Classification (NCBI taxonomy): domain Bacteria; kingdom Bacillati; phylum Actinomycetota; class Actinomycetes; order Mycobacteriales; family Corynebacteriaceae; genus Corynebacterium; species Corynebacterium sp. HMSC08D02. The sequence continues at coordinate 135,980 of NZ_KV789252.1, read as the reverse complement.
CTTCGTCGATAAGCGAAACCATCGCAGCGAAGCTTCCAAACAGTGGAATCCACGCCAGGACGAACACTCCCACGGCGGTGTCGCGGAGATAGTTGGTCGGCGTTTGGTGCCTGCCGTGGTCGAACAGCCGCCAAAACATCAGGAACAGCACCGTGAACGCGAATGCGCCAACTACGCCAGCGGTTTTGTAGGCGGCGGAAGACCACACCATGATCTGACCGAGGATGATCAGCAGCGTGCGCGGCTGCTGGTAGCCCGCTTCCCGCAAACGGGTAAGCACCTCCCACATCCCACCTGCTACAGCGATGGCGACAAGTGGATACCAGGCCATAGGGCCAACCCACACAGCAGCGATCACCACAGCGCCGAGGATGATCCCGGTCGTGATGGCAGCTGGCAGGTCGCGACCCGCATCATTTTTCGGCTTGGGCGGCGCGATGCGGGGCCAGCCCGATGGTCCTGACTGATCTGTCGAGTGTTTCACGTAGCGGTGCTTTCTATTCATCGAAAGGTCTGCTTAGACCTCCATCAGCTCGGCTTCCTTGCGCTGAACTAGCTCATCAATCTGTGCCACGTAGCCCTGGGTGGTCTTGTCCAGTGCCTTTTCTGCGGTCTGCACTTCGTCCTCGCCGGCGTCGCCGTCCTTCTGGATCTTCTTCAGTGCTTCCATACCGTGGCGGCGGACGTTACGGATAGCGATCTTGCCGTCCTCGCCTTTCTGCTTGGCCTGCTTGACCAGGTCACGGCGACGATCTTCCGTCAGCTGTGGGATCGTGACGCGAATGACTTGCCCGTCATCGGTCGGGTTGACGCCGAGATCAGAGTTGCGGATGGCAGTCTCAATTTCCTTGAGCGTTGACATGTCGTACGGCTTGATCAGCAGCATGCGTGGCTCCGGAACAGAGATCGTCGCCATCTGGTTGATCGGGGTTGGTGCACCGTAAAAATCAGCCATGACGCCATTAAACATGGCAGGGTTAGCGCGACCAGTCCGAATCGTTACGAGGTCATCGCGGGTGAAATCGACAGAAGCGCTCATACGCTCTTCGGCATCAAGCAACACGTCATCAATCATTTTTACTCCACTTCTTCTGTACAAAGCGTTCGGGACAAATAAGTCGCACACCAATCTACCAGCGTTTCACTCCCAGCCGTGTCGTGGCTTGACGGGGAACGGCAGAATTCAAGGCAAGTTACGCCTAGACTGTCCCCATGCTTTACTCCCCCGCCAGTGCCGCGATGGTCTATACACACCCGACTCCATTGGGCACTGCTGAGGGCCGACTTTCATCATGGCAAATCCCCATCAAAGACGGAACGGATGTCGCTGGAATGCCCACCACGCACGGCAACCCGTCACGCAGCGTCATCGCGGAAGAGCACAGCCCAATCGTCGCAGCGCTGCTTGAGTCTGGGGCAGCCATCCCTGGAAAGTCACTGACAGCCGAGCTAGGGGCGACGTGCTACGCCGAAGAAGCCCACTCACCGCTTTTAGAGTCCCCCTTGTTCCCTGGGTGCACGCCCGGTGGTTCTTCGGCAGGCGCCGGAGTGCTCGTGGGCAGTGGGCTGTACCGTGCTGCACACGGCACGGACGCTGGAGGGTCCTTGCGAGTCCCGGCAGCAGCCTGCGGTGCCGTTGGTTACAAGCCTGGAACACGCGCGGCAGTCGCGAATGGTTTTATCACGCGCAGCGTCGCAGACCAGTTTGAGTTGTACGGACATCACCCCACCGCGGTACGCAAACTGCGCATCGGAGTACTTATCGACGGCCTCTTCGCCAACACCACCGTTTCAACGAGCCGCGGTGATGCCCTAGAGGCCGCTGCACGTGAGCTCGGGAAACACCACGATGTAGTGTCACTTCGCCCCTATGCGGACGCACAATCAACGTTCGAGCACTTCAGACACCGCATCACGAGCAGCTTCCGCAACGTAGAGCCGCTCGACAATCACTACCTCGCATGGATGCACACACAAGGTTGCGAGGTAACCCCAGAAGAACTATTTGCGGCGAATGACCACTTCGCGCACCTACTTAGACACGTACAACACGAGTGGGACGTTGATATCGTGCTCACCCCCACGATTGCGTTTGATCCCCCACCAATTGGCTACTTCTCCTCCCTCACCCCGGATGAGAGCTTTTACCAACAAACAGTGTGGACGCCTTGGTGCACGCTGTTCAATGTGATGGGCAGCCCCGCTGTCGCAGTCGGGGCGCTCCACCTTGGGTCAGTCACAGTTGGCGGACGCGCGCTACTTTCGGTAGCGCGCACCGTCGAACATTTTGGGCTGCCCGATTAATTCTTAGGAAACAAGGGTACCGATCTGCTCGCCGGATACCGCGCGGGCAATGTTGCCTTCCTTGAGCAGGTTGAACACGAGGATCGGCATGTTGTTGTCCATGCACAGCGAAAACGCGGTGGCATCAGCAACCTTGAGTTCCTTTTCGAGCACCTCGCGGGGAGAAACCTCGCTGTAGAGCTGTGCGTCTGGGTTGGTTCGAGGGTCGTCGTCGTAGACACCGTCAACCCCCTTCGCCATCAGGAGCACCTCGCAACCAATTTCCAGGGCGCGTTGCGCGGCCGTGGTATCCGTAGAGAAGTACGGCATGCCCATGCCAGCACCGAAGATGACGACGCGCCCCTTCTCCAGGTGCCGCACTGCACGAAGCGGCAAATAGGGCTCAGCGATCTGCGCCATGTTGATGGAAGTCTGAACGCGGCAGTCGACGCCCTTCTGCTGCAGGAAGTCCTGGAGCGCCAGGCAGTTCATCACCGTGCCGAGCATGCCCATGTAGTCGGAGCGTGCACGGTCAAGGCCACGCTTTTGCAGCTCTGCACCGCGGAAGAAGTTGCCGCCGCCAATCACTACCGCTACTTCGGTTCCGGACTGGGCGACTTCGGCAATCTGTGCAGCAACGCTTTCGACGACGTCCGGATCGATACCAACCTTTCCACCGCCGAACATTTCACCGCCCAGCTTGAGCATGACGCGTTTGAATCCTGTGCGGGTAGACGCAAGTTCTGACACTGTGAGGACACTCCTTGAGAGTTGGCCAATTCGAGCCGTAGAGGACAATTCTGTTCTCGACCGATCTTAGCGATCTCAGTCCGGTTTGTAGCAACCGGGCATAAAGAAACCGCCGGCGGAGGGTAACCCCTCAACGCCGACGGTAAAAAGCATCAGGCTTATGCCTGGCCAACCTCGAAGCGAACGAAGTCGGTGACCTCAATGCCGCTCTCCTCCGTGAACTGCTTCACGGTCTTCTTGGAGTCAGCAAGTGACGGCTGGTCCAGAAGAACAACGTCCTTGAAGAAGCCGCCCATGCGGCCCTGGACGATCTTCTCGATAGCTGCCTCAGGCTTACCCTCGTTGCGGGTGATCTCTTCCTGAACAGCGCGCTCCTTCTCGACGACCTCTGCCGGAATGTCCTCTTCCTTGAGGTAGCGAGCCTTCATCGCAGCGATCTGCAGCGCAACCTGGTGTGCAGCCTCAGCGTTGTCGCCCTTGTAAGCAACCAAAACGCCAACAGCTGGTGGCAGGTCAGCGGAACGCTGGTGCAGGTACTTCGCCAGCTGCTCACCCTCGATGGTGGCAGCACGGCGCAGCTCCAGCTTCTCGCCAATCTTTGCGGAGAGGCGCTCAAGAACGTCGTGAGCGGTCTCGCCGTCGACGTCAGCGTTTGCCAGCTCCTCCTGGCTGTTTGCCTTCGCTGCTGCAGCAGCGTCAGCAATCTTGCCAGCGGTGGTCTTGAACTCGTCATTCTTAGCAACGAAGTCCGTCTCCGAGTTGATTTCGACGATGGTGTTGCCGGAGACAGCGACGAGGCCCTCGAGAGCATTGCGCTCTGCGCGCTTGCCCACGTCCTTTGCGCCCTTGATGCGGAGCAGCTCAACAGCCTTCTCGAAGTCGCCGCCGGTTTCCTCCAGCGCCTTCTTGCAGTCGAGCATGCCGGAGCCGGTGGTTTCGCGCAGCTTCTTTACGTCAGCAGCAGTGTAGTTCGCCATATTCGGGCGATCCTCCTCGTACAGTAGTGGATAAATACGTCGTAAAATTATGCTTCAAGCAAAACACCCCACGCCCAATTCGCGCCCATAATCCAGGACGTGAACAGGACGCGGGGTGTCACACTCGCTTATGCAGGATACACGTTTCGCGCGTCCTGCGAGCGGAGTTACTTAGCCTGCTGAGCTTGCTCTGCAGCGCGAACAGCGTGTGGCTGCTCGACTGGTGCAACCTCCTGTGGCGCAGCAGCTTCAGCCTCAGCAGCTGCCTTTGCAGCGTCTGCAGCGGAAACCTCAGCGGATGCGGCTGCCTGAGCAGCGGCCTCTGCAACCTCTGCCTGGTGCTTAGCGTCGGTGTCGCCTGCAGCCTCACGTGCGGAAGCCAGCTGACGCTCCTCGCGCTGCTGCTTACCAGCGATGACTGCCTCGCCGATGATGTGGGTCAGGATCTTGACCGCGCCGATGGCGTCGTCGTTACCTGGGATTGGGAAGTTGACGTCGTCCGGATCACAGTTGGTGTCAAGAACAGCAACAACCGGGATACGCAGCTTCTCTGCCTCGTTGACCGCGATGTGCTCCTTGTTCGTGTCAACAACCCACAGAGCAGAAGGTGCCTTGGTCATGTCAGCGATGCCACCGAGGACACGCTCGAGCTTCTGGCGCTCGCGGGTCAGCATCAGAACTTCCTTCTTGCCGCGACCTGCGTAGCCGTTCTCAGCAGCGTCCATAGCCTGGAGCTCCTTCATACGGGCGATACGCTTGGAAACGGTCTGGAAGTTGGTGAGCATGCCACCGAGCCAGCGGTGCGTTACGTATGGCATACCAACGCGCTGAGCCTCTTCCTGAATAGGCTCCTGCGCCTGCTTCTTCGTACCAACAAACAGGATCGTGCCGCCGTGTGCAACGGTCTCCTTGACGAACTCGAAAGCCTCGTCAATGTAGGTCAGCGTCTGCTGCAAGTCGATGATGTAAATGCCGTTGCGGTCGGTGAAGATGAAGCGACGCATCTTCGGGTTCCAACGACGCGTCTGGTGGCCAAAGTGGACACCTGCGTCGAGGAGTTCGCGCATGGTTACAACTGCCATGGGAATTTCTCCTTTGGAGTAATCTCGTTCGGTTAATGTTCATGTACTGCAAGGGTTTTTATCCCTCGCCCTAGCACCGCACCCGCTCAACACCCTCATACTGTGGGACCAACGCTGAGCTGGCGTTATTCGGCGCGCGTAGTCAACTTCGAAAAGTTGCCTTGCTAAGCATAGTCGACTATCCCTCGATTACCTAATTTGACCTGCACAAACCCTGAGCTTTATCCACAGGCCAGTTTTTCTCCACAGGCTGCATGCCCACAGCCTTGTCCACTACCGCGGTTTCAGGGCTCAATGGCAACATGCACATGTTCACACGCTTACTCGCGGCCATTGCTCCCCTACTTTGCACGTGGTGCTTGGCGCCTCAGGTTCTTGCGTACGTCGACCCCACCACGGGGCTGCCCTACGCGACCCGGATTACACGGCCCGCAGAGATCCCGGAGAAGAACTGGATGCCGGGGCACCGCGGGGTTGATCTTGCGCTACGCGTCGGAGCCACTGTTCTAGCAGCAGACAACGGGACAGTCGCTTTCGTAGGCAAGGTAGCAGGCACGCCCATTATCAGTATTGATCACCCAGATGGCATCCGTACGACGTACCAGCCTGTACACGCGCGTGTGCGGCAAGGCGACGAAGTAAAACTCGGCGATGCGATTGGGACGCTGGCACGGCCGACGGGGCCGCAGGCACATCTCCAGGACGGGCTGCACTGGGGCGCACTCATCGCGAAAGACACTTACATCAATCCGCTTTCCCTCCTATCGACGCCCACCATTCGGTTGAAGCCAACCCGTTAGAGGCTCATGCCCTGGGGTGCGCTTGGTTGTAAATCTGCGTGAGCCGCTGTGAGGAGACGTGCGTGTATATCTGCGTGGTTTGCAGGCTAGAGTGCCCGAGCATTTCTTGCACCATTCGTAGGTCGGCGCCGCCTTCAAGCATTTGCGTGGCCGCTGTGTGTCGCAACGAGTGTGGCGTGATACTCGCCTGCCCCGCTTGCAGCCCGGCGCGCTCGACGATTCGGCGAACTTGGCGTTGGTCGATGCGCTTTCCCTGGGTGCCGACGAACAGCGGTTCGGCCCCCGCGTTAGCACTATTGGCGAGGGCTGGCCGGGCGTCGTGAAGCCATGTGGTGAGTGCCTCGTGTGCGTTGTTTCCGAAGGGAACGATGCGTTGTTTGTTGCCTTTGCCAGTGACTTTTGCGGTGTTGGTATGGAAGTCGAGGTCGTCGATGTTGAGGGCGACGAGTTCGCCGACGCGGATTGCGCTGGCGTAGAGCAGTTCGAGGATGGCGGTGTCGCGGATGTCTTCTGGTGTGTCGCCGTGGGGGCGGATGAGTTCCTCGGTAGCGGGGGCGCTGAGCACGGTGGGTAGTTTGCGCTGTTCTTTCGGGGTGCGCAGGCGGGCTGCTTCGTCCTTTGCGATGTAGCCGTGTTGGTAAGCCCAGGTGGAGAAGGCGCGCGCGGATGCGGTGCGGCGCGAGATGGTGGAGCGGGCTTTGCCGGCTTGGACTGCGTCGGCGAGCCAGTGGCGTAGAGCGTCGATGGTGAATGCGTTGAGATCTGGTGTGTACGGCGCGAGTGTGGTGAGATCCGATTTGTAGCTCTTGCAGGTCGCCGCGGCGCGGTTTTTGACGTGTTGGCAGTAATCGATGAAGTCGTCCACCGCGGTGAGAAACTGGGTGGACGACTGATCGTGGCTGCTACTCATGTCCCGTATTGTATCGGTACCTTAGGGTTTGGCTGTGTCGCTTCGTCGCCACAGCTGGCCTTCCCGCTGGATCAGTCCCTTACCTTGCAGCTCAATGAGCGTGTTGATGGTGACTTGGAGGGATAGCGCGGCGGCACCTGCAATCTCCTCCGCTACAAGCCCGTCGCGATGATGCTTTGGCGTGGCATCGTAGATGCGCATCTCGGTGCGGGTCAGGAGCTGGAGGGGCGAAGCTACATTGTTGTCCGCAAGTTCTTGTTCTGCATCCAGTCCGTTCTCGAGGCGGATCGCCTCGTGGACGTAGGTCGCGTTGAGCACCATCGTGGCCTCCCCCTTATAGATGGCGAGGTTGGTGCCGACAGATCCGGCGGTGGTTATCGGCCCAGGTACTGCGAGCGTCCCGCGTTGGTAGTACTGCGCCCAGCGCAACGTGCTGAGCGCCCCGGAGCGGTAGGCGGCTTCTATTACTAGCGTGGCCTGTGTGAACCCAGCGACGAGTCGGTTTCGGGTGAGGAAGCGGTGTCGCTCAGGGGCCATGCCAGGGCTGTATTCGGTGATGATCGCTCCCCCTGCCGCCACGATGCGATCGAATAGCTGTTTGTGGCGCCTCGGGTAGGTGACACCCGGCCCGCATGCGGCGAACACCACAGTTGGCAGTCCCGCCTCGAGGGCCGCATCGTGGGCTGCCGCATCAATACCGAGCGCGCCGCCGGAGACGATGGTGTATCCCCAGCGCTTCAGTCCGTGCACGATGTCACGGGTGGCTGAATGTCCATATGCGCTCAGCGCTCGTGTGCCGACGATCGCGATCGAGTTTTCCAATAGCTCCGGCAGGTTGGTATTGCCTCGAACCCAGAGGGCGTGTGGCGGAACCCCGTCTGCACGTATCGGAGCACCTTCGCCATCCCGACTCATCTTTGCACCGAGATTGAAGGAGTCATAGATCCGTTCGCGAGGCCACTCGGGCGATTCCGGTGTGATGAGTGTGTACCCATGCTCCGCTGCAGTGGCTAGGTCTTCTGCTGGCTGGTCCCAGGTGTACCTCGCATCGGTGTCGGCGGCGAGGTCACCGAGCCAGGGCGCTCGTGTGCGCACGCCTTCGGCGATTTCGTCAGCGGTATAGCCTTCGTTTCGCAGTGCCCATAGCGCCGTCGACGGCCCCTCGATGACACGGTTGAGGTAGGCCCATGATTCAAGCGCGCTCATGCCGATGCCTCCTGACGTGCTGAAAGCAAGGTCTGGTCGTCTCGAAGATCGACGGCCTCAGCGACGTGCCCGAGGTGGGGGCATTGTGCGCCAGTGAGATCCGCCAAAGTCCACGACAATTTCAGGATGCGGTCGATACCGCGCTGGCTGACCTCCCCGCGCGCAAGCATCGAGGAGAGGAACATCATCGCGGAATCTTCCGCCGGGAAGTATCGACGCAGCCACGGCCCCGGCACGCGCGCATTCGTCAACGCCCCGTTCGTGTGTTCCTCGCACGTCCGCCACCGATGTGCCGCACGGTCCCGTGCCTCTGCCACACGCTGGGCGATGGCCGTGGAAGACTCTGCCCCGTTTGGGTTCAGCACGGCGTTATCCAGCGAAGTCCTGCAGACAATGTCCAGGCGGTCCCTCAGCGGACCCGAAATACTTCGCGCATACCGCGCACGCTGCGCCCCGGAGCACCGACAGCGGTTCGCTGGTTTTCCACACGGGCATGGATTCATCGCGAGGATGAGCTGGAAGTCGGCTGGAAAGATGACGTCGCGGTTGCTGCGTCGCAGGCGCACCTCGCCTTTCTCCAGGGGAATGCGCAACGCATCGAGGGTAGCGGACGCGATCTCAGAGGCTTCGTCGAGAAACAGCACACCGTTATGGGCTTGACTGACCGCGCCGGGGCGAGGAATCCCGCTGCCTCCCCCGATGAGTTGCGCCTTGGAAAGCGACGGGTCCGGCGCGATGAACGGGCGGTGCGCAATCAGCTCTCCCCCGGCGATCCCGGCAGCTGCGTGAATCGCTGTGGACGTGACCATTTCTTCGACGTCCATTGCGGGGAGGATGGATGGGAGACGCTCTGCAAGCATGGACTTGCCTGAGCCGGGTGGTCCGATCATTAGCATGTGATGCGCACCGGCCGCGGCGACTTCCATAATCCTTCGCTCGGGGCCTTGCCCTGCGATGTCTGCGAAGTCCGGCTGTCGTCCTTGCTCAATGCTTGGCGCACCCACAGAAGCTACTTCAAGCACCTCTTCCCCGACCAGCCACGCCCACACCTGCGCCAGCGAGTCCGCCAGCACGATGTCTCCGCGTGACACGAGCTGTGCCTGGTGCTCGTTCGCGCGCGGAACCACAATGCGGTCAATTCCACCCTCCTGAACAAGCAGCTCCTGGGCCGCCAGCAGCATCGGCAGCACTTCCGGTACAGGCCGCAAGCTGCCATCCAGCGCCAACTCTCCTACAAAAAATGTTCGCGATAGTGCCCGTTGAGCGCGTGGATCTAGACTCCCCATCACCGCCAACGCAATCGGCAAGTCAAACTGCGAACCAGCCTTCGGCAGGTGCGCCGGCGACAGCGACACCATCGCCTTCGTCTTCGGCCACGGCAGTGAACTATTACGGCAGGCGGTACGGATTCGCTCGCGGGATTCTTTCACGGCAGCATCGGCGAGCCCAACAATATGCATTCCTGGTAACCCCGGCCCGACGTTGGCCTCCACGCGTACGATGCGCGCCCGAATGCCCTCAACCGTGGCACTCAACGTACTAGCAAGCGGCATCTTCGACCCCCATGATGAACTCAAACTCGAAGCCGTCCTCGTGATACATCGCCTCCACGACGTCGAACCGGACTTCGTAGACCCCCTCAGTGCTGCGCAACCACTCAGCAGCCGCGTTACGCATTGCCATCATCTTCTTTGCGTGCACCGCCTCAACCGAACCAAACCCCGGTAAACGACGAGTTTTCACCTCTACGAACACCACGGTGCCGTAAGAGTCCTGCATAATCAGGTCAATCTCGCCATGCCGTAATCGCACCCGCCTGCCAAGGCACGTGTAGCCCAACGCTAAATACTCCTCCAGTACGGCATCTTCCCCTAGACGGCCAAGCTGGTACTGGTCCATGCACGGTTTCTGCATAACTTCGTTCCCTTCTTCACATCCTTGTTCGTTTGCACACACCTCCAGGCGCACCAGAGGCGTAAGTGTTTAGACGCAAAAACCCCTCCCGCGGTTCCTTACAGGCAACACGCGGGAGGGGCGGAGGGGACGTCGAAACGCAGACTACGAATTAGGGAACGTGATGTCCGGCTTGTCTAGCTCCTCGATATTGACATCCTTGTACGTAATTACGCGGACGTAGCGCACAAAACGCACCGCGCGGTACATGTCCCACACCCAACAATCCGACATACGGACCTCGTAGTACACATCGTTGCCGTCTTTGTGCGGGATCAACTCGACAGCATTCGCAAGGTAGAAACGACGCTCCGTCTCCACAACAAACGAGAACTGGCTCGCGACGTCGCGATACTCGCGATACAGCGACAGCTCGACGTCAGCCTCGTAATTGTCCAGATCCTCAGCACTCATGCGGTGCCCCCTTCGTAAATCTCAACGGCAGTTCTCACGTTGGCATAACTATAACGATGTTGCGGCGTCGCCCCGTGGCGGCGCACCGCATCCATGTGCGCCTTCGTGCCATACCCCTTGTGGCGCTCCAACCCATACCCCGGGTACTGCTCCGCGTAGCCATCGAGGAGATGGTCGCGGCTCACTTTAGCTAGCACACTGGCGGCGGCGATGCACCGGGCACTCGCGTCACCGCCGATAATCGGCAGTTGTGGTACGGGCAAACCCGCGATATGGAAGGCGTCGACAAGCGCGTACCGCGCCTCCGTCTCTAGCTGCGCAACTGCGCGCCGGGCCCCGTCAATGTTGGCATGCTGCACTCCGCGGTGATCAATCTCGCTGGCGGGCACGTGCACGATGGAGTATGCGAGCGCGTGCTGGCAGATGATGTCAAAGAGTGCTTCTCGACGCTTCGCCGTCAACTGCTTGGAATCCGTCAACCCCTCAAGTTGCCGTATCGGCTGCGGTGGTAGCACGCACGCGGCGACTGTCAGTGGCCCGAAGCAGGCGCCCCGGCCGGCCTCGTCAACCCCGACGACTGGTCCGAGCCCTGCTTTTTCGAGCGCCACCTCGTACGTCCGAAGCTGCTTCAAACGACGCACCACAGCTCACACACCAAGCGTAGGGCTACTGCTGGATCGCCGGGTCGTCGACGCCACCAAAACGCTGGAGTGGGAACACAATCGCAAGAACTTTTCCGCGAAGGTTCTCCTCCGGGATCGTGCCCTGGTACTCATCACCAAGGTGGTAGCGCGAATCAGCGGAATTCGTGCGGTTATCACCCATCATGAAGTAGTTCCCATCAGGGACAGTTACCGGGCCGAAGTAGTTCCCACCGCAAGCGTCGGACCCAGTCTCAGGATCCACCGGGTAGTAGTTCGGCTGCAGCGTGTACGACTGGTCGATCGGCTTTCCATCCACCATCACCGCCGGATCCCCCTCCTGGCAAGACACCGTCTGGCCACCCTTCGCGATGATGCGCTTGACCAACGTGTTCTCATCCTTCGGCACCAGCCCCACCCAGGAGGACACCTCCTGCAGACCGGCAATGGCCGGGTTGTCGGAGCGGTTAGTGACGAAGCCGGTATTCCACGAGTCAGTCCCCTTAAACACGACGACGTCACCCGGCTCCGGATCGGAGAAGTAGTAGGACACCTTCTCCACGAAGATGCGATCACCCTTGCCGTCCTGTCCATGCAACGTCGGCTCCATCGACGCAGACGGAATCACGTAGAGGCGGCCAATGAATGTCTGAATAATGAAGATGAACACCAAGGTGAGTACAACGACCATCGGGATTTCGATGTACCACGGCATGGATTTTTCTTCAGATGCGCTCTTTTCGTTCACCCGCAACACTCTAGCAGCGCAACAAAACACCCCGCACCTTACGAAGCGTAAGTGTGCGGGGTGATGTGCAAAAAGCGGGTATGCGCTTAGCGGCGCTCCTTGATGCGGGCAGCCTTGCCGCGCAGGTCGCGCATGTAGTACAGCTTCGCGCGACGTACGTCACCCTTGCGGACGACCTCAATCTTCTCCAGGTTCGGGGAGTGTACCGGGAAGGTACGCTCAACACCGATACCGAAGGAAACCTTGCGGACCGTGAACGTCTCACGGATGCCGTCACCCTGACGACGAACGACGAAGCCAGTGAAGACCTGGGTACGGGTAACCGAACCCTCGATAACCTTGACGTGTACGTCGAGGGTATCGCCCGGACGGAAGTCAGGGATATCGTCGCGCAGCTGGCCTGCGTCTACAAGATCAATAATGCCGTTGCTCATTGAAGCAATCCTTTACGTTTCTGGACAGAGGACCCTAGCGGCGTTTTCCACAAGTGGACGCTCGGCTGGTTCATGTCGCTTACAATAACCCGCACGATTGTACATGCGAGCACGTCACTTCCCAAATCCGGCACGCTTGAGTGCATCCGCCATCGAACCGCCCTGCGGCGCACCTCCAGCGCGACCTCGCTGGCGCTTCCCACCCTGACGGCTCGGCTTCTGCTGCGGCTTCTTCCCGCGTGAAGACTCACGCTTCTGCTCGCTTCCAGGCTCATCATCCAGGCGCAGCGTGAGGCTAATTCGCTGGCGCTGCACGTCCACCTCGAGGACCTTCACCTTCACCACTTCACCCGAGCGCACGACCTCGTGCGGGTCCTTCACAAAAGAATGGCTCATCGCAGACACGTGCACGAGGCCATCCTGGTGCACGCCGACGTCCACAAACGCACCGAACGCGGCGACGTTGGTGACCGTCCCTTCCAGAATCATGCCCGGCTGGAGGTCAGACACCTTGTGTACACCTTCTTTAAATGTGGCCGTCTTAAACTCCGGACGCGGATCCCGGCCCGGCTTTTCCAACTCGGCAAAGATATCCGTGATGGTTGGGACGCCGAAGGTGTCGTCGGCAAAGTCTTGCGGACGAAGACCCGACAGCACTCTGCTGTTACCAACGAGTGCCGCAGTGTCCACCCCAGATTGCTGAGCGATGCGCTCCACAACGGGGTAGGCCTCCGGGTGCACAGCGGAGCCATCAAGCGGATTCTCTCCGCCTTGGATGCGTAGGAAGCCGGCCGACTGCTCGAAGGCCTTCGGCCCAAGTCGCGGCACCTTCTTCAGCTCCTTGCGCGAAGCAAACACACCATGTTCATCGCGGTAGGCAACGATGTTCTTCGCGATCGTCGGCGTCACGCCAGCGACTCGTTCCAGCAGCGGTACCGACGCCGTATTGACGTCCACCCCGACTGAGTTCACCGCGTCCTCCACCACGGCGTCCAACGACTGCGCGAGCGCCGCCTGATTCACATCGTGCTGGTACTGCCCCACGCCAATTGACTTCGGGTCGACCTTGACCAGCTCCGCAAGCGGGTCCTGGAGGCGCCGCCCAATCGAGACCGCGGAACGCAGTGACACATCCATGTCCGGAAACTCCTGAGCCGCGATTTCAGAAGCCGAGTACACCGACGCACCCGATTCCGACACCACCACCGGAACAGGCCTGCGCCCGCCCGCTGCTGCGATCATGTCCGCGACCTCTCGTGCAAGCTTCTCCGTCTCCCGCGACGCCGTGCCGTTACCAATCGCGATGAGCTCCACGCCGTGTTCCGCCACGGTGTTCGCGAGTACCTGCACCGCCTGCTGCCATTGGTTCTGCGGTTGGTGTGGGTAGACGATCGCGGTTGCGAGCACCTTCCCCGTGCCATCTACGGTCGCTGTTTTTACACCGTTCCTGTAACCCGGATCCAGCGCCAGGGTCGCGCGTTGACCGGCAGGAGCGGCCAGCAGCACATCGCGAAGATTCGTACTGAAGACGTCCAGAGCCGCCTCATCCGCGCGCTCCTTCAGACGCATCCGTGTATCCAAATTAGAAGAGACCTGCAGCTTTGTCTTCCATGCCCACCGCACGGCCTTCGCCAACCACGGGCTCTTTTCGCAGTTAAGGTCGAAACGGTTCGCGATCATCCCCTCGTACGCCGCGTCATCTCCGGCGTCCAAATCCAGCGAAAGCACGCCTTCCTGCTCGCCGCGCAGCAGCGCTAAAATGCGGTGCGACGGCAACGAGGCGAATGGCTCGCTGAAGTCGAAATAGTCTCGGAACTTCGCACCCTCGCTCTCCTTGCCTTCGACGACGCTCGAACGCATCGTTCCGGACTCGTACACCTTGTCACGGACCTCGCCGACGAGATCCGCATCGGTGGCGATCCTGTCAACCAAGATCGCGCGGGCACCGTCCAGCACCGCTTTCGTGTCGGCGAACCCTTCACAGATATAGCGTGCCGCCTCTGTCTCGGCGTCGGCCGAAGGGGCGTCAATAAGCGAGTCAACGAGCGGCTCGAGACCGGCCTCACGCGCGATATCCGCCTTGGTCTTCCTGCGCTTCTTATACGGCAGGTAGAGATCCTCGACGCGCGCCTTCGTATCCGCACCCATGATGAGCGCCTTGAGCTCATCAGTGAGTTTGCCCTGCTCCTCGATCGCCTCAATGACCGAAGCCTTGCGCTCCTCAAGCTCGATCAAATACGCATTGCGCTGCTCAATGTGGCGCAGCTGTGTGTCATCCAAGCCACCGGTAGCTTCCTTCCGGTAGCGAGAAATGAATGGGACCGTATTCCCCTCTGCCAACAGTTGCAGCGCAGCCTCAACGTGGCGCGGCGCTACCTGGAGTTCCGATGCAATGGTCTCAGCAATGAACGTCATTCCGGACATTCTAATGCTTATGCGTTCCCATCCACGAGGCGGGTCGATCCGTACCAGTAGGTACCTCTGGGCAGGCCTGCGACCACCGCTTGCGTCGCAGCGTCCGGCTCGAGCGCGGTGCGGCCGCGCACCTCGAGCCTGCACAAAGACTCAAGAGGCGGATGCCCCTCCTTCAACAGGTAATCGGTCTCAAGAATCGACTCATCCTCGCAGTGCGGGCCGATCGGCTCCAGTGAGATTTTGGGCTCGCGGTAGCCAGCCTTGCGCAACGCACGGGCCAAAGACTTGCGCGCCTTCGGCCAGCGCTTCTCGTCGACGAGCACCTGCATTGCCGTCACGACGTCGCGGCCGTACAGCGCAAACTCGTCATCCTCATCGAGCTCGGCGGCGTCCAATAGCTCCGGGCGGACTTGCTGCGTGCGCAGCAGCGATGCATCACGTCGGTAGCGCTCCACCTTGGCGTGATCACCCGAAAAGAGCACGTCAGGGGCGCCGATCCCGCGCCACGTTCGTGGCTTTGTGTAGCTCGGTCCCTCAAGCAACCCATCGGAAAAACTATCGTCCTCGTGGCTCTGCGTATTGCCCAGCACCCCGGGGATCAGACGGGTGACGGCCTCCGCGATCACCAACGTAGCCACCTCCCCGCCGATTAGCACGTAATCGCCGATAGAGACCTCGCGCACCCGGTAGCGTTTCTGGGCATCGACAAAGACGCGCTGGTCAATGCCCTCGTAGCGGCCACAAGCAAACACGATGTGGGACTCGCGCGACCACGCCTGCGCATCCTGCTGCGTAAACGGCGATCCCGCCGGAGTAGGCACAATCAGCAGTGGTTGCTCAGCAGACTCGCCTTCGCGGACATCACTAACTTCATACGGCCGTGGCGCGACGGCGTGGACCTCATCGTGGCGGGCCTTGTCATTGCGGTGCGGTGCGGCGGAACGCAACCCTTCACCTTCGTTGCCAGCTGCCACGGCATCAAGCGCCTCACCCCACACATCCGGGCGCATCACCATACCAGGCCCGCCGCCGAGCGGAGGGGCGTCGACAGACTTATGTACACCAAGCCCCCACTGTCGAAGATCATGCACGCCGACGCTCACAATCCCCTGCTCAATCGCCTTGCCCAACAACGCGTGGCGCAGCGGCTCAAGGTATTCGGGAAAAATGGTGACAATATCGAGCCTCAAGGTGTGCCTAGACATCGAGTAAACCCTCTGGCGGGGTGATGGACAGGAAGCCCTTCTCCAGATCAACTTCGGGCACAATATCGCTCACGAACGGCACGAGGACCTCACGGCCGTCGTACTCAACCTCAAGAATCTGGCGCCCCGGCGTATGCATCACACCTGTGACCTGCCCGATCTCCTCCCCATCAAGACGCACGTTCAGTCCAATCAATTCGTGATCGTAGAACTCATCCGGGTCCGCGTCCTCCCCGCGTTCAAGCGGCGCCGCGAAGAACTTCAGCCCTCGCAGCCCCTCAGCGGCGGTACGGTCCGGCACCTCTTCGAAGCTGAGCAACAGGCGTCCTTTGTGCGGGCGGGCCGTCGCAACGGTGAGTTCAATTTCCTTCCCCGTTTGCGCGCCGCGCAGCTTGCTGCCCACCGCGAAGCGGACCTCGGGCTGGTCCGTGTGCACTTCCACCGCGACTTCGCCCTTAATACCGTGAGTCTTCACGACCCGACCAATCAGTAGCTCCATGCTCAATTACCCTACTTTTCGACGCCCACTTCGCAAACAAAAAACGGCACGCCCTCCGACCACACGGATCGGGAACGTGCCGTTGCGAGGTTCGGATTAGTCCTCGGACTCCTCAGCCGGGGACTCCTCTTCAGCGGACTCCGCAGCCTCAGCAGCTGCAGCTGCCTCAGCCTCTGCGGCAGCCTTGGCCTCAGCCTCTTCCTTCGCCTTCTTGCGCTTCTCGGTGATCGCCTCAGCGGTCGGGCCGTTGTTGGCCTCCTCGAGAGCCTTGTTGAACAGGTCAAGCTTGGATGGCTTCTCCTCAGCAACCTTGAGGGTGCCCTCAGCACCGTCGAGGCCCTTGTGCTTCTGCCAGTCGCCGGTAATCTTCAGCAGAGCGAGCA
This sequence comes from Corynebacterium sp. HMSC08D02, assembly GCF_001807505.1. Lineage (NCBI taxonomy): Bacteria > Bacillati > Actinomycetota > Actinomycetes > Mycobacteriales > Corynebacteriaceae > Corynebacterium > Corynebacterium sp. HMSC08D02. The sequence goes on along the minus strand of NZ_KV789252.1, from coordinate 119,280 downwards.
CAGGCTCGGTCGGCTGCGCACCAACGCCGAGCCAGTACTGAGCACGCTCGGAGTCGATCTTGATGAGGGAAGGCTCCTGCTTCGGGTGGTAGATACCGATGTTCTCGACAACCTTGCCATCACGACGAGCCTTCGCGTCAGCGATAACAACACGGTACTGCGCGTTACGGATCTTACCGACGCGCTGCAGCTTAATCTTTACAGCCATGAAAATCTTCCTTTACGGTCACCGGGCAGTACAGACACCCGCCAACACGATAGGCGGGCCGGTTCAACCCTTCTTCTTTACCCTGCGCGTGACTGGTTGGGCGACATCGCGCATCTCTGCACGTGACGGGTCCAACGCGAACGCAGTTTGGTCCTGTTCAAAACCTGCATACACAGATAATCAACCTGAAAGAGGTTACCCCATAGCGAACCAATTCCCAAACAGGACTTGTTATCTAGGCAGATAGTTACCATTTGCCTGCCTGTTGCGGGTATCGTCTTTTCAGTTGCCCGCCGAAAAATAGCATGAAGCGTAATGAGGGCGCGAAACAATCTGAGAGTACACGAGGTTTTTCAGCATGCCTGCACCGAGCACGAAACGCTCAACCGCATACCGCGTCGACCTTGACGGGCTTCGAGGCTTTGCTATCGCACTAGTCGTCTTGTTCCACGTCTACGTCGGCCGAGTCTCAGGCGGCGTCGACGTCTTCTTGCTGCTGTCTGGATACTTCTTCCTCGGCGGCCAGATCCGCTACGCAATGCGCCCAAACCCAAGCCTCAACCCCTGGTGGCCACTGTGGCGCACTATTCGACGCCTCGTTCCAGCACTTGCGCTCACTGTCCTGGCAACCATGCTTGGCGTGATGCTGCTCGCCCCCGAACTCATGGGCGTGGAACTCTCCAAGCAGTTCACCGCCTCCATGCTGTACTACCAAAACTGGGAGCTGATCGCCCAAGATGCGGATTATGCGGCGGCAAGCCAGGACACGTCTCCGCTGCAACACCTGTGGTCAATGAGTGTGCAGGGCCAGTTCTACGTTTTCGCCATTTTGTTGGGGACGCTGCTGGCCTTCCTGATCTGGAAGTGCAAAGTTCCGGCTATCATTGCCAAGCGAGGCGCGATCACGCTGCTCGCCATTATCACCGTTGCTTCGTTCGCATACGCTGCGCGCTTCGGCTTCGTCGGTACGGGCCAGAACTACTACTCCACCTTCTCCCGTGCGTGGGAGCTCGCGCTCGGTGGGTTGCTTGCCTTCGTGCCAACCAGCCGTTTCCTGCCACAGCGCACAGCCGCGTGGACTGCGGGCCTTGGCGTTGTGATGATTTCGATTACCGGCATCGTCGTCACCACTTCACTCGCGTTCCCCGGCCCTGTCACGCTGCTGCCACTCACTGGCGCCGCGCTGATTGTCATGAGTGGCAACCAGAACTCGGTCTCAAACATTCTGGCGTCGAAGCCGATGACGTGGCTAGGCAGCATCGCCTATTCCCTCTATCTTTGGCACTGGCCGTTGCTCATCATTGTCACTCTTGCTGGAGGGTTCGGGACTCCTCCGTGGTGGGTTGGCACCCTCGTCATCGCGGTTTCGCTCGGACTCGCACACGTCACACACCTGCTGGTAGAAGACCCGCTGCGTCAACACCGCAAGCGCCCGCAATCGACCGATACACCGGTTATCGACGCCCGCTCGACGCTGCGCACCCGCACCGGCATTGGCCGCGCAGGCGGCGGCGTGCTGGTTTCCGTGCTCGTTGCCACTATTTTTGCAATCCAACCGCTTTGGAATCAGCGCATCGAGGACGCAGACCGCGATCTTCCGGAGGACCTTTACCCGGGCGCCCTCGCCATTGCTGGTGCTGAAGTCCCAGACGTCAAGCCACAGCCCGATCCGGCCCTGATTGCGGGCATCTACCCACCTATCGGCGTAGACGAGTGCATGATCATGATCCCCCAGCCGGCAACGGACATGCCTCGTCCCGACTGCCAGTACGGCGACCTCGAGTCCGACGTCACTGTAGTGATGACCGGCGGGTCCCACATCGAGCCGTACGTCGTGCCCCTCGACAAGCTCGGGAAAGAGCACCACTTCCGGGTCATTCCGTACGTCCGGCAGGAGTGCCCGATTGTCATCGGCGGTGCCGACAGAGACGAGTTCGTCAGCGATGTATGCGCTCAATGGTCGGAGCTTGCGTTCCAGAACATCGTCGAAATGAACCCGGACCTGGTCATTTCAAACTCCACACGCCCCGAGGGCCACGCGGGCGGTGCAGCGTTTTCCACGGACAAGGTCCCCGACGCCTACGCGAACCTGTGGCAGAACTTCGCCTACAACGGCATCCCGTTCGTTGGTTTGCGCGATAACCCATGGATGTTCACCCCAGAAGGCGATCCTATGGACCCGAACCTCTGCATCGTTGCTGGTGCCTCCGAACGCGACTGCTCAGCACTGCGCAGCACAGTCTACGGGCCCGAGGACCCAGCAACCTCGTACCTCTTGCCCGAGAATCACCAGTGGTCCATCGATACCGCTGACTGGTTCTGCGACGACAAGTTTTGCCCGCCACAGCGTGGCAACGTGTACATCTACCGCGACCAGAACCACATCTCGAACGCCTACGCAGCAACGCTCGCTCCGCTTCTGTGGGCTGAGCTGATGCCGATATTCGAAGAGCTAGGCCTGCTCCCGGGGCCCGCCACGGATCCCACACCGAGCTTGGAGATGGACGCACCCGCTACGCAGTAGCGTGCGAGCACCATAGCAAAGGGCCGGTACGGATGCCCGTACCGGCCCTTCAGTGTTTTGCTGACTACTTCTTCTTGCCCATGCGCTTCATCGCTGCGCCGAAGTCAAGATTGTTGAGGTCAAGACCCTCCATACCTGGAGGAAGTTGTTCCTGCATCTTCTGCAGATCCTCCATGCCAGGCATTCCCGGCATCTGTGGCATGCCCGGCATCTTCGGGCCTCCACCACGGCGCTTCGCGGGCTTGCGCTTCCCGTTCTTGCCCCTGCGTCCCTTCGGCTTCTTCTTTGTCGCGGAGCGTCCGCCACCCATGCCCGGCATTCCTGGTAGGCCGAACTGGTTGGCCATCGCGCCCATCATCTTCTTCGCCTCGAAAAAGCGTTCAACGAGCTGGTTGACGTCAGAGACTTTCACGCCGGAACCAGCAGCGATACGCTTCCTGCGCGACGCATTAAGGATCTTCGGGTTCGCGCGTTCCTCAGGCGTCATACCGCGGATGATTGCCTGGATGCGGTCCAGCTGCTTCTCATCAACCATGTCCGCCATCTGGTTCATCTGCTTGCCGCCAGGCATCATCTTGAGCAGATTGCCGATCGGGCCCATGCGGCGGATCATCAGCATCTGGTTCAAAAAGTCCTCGAGCGTGAGCTCCCCAGTGCCGAGTCGGCTCGCGGCCTCCTCAGCTTCCTTCTGGTCGAAGACGGTCTCCGCGTGCTCGATGAGTGAGAGCAGGTCGCCCATACCGAGGATGCGACTCGACATGCGCTCCGGGTGGAAGACATCAAAGTCGTCGAGCTTCTCACCGGTGGACGCGAACAGGATCGGCTTGCCGGTGACTTCGCGAATGGACAGAGCTGCACCACCGCGGGCGTCACCGTCGAGCTTCGTCAGCACAACGCCGGTAAAGTCCACGCCGTCTGCGAAGGCCTGCGCAGTCGTGACCGCGTCCTGACCGATCATCGCATCGATCACAAACAGGACTTCATCAGGCTGGACTGCATCACGGATGTTACGGGCCTGCGTCATCAGCGTTTCGTCAATACCCAAACGACCCGCGGTATCGATGATCACCACGTCATGCTTGTTTTGCTTCGCGTGCTCAATACCAGCCTGCGCCACCGCGACAGGGTCGCCGTGGGAAGTGCCCATCTCGTGCTCAAACGAGTCTATGGACGTGCCAGGATCCGGAGCGAACGTTGCAACCTCGGCGCGCTCACCCACAATCTGGAGCTGCTGCACCGCGCCCGGGCGCTGGAGGTCACAGGCCACCAGCAGCGGTGTGTGTCCTTGTTTTGCCAGGTGGCGGGACAACTTACCTGCCAGGGTGGTCTTACCAGCACCCTGTAGACCTGCCAGCATGATGACGGTCGGCGGTGTCTTTGCAAAGTTGAGGCGTCGAGTCTCTCCGCCCAAAATGGCGGTCAGCTCCTGGTCAACAATCTTGACCACTTGCTGTGCCGGGTTCAGCGCCTCTGAAACGTCGGAGCCCAAAGCGCGCTCTTTCACGCGCTTAATGAAGGCGCGTACGACAGTCAGCGAGACGTCAGCCTCCAGCAGCGCGATCCGAATCTCACGTGCTGTGGCGTTAATGTCAGCCTCGGTGAGCTTGCCTTTGCCGCGCAAGCCTCCAAGCGCTGATTGTAAGCGGTCAGACAGTGACTCGAACACAGTGCGTTGCTCCCTTAACTAATTCATTCTTCGGTAATGAGACAGAACGCACCTAGCCTAGCGCCTTTCCGCCCAACTGTTCACATCACGCCAGGCTATCCCAGCAGAGCATCCACAAAGCTCTCTACTTCAAACGGCGCGAGGTCATCGGCGCCTTCGCCAAGACCCACAAGTTTGACCGGCACGCCCAGTTCCTCTTGTACCTGGAACACAATGCCGCCCTTCGCGGTACCGTCCAGCTTCGTCAGCACCACACCGGTGATATCGACGACCTCACGGAACACTCGCGCCTGCGCAATGCCGTTTTGTCCAACCGTTGCATCCAGTACCAGGAGCACCTCATCAACAGTGGATTTCTTTTCGACGACCCGTTTCACCTTACCCAGCTGATCCATCAAGCCAGTCGAGGTGTGCAGACGGCCCGCTGTGTCGACAAGCACGACATCCGCACCCTCTTGCACGCCGGTCGCCACGGCGTCGAACGCGACAGAGGCAGGGTCCGCGCCTTCTGCTCCGCGGACCGTAGAGGCACCTACCCGACGCCCCCACGTCTCCAGTTGGTCTGCCGCAGCAGCGCGGAATGTATCCGCAGCGCCAAGTACCACCGAGTGGCCCATCGCTACGAGTACGCGTGCAAGCTTGCCCGTCGTGGTGGTCTTACCCGTGCCGTTGACGCCGACTACCAAGATCACAGCGGGCTTGCCTTCGTTCGGCATTGCGTGAATCGAACGATCGAGCTCTGGCTTCGCAGCTTCGATCAGGGTTTCCCGCAGCATTGCGCGTGCTTCAGCCTCAGATGCCACGCCTCGCTCGGCAATCTTCTGACGCAGTGCATCGGTAATGCGCATGGTCAGATCCGCACCGATATCTGCCATGATGAGGGTGTCTTCGATCTCTTCCCACGCGTCCTCGTCGAGGTCGCCTGCGGTAAGAATGCCAAGCAGCCCTTGGCCAATCGCGTTCTGCGAGCGCGACAGGCGCCCGCGCAGCTTGCCCATCCGGCCTGCGGCTGGCGCGATTGCCTCGACAGGCTCGGAGGAGACTGGTTCGCTGACAATTGCGTCCTCGGTCGGTTCGGCGCCGTGTTCCAGGGCACGTTCCGCCCCGTCGACCGTTGCTGCGGCTGCGTCCGCTGCCTCTTGTGCTTCTTCGATGTCGTGGTGTTCGACGTCTGCTTCGTCGGAGGCGGGTTCTGCAGGCGCGGGCGCCTTTGGCTCTTCCGCGACCAGTGTCGGTTCCGGCTCCTTCTCAACCTCAGGTTTCGGTTCTACTGCAGGTTCAGGGTCGGCCTGCGGTTCCGGTACAACCACCGGCTCAGGCTTTTCGGACTGAGTTTCCTCAACTGGCTCCGGCTCAGGCGCAGGCTCAGGCTCAGGCGCCGACCCGTCCTCTACAACCGGCTCAGGATCCGGCATTGGCACAGCCTGAGCGGGCTTCGGATCGGAGGGGGCGTCGACACGCGGGATAGGTTCCTTTTCCTTCACTCCTGCTTGAGCGAAATTAAAACCCCCCTTTGCCTGGTAGTTTCCAGACTTCTCCTGCTGGGTAAGTTCTTTCGGCTCCTCGGTCTTTTCAAAGGAAACAGACTTTGCCGATTTCCGTTTATTGCCAACAATGATGATGCCCACAATGAGAATCACGAGCACCACAGCTGCGATTGCAATCCATAACGAGTACGTAGTCATGACTTCCATAGTGCCAAAGGCGCCCAAAAACTGTGTGGAATACCCCATTTATGCCAACAACGTGGTTGAATAAGGTTTATGAATACTCCCCCATTTTTGAAGAATCTGCCACAAGACGTTGCCCAATGGATCCTGCCAGTCCTCACAACACTGATTTCGCTGGCCGTCGGACTTGGCATCATTGCCTCAAGTGGCCAGCTTGGCAGCTCAAAGGTAGACGTGCCGAGCGTTGGCACCGACGCGCCGAAGGAGGCAGTGCCAGCGACTGGTGAGGCGCTCACCACCGCACTGAACACCACCTGGGCACCGCTGCCGTTGTATGACGGCGCTACTGTCCAATTTGTCAAGGAAGATAAGGGCTACGTGCTTGTAGGCGGTCCATGCAACGGCTACGGCGTCGGCTTCACCATTGACGAAGCAACTGGTGCGGTCTCCACGTTCAAGACGCCGACGACGAGGAAGGCATGCCCGTCTGAGGACACCATCTGGGAAAACACCACCAGCGACTTGCTGAAGCAGACCACGAGCCTGAAGGTGCTCGGCCAGGATAAACTCTTCGCAGTTGGTCCTGAGGGAACACTGGAGCTTGTTGTAAAGAACTAAGCCCCGCACCCCTATTTATGCGTCCGGATCGGAGTCAGGAGCTGACCCCGCCGGGCGCATTCTTTGTGAGAGCACCCTCGTTACACCATCACCGCGCATGGTGACACCGTAGAGCACGTTCGCCACATTCATGGTCGGCTTCTGGTGCGTGATCACAATGAGCTGCGAGTCCTGCCGCAGCTCCTCGAGCAGCGCGATCAATCGGCGCAGATTCACGTCATCGAGCGCTGCCTCCACCTCGTCCAGCACGTAGAACGGGCTCGGGCGCGCTCGGAAAATCGCCACCAGAAACGCCAGAGCAGTCAGCGACTTCTCCCCACCTGAAAGCAGTGACAGCCGCTTGACGCGCTTGCCCGGTGGACGCGCCTCAATCTCGATGCCGGTGAGCAGCATGTCATCTGGTTCCGTGAGTATCAGGCGGGCTTCCCCACCGGGAAACAGCGTATGGAACACACGTGGAAACTCCTCCTCCACGTCGTGCCATGCATCCGTGAAGAGCTGCAGGATGTGGGCGTCGACATCCTCGATGACGTCGAGCAAGTCCTTTCGAGCCTGAATCACATCGGCAAGCTGGGTAGAGAGGAACGTATAGCGTTCCTCAAGCGCCTTAAACTCTTCGAGAGCCAGCGGGTTCACCTTCCCCAAAGAGCGCAAGTCTTTTTCGGCCTGGCGCAGTCGCTGGGTCTCAGTGGACTCGTCAAAGTCTTCTCCCGGCGCGAAGTTCGCGAGCAAGTCATCGACCGAAATACCGAGCGACTCGACGATCTTCTGCTGAGCTTCCTCAAGACGCACCTTCGCCTGCGACCTTGCAATGTCTGCGGCGTGCGCGCGGTCACTCAACCGATTCAGCTGCTGACGAGCAGCGCTGACCTGCGATCGCTCTTGTTGAATCCTGCCCTGCAGCGCAGCAAGCGTGCGCTGCAGCTCATCGCGCTGCGCGGTGGCTCGTTGTAATGCATCCTGGACTCGCGAGATCAGTGCCTCCGTGTGTTCCTTCACGGCTCCGGCGAGCAGGGCCTGGGACCGCCGACGTGCAACGGCTGCGTCATGACGCGCTTTTGCCTGGCGCTCGTTTTCCGCCTGGCGCCGCAACGCATCGCCCTTCCCCGCAATTGTCTGAGCGCGCTGTTGCGTCTCACGAGCAGCGAGAACCGCTTCCAGTTCGATCGCCTTCGCCTGCGTCAGTTGCTGGGATGCAGCATCACGGGCCTCGGGCGAAGGGCCTTCCGCAGCAGGAGTGTCGTCGATGCGAGAAAGACGCTCCTGGGTTTCCAGCAGTTGCTCACGGCGCTGAGCGAGCCGCTGCTCTGCCTCCTCAAGCTGCTGCGCGGCACGGACGCGCTCTTGCTCGGCCGTGTCCGATTGCGCAGCCAAGCGCTGATGCTCACGCTGCCACGAAGCAACCTCGGTGTCGTGCTCGCGCAGCGCTGCCTTCGCCGCCGCAACATTCACCCGCGCGTCCTCGGCTGCGAGCTGCGCTCCCTCAAACGTGCCCGAGAGCTCCGCCAACGCGTGCTCTGCGGTGCGTAGGTCTCGCTGTGCGGCTTCAACCTGCGCACTCACCTCGACCGTAGACGCGCTCGCGATGCCTACCGACATCCAGCCTTCGCCGAATAGTGCCCCCTCTCGCGTCACAGCACGCAGTCGTGGGTCTGCCTTCACGACGTCCACGCCCTCCTGCGGCGTCTCCACTACAACAACGTCTGCTAACAGGCGCGCCACGGGGCCCGCGACCGAAACGTCGACGTCGAGGTGGTCGAGGAGCCAGTCATAGCACCCGTCGGTTTCAACACGCCACAGCGCGCCGCCGACTGCCTCAACGATGCTGGCACGATCTGCAGATTGCAGCTGCTCCACAACGTCCAAGTCGCGCTCGCCCACCAATGCCTCACTGAAGCCACCCAGCGCGGCAGCCAGCGCTCCTGCCAGGTCAGCAGGAGCCTTCACCAGTGATGCAAGCGCGGGATAGCCCCCGAGCATCTCCTCCGCGGTACGTGTTGGCATTTGGTGCTGCAGCGTCTCTATCTTCGACTGCAGCGTAAACACCGCCCGCTCATGCTCGCGTTGCTGCATCTGTAGCTCCTGAAAGCGCTGCTCGGCGGCAGTGAGCTCTGAGCTTGCTTGCTCGTACTCATGGACGAGTGGCCCTCGGCGGGCTTCAAGCTCAGCAATCTTCTCCGCTACCTCCTCGGCTTCGCCGCGGGCGCTGTGGGCCCGCTCGCTGCTGAGTGAAAGCTGCTCTTCAAGCCGGGTTGCCTCTTGCTCACCTCCGAGCACGGCCTGCTGGTGCGCCTCCTCTTGCGCCACCAGCCGCACAACGCCCTCACGGCGATCCGCTACCGCCTGAATCTGCGCCACGTGTTCGCGTTCAGCTTCATCGAACGCAGCCTGGTATTCGGCAACGTCTTCCCGAACAACCTCAAGTCGCTCCGCGGCTTCCTCGGCAGCCTCAATGGCCACCTCATATTCTTCGTCCGCTGCTGCTGCCCGAGCGAGCAGCTCCTCTGGGTCTTGCCCGTGGTACTCAGTCTGCGTGTTCAGGTTGTGCGCGCGTTCCTGTGCGATGCGCAACGTCGCGTTCGCCCGTTCCTCGAGAGATGACAGTGCAAACCAAGTTTCCTGTGACTCCTGGGCACGCGGCTGTACCTCCCGTTGTTCTTCCTCGAGCTGCGCGTACTGTTCCTCAGCGCTCTCGAGCGACGCGGTCACGGTCTCGACCTGTTCTTCGAGCAGCTTCGCACTCTCGTCACTTTGTGCATGCGCTGCCTGCAGCGTGACCATCTGGTGGCCGGCGAGGCGGAGCCGGGCGTCGCGAAGCGTGGCTTGCACAGTCGCGGCGCGCTTCGCGGCTTCGGCCTGGCGCTCCAGCGGCTTGAGCTGCTTGCCAAGCTCATCTGTCAGATCCTGCAACCTGTCGACGTTGCCTTGCATCGACTGCAGCTTGCGCTGTGCCTTCTCTTTACGACGTCGGTGCTTCAGCACACCCGCGGCTTCCTCAATGAACGCTCGGCGCTCCTCAGGGCGCGATTCCAAAATCTCAGACAGCTTGCCCTGCCCGACGATGATGTGCATCTCGCGGCCAATACCGGAGTCCGACAACAGCTCCTGAATGTCCATCAGCCGGGCTTTCGAGCCGTTAATTTCGTACTCGGAGGCTCCATCACGGAACATACGTCGCGTGATCGCAACCTCCGTGAAGTCCACTGGAAGGTGCTTATCGCTGTTGTCGAAGGTGAGTGTTACCTCTGCGCGCCCTAGTGGCTTGCGGTCCCCCGCTCCCGCGAAGATGACATCCTGCATCTTCCCACCGCGTAGATTCTTCGCACCCTGCTCCCCCATCACCCAGGCAAGCGCGTCGACGACGTTCGATTTACCTGAGCCGTTCGGTCCGACAACAGCGCAGATGCCGGGCTCGAACTTCATCGTCGTTGAAGAAGCGAAGGACTTGAAGCCCTTCAGCGTCAACGATTTCAAATGCATTGTGGTGAGTTTACCGTTCGTGGAAGCCTTCCGCCCCACGGGGCTCACCGTATTGCGCGACGACCGTGTCCACGCGGCCCGGTCGCCGTTGTGAGGAGGGTTGCTCCTCCAGCAGCCGCCTCAGATTCTCGACGTCCCCCTCGTCGCCTTCCGCGACCACTTCAACGCGGCCGTCGACAAGATTCTTCGCATACCCCTGTAGGCCGAGCTCCAAGGCCCGGCAGCGGGTCCACCAGCGGAACCCGACGCCTTGAACGTGCCCGTGCACAAACGCGGTCATACGAATGGTGGCCATCGGCTACTTCAAACCGCCCTGCTCGTTGTCTTCACCTACGGCGCGGGCCTCGGAAGCCGTGATGCGGTCCTCCAGGCTGCGGCGCGTGACCGGGTCGGAGCCGTCCCAGAACTCTACGTTCTTGACCTCAGGCATCATGTCGCGGTGGAACACCGGGTCGATGCCCTGGACGCGCTGCTCGTTGTAGTTCTTGAGCAGCTTGATGGCGACACCCGCAAGCGGGACGATCGCGATGATGTTGATGATGGCCATCGTGCCCGCCATCGTGTCGCCAAGCGACCACACCAGCGGAATCGAGCCGAACGCTCCGAAGAACACAAAGACGATGACACCGCAGCGGAAAACGTTCAGCACCGTCTTCGAGTCCGAGAGGTACTCAATATTCGCCTGCGCAAGGTAGTAGTTACCGATCACTGACGAGAACGCCAGGAAGAAGAGAATGAACGTGATGAAGTGCGTGCCCCACGCACCCACCGTTGCCGCCAAGGCGGACTGTGTCAGCGATGCACCCTGTACATCATCCAAGCCGTAGTTGATCTCAGGGCCGAGCAGCACGACGAACGCCGTAATCGAGCACACAACGAGGGTGTCGAAGTACACGCCGAGCGTCTGCACCAGTCCCTGCTTCACCGGGTGCGATACCGTCGCAGTAGCCGCTGCGTTCGGAGCGGACCCCTGGCCGGCCTCGTTCGAGAACAGACCACGGCGCATACCCCAGACAAACGCCATACCCAGCGTCGCACCACCAACCTGCTTCAGCCCCAGGGCGTGGCCGACGATCAGCGCGATCATCCCTGGAACTTCCTGAATGTTCAGAATGACTACCAGCAGGCCAACCAGGATGTAGGCGACCGCCATGAAAGGAACGACGACCTGCGTGAAGTTCGCGATACGGGTCACACCGCCGAAGATGATGGCAGAAGTCAGGGCAGCAAGGATCACTGCCACAATCAGCTTCAGCGTCATCGAGTCGGAGCCAACAGAACCGCCGACGGCCTCAACGATGGAGTTCGTCTGAATTGCGTTGTACACAAAGCCATAGGTGAACGAGAGCGCGACAGCGAAGATCACGGCGAGCGGGCGCCACCCGAGTCCGCGCGTCATGTAGTAGGCGGGACCACCGTGGTAGTTGCCGCTTTCGTCTTTCGTCTTCCACAGCTGTGCGAGCGTGGACTCAACGAACGCGGTAGCGCCACCCACAATGGCGATCATCCACATCCAGAACACTGCGCCAGGCCCGCCAACCGAGATCGCGAGAGCGACACCAGCGATGTTGCCCGTGCCCACGCGGGAAGCAGCGGAAATGGTAAACGCCTTGAACGCAGAAATACCGCCGTATTCTTCGTCCAAATCGCGCCCGTCGCGGTCTTTGCCCTTCGGGGTCTCAGTGACCGCCTTGAACATTTCCGGAAGCAGTCGGACCTGTACGAACAAGGTACGTAGCCCGAAGTAGACACCCGCAGCAAGCAGGAGCCACGGGACAATGTCCCAGATGATGCCGTTGAGAGTTCCGTCAATGAACTCGGTTGCTTTTTCCATGCGGAGAATCCTAGTCGCAATGACAGGATTATTCGCGATTTTGCTCAGGATCCTGGCATGTTGGGCAGTAATAACTCGTCCGCTGGTTCACGACCGTCTTCACAATGGCGTCCCCGCAGCGGGCGCAAGGTTCACCCGCGCGCCCGTAGGCATTCAGCGAGCGGGCAAAATACCCCGAGGCACCATTGACGTTCACGTACAAGGAGTCGAAGCTCGTTCCGCCTTGGGCGAGTGCACGCTCCATGACGTCACGTGATGCGTCGAGAAGCTCGACCGCACTCTCCTGAGCGAGTGTATCTGCCCGTTGCCACGGCGCGACTCGCGCGGCCCACATCGCCTCGTCGGCGTAGATGGAGCCAATACCGCTCACCACGGCTTGATTGAGCAGCACCGTTTTGACGGCCGATCGCTTTTTACGCATCAACGCCGCAGTTTCGTCAACATCGAAACCCGCCTCGAAGGGATCCATCGCGATGTGGCTCGCGAGTTCAGGGATACCGTCGACGAGCTGGCAGTATTGCCACGAGCCGAACGTGCGCTGATCCACGAAGACCAGTTCCACGTCGCCCATCCTGGCGCGAATCCGCGCGTGTGGACTGTCCACGCTGCCCGGCGCGGCGACCAGCATCTGTCCGCTCATCCTGAGGTGTACCAGGAGGCAGCCCCCGTCGGAGAGGGTGAGCCAGAGGAATTTGCCGCGACGTCCGGTACCAGTGACGCGAAGCCCAGGCAGGATCGTTGTGAGGTCGACGGTGCTGTCCCTGACTGCTCGGGGATGCGCGACCTCGATACTGTCGAATGTCCTGCCAACAATGTGCTCGTTCAGGCCCCGACGCACGACCTCAACTTCCGGCAGTTCGGGCATCAGCTACGCCTTGTCGTGGGTCTGCTGCTCAAGAACGAGCGCTTCCGGGTGCTTCTGAAGGAACGCCACTGCTTCCCTGGCTGCTTCTTGCTCGGCGAGCTTTTTGTTGTGCGCCACTCCACGTCCGCGGTTTTCACCAAGAATGATCGCGTACGACGTAAATTCGAGGTCGTGCTCGGGGCCTTCAGACGTCGTTTCGTACTCGACCATTGGGATGCCACGTTCCGCGAGGCGTTCCTGCAGCACAGTCTTCCAGTCTTGCCTGTGGCCGTGTGCCGTCGCGTTGTGGAGCTTCTCGTGGAAGAGCTTAAGAATTACGTCGCGGGCTGCTTCGAATCCGTGCTGCCGATAGATCGCGCCAAAGAGCGCCTCCGTCGTATCGGCGAGGATGGACTCTTTGTCCCTGCCACCGGTATGCAACTCGCCTTTTCCAAGCAGCACGTACTTACCAAGCTCGATGCCACGGGCGACATCCGCCAACCCGTAGCGTGACACAATTGAGGCCCGCATCGGGGAGAGCACCGACTCGGAGCTCGAAGGGTAGATCTCGAAGAGCTTCGTGGCTACGGTCAGACCGAGCACTGCGTCTCCGAGAAACTCAAGCCGCTCGTTATTTGGCAGGTAGTCGTGCTCGTTGGCAAAGGAGCGATGCGTCAAGGCGAGTCGCAACAGTTCGTCGTCCAGCTCCACACCCAGCCACTCGAGCAGAGGCGCATGGTCTACTTCGGAGAACGCGCTGTTCCACGCTTCTTCGCCGCTGACGCGATTCTTCTTTGAACGTCGGCTCATAGGAACTTCTCCAATCCAGCCCAGCGCGGATCCACCGCGTCGGTTGCTTCGCCGCTGATGCCGTCTGGTGCCGGAACGTCGCTGTCTTCGGGGCATGCAGGCTGGCAGGTCGGGTTAAACGGCAGTGTGAGGCCAGCTTCGTCGACGAAGGCCTGCTCGAGATCAACCGTTTCTTCCACGATGCGCATGATCTCATCCCCGGATCCTGCGTCTTCCTCTACTTCTTCATCACCCTGGATGAAGTCGTCGCCGTTAGAAAACACCTGGGAGACACGCAGCGTTTCCGTCGGCTGCAGGGTGCGCAGGCAGCGTACGCACTGCCCTTCCAGTACCGCGGTCACGGTGGCGTCGACCATCACGCCAGAACCGAGCGGGGTCACGGTAGCGTCGACGGCCACCTCCTGGCCTTCCGGAATTGCGATCATCTCCGGCCCGATGCGGGAAGGAGCTGGGCCCACGTTGTGGACAACTACCGGCATGCCGTCGCCGTGCAGAGCGTCAGCTACTTGAATAATGAAAGGATTTTTAGCCATAGCAACCCAAACTCTACATCGGTTTTCTTCCGGAAGTGCTACCTGGTTTTCTCTTGTGCGTTCCTAATGCTCGCCGTAGTCGTAACGCTCCGCGCGTTGGCTGCCGCCTGAGACGCCGGCGCCACGCCGGAGCGCAGAACGGTCCTTAGATACTGTGCGAAGCACTGCGGAAAGTGACTCCTCAAACTCCGCAAGCTTGGAATCCACAAACTCGTCGCACTCCCCGCGCAGACGCGAGGACTCCGCGTGCGCCTGCTCGACCAGGCGGTGCGCCTCCTCGTCTGCGCGACGCATGACCTCTGCCTCGGAAACAAGGTGTTCCTGCTGCGCCAAGCCCTCATCAATTGAGCGCTGGTATTCTTTCTGACCGTTTTCAACCAGGCGCTGAGCTTCTTCCTGTGCTCGCGCCACGGTGGCTTCCGCGTCTTCGCGTGCGCGGCTGACCATATCGCGGGAGTCCTCTTCAGCGTTGGTCACCAGCATGGTCGCGTGGGACTGGGCGTCGTCAATCATTTCTTGAGACTGCTCGTTTGCCTCATCCATAATGTGCTTCGCGTCTGCATTGGCTTGAGCCACCAAATCGTCCGCGCGTTCCTGTGCACCATGCAAGATAGCGTCCTGCCGGTCGAGGACATCTTGAGCGTCGTCCATCTCATTCGGGATTGCGTCACGAATATCGTCTAACAGCGCAAGCACTTCGTTGCGCGGCACGAGGCAAGAGCTTGATATTGGCACGCCGTAGGCCTGCTCGACGATTTGGACGAGTTCATCAAGTGCTTCAAAAACGCGATACATGTCGGTCATCGTACCCGAGAACCACTGCGCTGAGTGTGCAACACAACGGAAGGTATGCACTACACTTTGCCCTCATGGATGAAGCATTGCGTACCCCAACCACAGTCACCATCGCCCCAGACGCATTCAAAGGCACGGCGTCGGCTGAGCAGGCCGCAACGTGGATCGGAGAAGGCGTCCGCGAGATATTAAAGGACGCAACCATCAAACTCGCCCCAATGGCCGACGGCGGCGAAGGCACCTCCGAACTGTTCAAGGGCGAGCGCATCACCCTGCCCACCACGGACGCCGCGGGGCGCCTCACGGAGGCTACCTACACCTATGATGCCGCTTCAACCACAGCGTTTATCGACGTCGCTGCCGCCTCTGGGCTACCCGCCGTCGCAGATTCACCAGTTCCGTTGACCGGCGATACCTACGGCACCGGAGTGCTCATCGCCGACGCACAAACCCGTGGCGCAACACGGATCGTGCTCGGCTTGGGCGGCTCGGCAACCACCGATGGTGGCACCGGCATCCTCGTAGCCCTTGGCGCCAACCCCGTCGACGCTGAGGGCTATCAACTCAAGCCTGGCGGCGGCAACCTCGAGCGCCTCGCGGACCTCGATACCGCAAAGGTCAACATTCCCGCAGGCGCGCTCGACTGGGTACTACTCACCGATGTGGATTCGCCCGCCACGGGACCGGAAGGCTCCGCCACTGTATTTGGACCTCAGAAGGGCGCTTCCGAAGAAGACGTGGCCAAGCTCGACCGCGGGCTGGCCAGGCTGTGCGAAGTAGCAGGTCTCGACCCCACTACTCCGGCCTTCGGGGCTGCGGGTGGAATCGCGATCGGCATCACCTGGCTATCAACGCTCCTGCACGGCGATGCCAGCCACGTCTCCATCTCCCCCGGTGCGCCCGTCATCGCGAACGCCAGCGGGCTCGCAGATCTTATCGCACAGTCCGGACTCGTCATCACCGGCGAGGGACGCTATGACGCCCAAACCGCCGCTGGCAAGGTTGCCAGCACGGTAAGCGACCTTGCCGCTGATGCAGGTGCTGTCTGCGTAATTGTGGCGGGTAGCTTCGACGCCGAACCCGCTGGTGAAGCAATCGCAGTCCCCCTTGAAAACATCGCTGACACCAGTGAGCAACTCCGCCGCGCAGGCCGCGAGGCGGCGATTCATTACCTGAACACCTCGACGGTCCAGGGGTAAAGCGCAGGCGTCTCAAACTGGTCTTGCTGCTCCAACGCGACGGGGTCTGATGGAAGCTGCGCTCGCGGGGTCAGAATCCGCGACAGGCCCATCGCCAGGCTGTTCAGGCTCCTCGCGCCTTCAACCTCGATGTCGTAGCGCTGGAGGGCGGCACCCTCTTCTTCAGCCGAGACCTGCCTGTCCTGCACGTATGTTGCTTCCAGTTCCTCGGTGACCTCGCTAGGCAACGCTACATGCGGGGTGTACACAACATTTCCGGCAGTGAGTTTTTCGCGCCGCACCAAAATATCGATTGCGCGCTGGTACGCCTCCGCCAACTTTTCTGCCGACGCATCGGGGGCCAGCACATGGAACTGAATGATCGCCATGACGAACAGGCTAATACACCGGGGAGTAACGTAGCAGGTATGACTTTTCCAGTGCACTCGTATCGTGACGCCCTGACGACCATGGCTGACGGCACGATCAAGCAAGTCAACCCATTTTCCGGCACCGAGGTTTGGACGGTCCCAGGCAGAGGAAACCGGCCCCTTTCCCACCCCTCAGGAACCCCGCACCCGCTCAGCGATTCCGACTTTCACGAGCACTGCAACTTCTGTGACGCCCACCAGCTTCGCACCCCACCAGAGAAGTCACGCATGGTTCGCACCCGGGATGGTTGGGAGATCGTCCGCAACGCGATGCCCGAAGAGCTCGACGCCACCACCGCCGAGTTCCGCCGTGTACCGAACCTCTTCGAGATAGTCTCCTACGACTACTGGGCAAAGAACTACGGCTACAGCATGCCCCAGTCTCAGCAGGAACACATGGACCGCTACCTCGCGGACCCCGCCGGCAAGGCCCACGTCCTCGACATCGTTCGCACCCGCCTCAAGGCCTCCGGGGAGAATCCCGACCGCGACGAGGCGTCACTCTTGGAGATCGCGCCCGCGTATTTCGGCGGCGGTCACGACGTCATTATTGCTCGACGCCACTTCGTCGACGGTGCCACCGACGACACACAGCTAGCAAGCTCCGGAACACTCACCGAAGACGAGCACGGGGCTTTCTTCAAGTTCACAGTTGATTCCCTCCACGACCTCGTCGTAAAGAATCCCTACTCCCCGTACGTCGTGGTCTTCCAAAACTGGCTTGCGCCTGCTGGCGCCTCCTTCGACCACCTGCACAAGCAGCTCGTCACCGTCGACGCGCGTGGCGTGCAGGCCGAGATGGAGATTGCAAAGCTGCGCCAGAACATCAACATGTACAACGAATGGGGAGTGAACTACGCGTTCTACCACAACCTGGTGATCGCGGAGAACGACTTCGCAATCGCCATCGCAGGCATCGGGCACCGCTACCCCACTGTCTCCATCTATTCCAAGTCCGCAACCTGCGCACCTTGGGAGCAGTCGGAGCAGGAAGTGCGCGGTCTGTCGGACCTCGTGCACGCGATCCACGCAGCGATGGGACCTGAGGTCGCGTGCAACGAGGAGTGGCACTACCGGCCTGTGGATCTGGACCTTCCGATGCCATGGAGAGTGAACATTAAGTGGCGTATTTCTACACTCGCGGGGTTCGAAGGCGGCACTAAAATCTACGTCAATACGCTTTCCCCGTTTGATGTTCGTGACAAAATGGTGGACAAACTCTACCGACTCCGCGATGCCGGGAATGTGACAAAGTCGCTGCGTATTGCCACAGAATGTGCCCCGTCACGCAACTCTCTCCTCTACAACCCAGTCCTTTAGACCAAAGTTGTTTATACCTTCCTCCCAAAAGACTGGTATTACTTAATGTGATGGTAGTTAAGCAAGCACGTGCGGAGTGACGCACAGAGGGACGTACATGATCAACATCAACGATATTCTCAACAGTTACGTCGTTGACGAATCGTGGCAGCGTGCATTCTACGAATTCATGCACACCACGCCCGAGCTATCGATGCAAGAAGAGGAGACGCACCAACGGCTCCTCGCCGAACTTACCCAGTTCGACTGCGAAGTAATTGCACCGATTGGGGGCTACGGAATCTGTGCGGTCTTCCGCAACGGTGACGGGCCAACTGTACTGTTCCGTGCCGACTTCGATGGGCTCCCAGTTACGGAATCTACCGAAGTTCCATACGCTTCAAAGAAAAAGGTGCGTCTTGAGGACGGCACGAGCGTCGGCACCATGCATGCTTGCGGCCATGACATGCACACCACGGCACTTCTCAGTATGTGCAGTTTTATGGACAACACCCGCCACGCCTGGCGTGGGACGTTCATTGCACTGTTTCAACCAGGAGAAGAGCTGGGGGTAGGGGCAGAAGCGATGGTCAATGACGGACTTCTGGAACGCATCCCACGTCCTGACGTCTGCTTTGGCCAGCATGTGATGCCCGGACCTGCGGGAACCGTGATGTCAAAAGCGGGTCCCCAGTTCGCGGCATGTGACTCCATCAGGATTACGATCCCGGGGCGAAGTGCGCACGGCTCTATGCCACACAACGCCATAGACCCAACGTTTACGGCAGCGATGATCATTGCCCGCCTGCAAGGTCTCGTGGGCCGGGAAGTCGATCCTTCTGACTTCGCAGTCGTCACCGTTGCCAGTTTGCACGCTGGAACGACGAACAACATTATCCCCGACTCCGCGGAACTCGTACTCAACTGTCGCTTTTATCAAAACAAGACAAAAGAGCAGATGTACGCCTCCATCGAGCGGGTTGTTCGCGCAGAGGTGCAAGCATCGGGTGCCACCGAAGCGCCTACGTTCGAGTACTTCGCTCACGGAGAACTTATGAGCAATGACGCCGAGGTGTACGCAAAGGTCCGCCAGTCTTTCGACGAGGTTTTCAAGCATGAGTCTGCTGAAGCCGACCGAAAGACAGTGTCTGAGGACTTCCCAGTCATCCCCCTGGCATTTGACGTGCCGTACTTCTACTGGCTTATCGGGTGCACCCCGAAGGCACAGTGGGATGAAGCCGTTGCGGCAAATAGAGTCGCGGAAGACATTCCAGTCAACCACATGCCGACCTTCTTGCCGGACTACGCACCCACGGTGAAAGCAGCTACCAATGCCGGACTCACGGCAGTTCTGACGTATCTTGCTCAGCCATAGCGCAACGCCGTTCCGGCTGAGCACGACGCATTCCAATTCGACACATCAAGAGATCTGAGGTTTTTATGAAGAACACTGTAGGAACATCGGTACCGGCACTGCAGGACACTGTCGCCGGCCATGTTCGTGGTTTCTCTGGACGCAGCCCGCAGGCATCCACCAATAACAAGTTTTGGACTGGCCTCTCGGCCGCCGTTGTGGAGCAGATTGCCGACAAGTGGGATGCAACCCAAAAGGCCTACTCGGCTACTCGTCAGCAGGCGTACTTCTCCGCAGAGTTCCTGCAAGGCCGTGCACTGCTGAACAACCTCACGAACCTGGGCATGGTGGAAGAGGCTGAGGCTGCAGCAGCAGAGCTCGGCCACAACCTGACCGATGTCCTCGAGGCAGAGCACGATGCCGCGCTGGGCAACGGTGGCCTTGGCCGCCTCGCAGCGTGCTTCCTGGACTCCGCAGTGACGCAGGACTACCCAGTCACCGGCTATGGCCTGCTCTACCGCTACGGCCTGTTCCGCCAGGAGTTCGTCGATGGCTTCCAGAAGGAACACCCAGATTCCTGGAAGGAATCGTTCTACCCGTTCGTTGTTGAGCGCACCTCCCAGCAGCGCATCGTGAAGTTCGACGACATGACGGTTCGAGCAGTACCGTTCGACATGCCGATTACCGGCTACGGCACCGATAACGTTGGTACCCTTCGTCTGTGGGACGCATCCCCAATCCACGAGTTCGACTACGATGCGTTCAACTCGCAGCGTTTCTCCGACGCCATCCTGGAGCGCGAGGCTGTCCACGACATCACCCGCGTGCTCTACCCGAACGACACCACGTACGCTGGCAAGGTGCTCCGCGTACGCCAGCAGTACTTCTTCGTCTCTGCTTCGCTGCAGGAGATGATCGACAACTACATCGAGCACCACGGCGAGGATCTGAGCAAGTTCCACGAGTACAACTCAGTGCAGCTCAACGACACCCACCCGGTGCTGGCGGTTCCGGAACTCATGCGCCTGCTCATGGATGAGCACGGCCTGGGCTGGGATGAGGCGTGGAACGTCACCACCCAGACCTTCGCGTACACGAACCACACCGTGCTCCAGGAGGCTCTGGAGACTTGGGACGAGTCCATCTTCAAGCAGCTGTTCTGGCGTATCTGGGAAATTGTCCTGGAGATTGACCGCCGCTACCGCCTCGACATGGAGTCCCGTGGCATTGGCCCGGAGGACGCACACCACTACTCCCCAGTCCACGACGGCAAGGTGCACATGGCGTGGATCGCCTGCTACGCCTCGTACTCCGTGAACGGCGTGGCTGCGCTGCATACCGAGATCCTGAAGCGTGACACGCTCAACTACTGGTACTCCATGTACCCAGAGCGCTTCAATAACAAGACCAACGGTGTCACCCCACGTCGCTGGCTGCGTATGTGCAACCCGCGTCTCTCATCCCTGCTCGACCGCCTGTCTGGCTCTGATGAGTGGACCACGGACCTGTCCAAGCTGAAGGAGCTGCGCAAGTACGCTGATGATCCTGCAGTGCTCAAGGAACTGCGGGAGATCAAGGCTGCTAACAAGCAAGACTTCGCTCGTTGGATCGAGCAGCGTCAGGGTTCGGTCATCGACCCGGACTCCGTCTACGATACGCAGATCAAGCGTCTGCACGAGTACAAGCGCCAGCTGATGAACGCTCTGTACATCATCGACTTGTACTTCCGTATCAAGGAAGACGGCGAGACCGACGTACCGAAGCGCACCTTTATCTTCGGCGCGAAGGCTGCACCTGGTTACACGATGGCAAAGGGCATCATCAAGCTCATCAACGCCATCGGCGAGCTGGTGAACAACGACCCAGTCGTCTCGAAGTACCTGCATGTGGTCTTCGTGGAGAACTACAACGTCTCCCCTGCTGAGCACATCATCCCGGCAACGGATGTTTCCGAGCAGATCTCGACGGCCGGCAAGGAGGCATCGGGCACCTCGAACATGAAGTTCATGATGAACGGTGCGCTGACCTTGGGCACGATGGACGGCGCAAACGTGGAAATCGTTGACGCTGTCGGTGAAGAGAACGCCTACATCTTCGGCGCTCTCGAGGAGGATCTGCCTGAGCTGCAGCGCTCCTATGACCCGAAGGCTACCGCCGAGCAGACCCCAGGCCTGCACCGTGTGCTCAACGCACTGGTCGACGGCACCCTGGACGACTGCGGCACCGGCGCGTTCCACAACATCCGTGCTTCCTTGCTCGAGGGCTTCGGCTTCGACGAAGCCGACGTCTACTACGTGCTGGGTGACTTCGCGGACTACCGCGAGACCCGCGACCGCATGGCCAAGGAGTACTACGAGGACCCAGATGCATGGGCACGCAAGTGCTGGATCAACATCTGCGAATCCGGTCGCTTCTCCTCTGACCGCACGATCCGCGATTACGCGAACGAGGTCTGGAAGATCGAGCCGACGCCGATTAACTAGCCTGTAGCTCCTACTACAAAAGGCCTGCCGCTGTTGCTTCGCGGCAGGCCTTTTATATGTCCCCATGTATTTAGCGAGCTACAAGCCGAGATGAAAAACACCCCGGAGCAGCTGCCCGGGGTGTTCTCCGATTTGGAACTTAGTCTTGTTCCTCTTCCTTCTTCTTCGACCAGTAAGCCTCCTCGCCCAACTGGTGGACGTGGACCGTGTTGGTCGAGCCTGCAACTCCTGGAGGAGTACCTGCAACCATCACCATGGTGTCATTCTCCTGGTACTCATCCATCGCCAGCAGGTACTTGTCAACGGTGGCGATCATGTCATCCGTGCTGTGCACCGGCGGGCACAGGAAGGTCTCCACGCCCCAGGTCAGTGCGAGCTGCGAGCGAACCTCCTGCTTCGGAGTAAACACGAGCAGCGGCAGGTCTGGGCGCAGGCGCGCAACGCGTCGAGCGGTATCGCCGGTCGCGGTGAACGCCACGATTGCGCGTGCATGCAGACGGTTTGCCACATCGTTCGCCGAGTAGGAGATCACACCACGGCGGGTACGCGGGATGTGGTTCAGAGGCGGCACCTTGTCCATAGCCTCAGCGGAGCGGACAATGCGGCTCATCGTGCGGACCACGTTGTGCGGGTCAACGCCAACGGAGGTCTCACCGGAGAGCATGACGGCGTCTGCACCGTCGAGCACGGCGTTCGCAACGTCGGAAGCCTCAGCACGCGTCGGACGCGAGTTATCAATCATCGAATCCAGCATCTGCGTAGCGACGATGACCGGCTTCGCGTTTTCACGAGCGATCTGGATGACGCGCTTCTGCACACCTGGAACAAGTTCAAGCGGAATCTCAACGCCGAGGTCGCCACGGGCAACCATCACGGCGTCGAATGCCAGGATGATTGACTCCAGGGCGTCGACTGCTTCTGGCTTCTCCAGCTTCGCGATGACTGGGACACGACGGCCAACTTCGTCCATGATCTCATGAACCAGGTCAACATCTGCCGGCGAGCGCACGAAGGACAGCGCGACGACGTCGACACCCATCTTGAGTGCGAACCGCAGGTCCGCCTTGTCCTTCTCGGACAACGCCGGGACGGAGATGTCCATCCCCGGCAGGGAAACACCCTTGTTGTTGGAAACAGGGCCACCTTCGGTCACGCGGCAGACAACGTCGTTGCCGTCGACTTCGACACAGACCAGACCGACCTTGCCGTCGTCGACGAGCAGGCGGTCGCCCGGCTTCGCGTCCTTGGCGAGGTTCTTGTAAGTCGTCGAGACTCGGTCGTGCGTGCCTGGCACGTCATCGACTGTGATGCGGACCGTTTCGCCCGTCTCCCAGACGGTGGCGCCTTCTTCAAAGCGCCCAAGACGGATTTTCGGACCCTGAAGGTCGGCGAGGATGCCAACTGCGTGTCCCGTTTCATCGGTGGCTTCGCGGACCCAGCGGTAGTTCTGCTCGTGGTCCGGATAGTCGCCGTGGGAGAAGTTGAGGCGGGCGACATCCATGCCGTCGCGCACAAGTCCGAGGATTGCTTCTTTGCTGGCCACAGCAGGGCCAAGCGTACATACGATCTTTGTTCTTCTATCCACGAGATCCAACCTAGTAGCGATTCAACAATTACCGGTGGTTTCAAGGCCAGATAGTGTGTGAATTCTCCACTGCCGTATCGTGTGGCCTATCTTCCACTTCGGATACCACCCTACCCCGAATCACGATTCGTATCATCATTATCGTTGTGAACGAGTTCTTTCTCGGCTTCTCTCCCACGTGGCAATAGGAAGAAAATCCCAAGTGAAACAACAAAAAGCAGGCCTGAAACCCACGTGTTCACACGCAACCCCAAAATTAGTGTTGCGGCGTCAGTACGCATCAACTCGATTGCAAATCGGCCCATCGTGTAGCCAGCAACGTATAGCCAAAATACTCTGCCGTGTCCGAGCCTGAAGTGCTTATCTGCCCAAAGCAGGAAAGCAAACACAAGCAGATTCCACACCAACTCGTAGAGGAACGTCGGGTGAACGCTCGCGATGACCTCACCGGTAGAACGCCCTGTCAGCGGAGCGAACGCCCCTTGCTCGTCAACGCGGTAGTAGATATCCAACGCCCACGGTACCGTCGTTTCAGCACCATAGAGTTCCTGATTGAACCAGTTCCCAAGGCGCCCCACCGCCTGGGCCAACACGATGCCTGGCGCCAGCGCATCCGCAACAGGCCCAACAGCAATCTTCTTCCACCGCAGCAGCAACCACACGCTCGCCGCGCCCAGTGCGACTGCGCCCCAAATGCCCAGTCCTCCAGCAGTAATGTTCAGAGCTTGTAGGGGATCTTTCCCGGGGCCGAAATACTTCTCGTGGTCCGTCAGCACATGGTAGAGCCGACCACCAACAATGCCCATTGGGATAGCGACGATCGCCGCGTCCCAAATCACGTCGGGATCACCACCACGCGCACGATAGCGCCGCGTGCCCACCCACATTGCAAGCAGGATGCCGGTGATGATGCACAGCGCGTACGCCCTCACCGGGAGCCAGCCAATGTGCCACACACCCTGTGGTGGCGAGGGAATGTTTGCCAGAATCGTAGTTTGCACGCCCCCTAGTGTGCCTGATTATCGGCGGGAAGCGCACGCGGGGTGTCGCCCGGCAGTAGCAAGAGAAGGAATAGCCGCTTCAGCATTCGCCAAAATAGCGTCTGCTCCTGCAGCGGCGACGTTAAACAGATCACGCGGAGTCAACACATCCGCCATCATCACCACCCGGATCTTGCTCGGAAGGCCTGCAACAAGCTCACCCAGCGCGAAGTGATCAGTCTCCCCCGATGGACGTTTCGGTGGCACAACAGCCAACACCGATGCACCCGCCCGAAGCGCACGTGCCGCCTCCTCAGAGCCTCCGACTCGTACGAAGGCCGACATGCCAAGCGTCTCCGCTCTATCTAGCAACGCCTCCAGTCGCGGCTGCTCAAGAATATCTGCGCGAAGCACAAGCGCATCGGCTCCATAGCAGCGAGCCTCGTGCACTTGGTACGGATCAACAATCGTATCCAAGCTCACCACCGGTATATGCACTGCTGCCCTCGCTGCGTCCATCTCAATGTTCGCGACCTCACGGCCAAACAGCGCACCCGAACACGCGAGCAGCTGCGCCCCCTGCATCTCAAGCTCCACTGCGGCAAGTGCCGCTCGGTGAATCCGCTGCTGCGTAGTCCGGACGCCGTGCTGGTTGTACTGTACCTGGGCAATAATTGCGCATCCGTCTGAGTCAACGGCCGCGTATGCGTCGCGCGCAGATGCAGCTGCCCGCGAGCGATCCTTCACCTCTTGGAACGACACCAAGGACTCACGGCGCGCGACCTGCCGCTGCACTGCAGCGAAGAGATCGCTGTGTACATCCGTGGCACACATACTCGCCTCCCGCGTGACTCCGAGGTGAAAGCCTATTGTTGCAGTTGCCAGCGTAGCCCGCGCGTATTTAGTTCATGAAATTTCACGGGGGTATACCGAATATTTATCGGCGTGCCTCATCATCCGTAGGGTCAATTCCGGAGTCCAAGGCATCCCACATCACGCGCCCAGAGTCCGGCCGAGCTTCGAGATCTTCACCGAGCTTTTCACGGCGCACAGCCTCTGTCTCATACTTGTTGAGCTTCGCGGAATCTACACCGGGCCGCATTACTACCGTGAGCGCTCCAATAAGCCCCAGGAGCGCCCCCAAGATGACCAGGTAAATGCCAGCGCTATGCTGCTGCACCTGTGTGATCTCCGCCCACGCGGCAATCGCCCCGTCACTGGCTGCTCCTCCCTGCTCCCCGCTTCCGGCACTCAGCAGTGTGTGCAAACGCTCCAAGTCAGGCTCGGCTAATAAGGTTCGCAAGCCCGATACGCCGGCGCCCACAGCGCCTAGTGCGGCCACCACACCTACTATTCGACGCCCAACTCGCCGCAGCGCGAATATCGCAATCATTGCAACGATCAGAATGAGCGCCACTGCCGCGATCTCCGTAGACCACATTGAACCATCGACGGTAGTGGTACTGGCTCCAGCGCGGTCGTCGAAAACTTCGACAGTAAACCAGTCCATCCTGGACCCCACCCACGCCAGCGCGCCACCGACGCCCACCAGCAGTGCGCCGACGCGGTTCGCCGTATTCACCTAGATATCCTCCAACAGCAGATCTGCATCGAAGCACGTACGGTCCCCCGTATGGCAGGCACCATCCGTCTGGATCACCTTCACCAGCAAGGTGTCGCCGTCGCAGTCGAGGCGCACCTCGCGGACCTCTTGCACAGCGCCACTGGTGAGCCCTTTTACCCAGTATTCGTTACGGGAGCGAGAGAAGTACGTCCCTCGTCGCGTTTCCAGCGTGTACGCCAGCGCCCGCTCATCCATCCAGGCCATCATGAGGACCTCACCGGTGTCAGCAGCCTGCACCACGGCGGGAACCAGGCCGCGGTCGTTCTTCTTCAGCCGAGCAGCAATTGCAGGATCCAATACGGCATCTTCTGGGCGTAGTTCAGTCATCAGCGAACCTCAAAGCCCTCATTCCGAAGCGCATCCTTTACTTCCGCGATGCTCACTTCGCCGAAGTGGAAGATCGACGCCGCAAGTACGGCGTCTGCGCCCGCTTTTACTGCTGGCGGGAAGTCTGCAGCCTTGCCAGCGCCACCGGAAGCAATCACCGGGATGCTTACCGCTGCTCGAACCTTCTCCAACAGCTCGAGATCGAACCCTTCCTTGGTCCCATCTCCGTCCATCGAGTTCAGCAAGATTTCCCCCACACCCAGGTCTTGTCCAGTGCGAGCCCACTCCACCGCGTCGAGACCAGCCGAACGCGTACCACCGTGCGTGGTCACTTCAAACCCAGACGGCTGCGGAAGCCCACCATTCGGCACGCGACGCGCGTCGACAGACAAGACAATGCACTGCGCTCCAAACTTCTCGCTGAGCTCACGCAGTAGCTCTGGCCGGTGAATCGCCGCTGTATTCACACTGACTTTGTCCGCGCCAGCACGCAACAACTCAGAGACGTCTTCGACGCTTCGAACGCCTCCGCCAACGGTCAACGGGATAAATACCTGCTCTGCGGTCTTACGGACGACCTCAAGCATCGTTCCACGGCCCTCACGCGACGCGGTTACGTCCAAAAAAGTAAGCTCATCAGCGCCTTCCAGACCGTACCGCTGAGCAAGTTCTACGGGATCACCAGCGTCCCGCAGGTTTTCAAAATTTACGCCTTTTACTACCCGCCCGTCGTCCACGTCGAGGCAAGGAATCACACGGATTGCAACAGACAAGGTAATTACCCTCCATACATGTTTTGTGCCACGCTACTCCAGCCCGCAAATACGTTCCGGAAACTACATACTACCGCGAAGCACTCTGCCTATCAGGGCTTTCAAAGCACCGTTGGACCGTCGCGAGCGCAGTCGCATGGGCAGCATTCGTACCAATGACAGCCCCCATCGACGACATCTCCCATGGCTGCCCGTACACGTCAGTCACCGTCGCGCCCGCGCAGCGACCGAACAAGACACCGGCCGCGTTATCCCACACGTGCGGGGAGAAACTCACGCTGGCCTGGAACACACCCGACGCCACAAACGCCAAGTCCACGCCCACTGAGCCAGTCATGCGTGGTCGCAGTGAGGTGGAAGCCAATTCACCGACGAAGGCCAATCGGCCTTCCGCTGGAAACGCAGCGCGATCATCCGAACTAACGGTTGCAACGCCTACCTGAGCGGCCGTCGTCGAAGGATCAACGCCCTGTGGGAGCGCAGGCAATGGGTCGCCGTCAAGCACAACGGGCTCACCCGAGATCGCATGCATGCGGTGCCCCAGCAATGGCATGTCGGTCACCGCGACGACCGGTTGGCCGTCGATAAGGAGCGCTACCAAGATCGCGCACATCGGGTTGCCACACGAGTAGTTCGAGGTGCCGTCGATAGGATCGAGCACCCAGCACGCCTCAGCGTTGAGGTCCCCGCCGTGTTCCTCCCCAAACACGGGGATACCGGTCGCTTCCGTCAAGCGTTTCCTCAGCAACGTTTCAATCGCGAGATCCGCTTCCGTGGCAAAGTCACCTTCGCCCTTAAAGAGCGCTGGAGCTGCACCGATATGTGTTCGAAAGAGCTCGGCGGCTTCATCGACCGCCGCTAACGCAATAGCTCGGTATGCCTGCAGATCCCGCACGCTGTTTACTCGCCCTTCGATACCTTTGCGATGGCCTCCAGCGCCTCACTCAGCGTGAAGCGCTTCTCGTAGAGAGCCTTGCCGATAATGACGGAGTCGATCCCTTCATCGGTATACCGGGCCACTTCTACGACGTCGTCGAGAGTCGCGATTCCGCCCGAGGCAGTAATCTGTGCGTCCGTCGCTGCGGCGACCTCCCGCAACAGTGCAACATTCGGCCCCGCTAGCGTGCCGTCCTTGCTCACGTCGGTCACCACGAAACGGCTGCAACCAGCGGCATCGAACCGCTCCAGAACCTCCCACAGATCACCGCCGTCGGACGTCCAGCCGTTCCCCTTCGTGCGCCACTCACCATCAGTTTCACGCACCGCGATATCAATCGCGATCTTGTCGCCGTAGCGCTCAATTGCCTTACAGGTCCACTCCGGATCCTGTAGCGCCGCGGTACCAATATTGACGCGCTTCGCTCCGGTGGCAAGGGCCCGCTCCAACGTGGCGTCGTCACGAATACCACCCGTGAGCTCGACAGCGATACCCAGCTTCGCAGTGATATCCGCCATCAACTCATGGTTCGAGCCACGCCCAAACGCGGCGTCCAAATCCACGAAGTGCAGCCACTGCGCCCCCTGCTCTTCCCAGCGACGAGCAGCCTCCAGGGGATCCCCGTAGCTCTTCTCCGTCCCAGCTTCCCCCTGGTCAAGCCGCACGGCCTGACCTTCAACAACATCAACAGCAGGCAACAAGGTAAAAGTCATGGTGCTCATCTTATCCAATCTAACTCAGCCAGGTTCGGCGCTTGCTACAGAGTCTTCACCCAGTTTTCCAGGAGATGAAGTCCTGCGTCACCAGACTTCTCAGGGTGAAACTGCGTCGCCCAGAGCGGACCATTTTCGACGGCAGCCACAAACTTATCTCCACCGTGCTCCGACCAGTGCACAAGTGGCGGCGCAATGAACTCATCCGCTTTCAGCGTCCATTCGCGAACGCCGTACGAATGCACGAAGTAGAAGCGCTCGTCTACATTAATGCCATCGAACATGCGCGAGCCGCCAACTATGTCGACGGTGTTCCACCCCATGTGTGGAAGCACAGGAGCCTGGAGCTTTTCAACGGTCCCCGGCCACTCTGCTAGTCCAGCGGTATCAATGCCATGCTCGACTCCATGCTCAAAAAGGATTTGCATACCAACGCAGATACCCAGCACAGGACGACCACCTGCAAGGCGCTGTCCGATGATGCGCCCGCCTTGCATCGCCTGCAACCCACGCATGCATGCATCAAACGCGCCAACCCCCGGCACTAACAGGCCGTCAGCCTCCACCGCGATCGCCGGATCGGCAGTAACGCTGACGCGCGCACCAACTTGTTCTAGCGCACGCTGAGCGGATCGGATATTTCCTGCCCCGTAGTCGAGCAGCGCAACATGGGGTTGTGGCATGTCGTTAGCAGTCATGAAGACTAATTCTAGCGCCCGTTCCGCCGATAAAGGCGCGGGGGCTGAACATTTTTCAGCCGCACGGACAAGTTATTAACTTCGACGACGCGGTGCTTGCCCAGCTGCCTATCCAGCAACGTAATAACTACGCCAATAAGGATCACGGCCGCCGCAAGACCAAACATCGGAGTAAACATCATCATTGTCAGCAACATGCCGTACATCGTCGACCCCAGACCTGTTCCTCCGTCGAATGCGATATTCCAAATCGCAGAGGCCTCAGAGCTCTTCGAACGGGGCAAGCGATAGAACATCAAGGTGAGCGCCTCGTTCTGTACCGCGCCGAATCCAACACCGTAGATCAACGCTGCCAACGCCATCCACCACACCGGCAGATCAAGAAGCAGAATGAGCGCGATGAGAAAGACACCACCTGCAGCAATGAACTGGCACGGAATGAGAATGCTGCCTGGGTATCCCTTGCGGTCCATGACCTGACCCGCTGCGTACCGCGACAACATAGAAGCGAAGTTCATCACGCCCAGCATCACACCGCCAAGCGCCGCTCCCTTGGCCGGATCGAGATCGCGCATCGCCGCGGGAAGGAAGTTAGTAATTGCGCCATACGCTGAGGTGACGAACATCAAGGCCATGCCCGGAACAAACACAAGCCGCCACATCGGTACGTGCACGTGCGCCACGCTCAACTCATCGCGGTCCGCTTGTGGCACAGCTGGGATGAACATGCATGCCACCAACGAAATGAGGCCTACGCCCGCTGCAATGTAATACACCGCGTTATACCCAATGACGTTGACCAGGGCGAGGCCCGTCGGCAAGCCGACCATCTGAGACAAGCCCACCATGATGCCCAGCGTGCCGGTCGCCCGCCCCAGCAAGCGACGCGGTACCAACTCAGCGACGACGGCTGCCTCCGCTACCGTCAGCGCGCCAAACCCAACACCGCGGATCGCGCTCACAGTCAGCACTGTTCCGGCTTCCATTCCCAACGCGTAGGCGAACGCCGGAACACCCAAGAGCAAAGAAGACAGCCCCATAATCAGGCCAAACCCGAACTTACGCAGCAGCGCAGGTGTCGCCATCTGTGTAAGCACTGTAGCGAGCATGAACACACCGGTGGTAAGCCCGGCCAGCGTTTCGGTTCCTCCTGCATCGAGCACCGCCGTAGGAATCACCGGTAGCAGCACCGCCCATGCGGCGAACGCTGCCATCACCGCGAGCAGGACGGGCTTCATGCCGCGTGCCTTCCAAACGCTCGAGACCGAGTTAATTTCCTCAACAGTAAGCGGTGTTGGTGGGAAGAACTTCAAACTACATAACCTCCATCATTGCCATGATCGCGAATGCGAGCGCCAGCGCAGTAGCCAAGGCTAACACTGCAGTCGGCACCCTCAATCCACGCTGGTACGTTGACCACACTCCGCCTGCGAGCACACCCGCCAACACGAAGAGGCCAAGCACTCCCATACTTGCTGGAATGCCTCCCACCTACAACGCACCCTTTGTCGACGGCACACCCGTAATCTTTGGGTCTGCATCCACTGCAGCTCGCAAACTGCGGGCCACAGCCTTGAATTCGGCTTCCGTAATGTGGTGCGGATCGCGACCATAGCGCACATTCACGTGCAAGGTCATTCGGGAGTTATACGCAAGCGTCTCAAAGAAATGACGGTTTATCACCGTGGCGTAGTGTCCGCCGATGACCTGCCAATCCATATGCTCCGGCTCACCGTTCATCACAAAGTACGGACGCCCAGACAGGTCTACAACTGCCTCAACGAGCGTTTCGTCCATCGGCAACAGCATCGAGCCAAAGCGGCGGATGCCACGCTTGTCCCCGATCGCATCCAGCAGGGCCCACCCGAGCGTGATGGCGGTGTCTTCCACCGTGTGGTGGGCATCGATCTCCGTGTCGCCTTTCGCCTTCACCGTGAGATCGAAAGCACCGTGCGCCCCGAATGCGGTGAGCATGTGATCGAAAAACGGCAATCCGGTGTCAATGTCAGTCACGCCTGTGCCGTCGAGATCGATGGACACAGTGATGTCGGATTCAGACGTCTTCCTGTGTGCGGTCCCTACCCTATTCGCCATGAAGTACCTTTCTTGCTGCCTCTAGGAAGGCATCGTTTTCGCTATCAAGTCCAACCGTCACTCGCAGGTGACCTGCGACGCCAACGTCACGAATGAGTACGCCACAGTCGAGGAACTGCTGCCACGCTGCATGGGTCGAAGTGGCGTCGCCAAACGGGCCGAAGAAGATGAAATTCGACGAGCTCGGCACAACCTTGTAGCCCATCTCTTCCAGCGCTGCTTGCACGCGCACGCGCTCCTGCGCCAACTTGTCAACCGTCGCGAGCGTGTCCCCGGCGTGCTTCAGCGCCACGCGTGCAGCGACCTGGGAGAGCACCGAGAGGTGGTACGGCAAGCGAACCAGCATGACGGCGTCGATAAACGCCGGTGCTGCAACGAAGTACCCTAGGCGCGCGCCTGCGAAATCGAACGCCTTCGACATCGTGCGCGACACAACGAGCTTCTCTGGATACGTTGCCAGCAGCGTCGTTGCGGACGGGGAATCCGAGAACTCAGCGTACGCCTCGTCAATAATCACGATGCCAGGTGCAGCCTGAACAATCTTTTCGATGTCTTCGAGTGCAGTCTCACCGCCAGTTGGATTGTTCGGCGTAGTGATAAAGATGACGTCCGGCGCGTGCTTTTCGACGGCCTGCACAGCCTCCTGCACATCGATATCGAAAGATTCGTTGCGATCAATCGGGATAAACTCGGTTTGCGTGCCCGCCGCAAGGATTGGGTGCATCGAGTAGCTAGGCACGAACCCCATGGCACTGCGTCCGGGGCCACCAAAAGCTTGCAACAGCTGCTGCAAAATCTCGTTCGAACCGTTAGCAGCCCAAATGTTGTCTTTGCTGACTTGAACCCCCGTCTGCTTCGACACGTATGCGGCCAAGTCTTCCCGAAGCAACACGGCGTCGCGCTCTGGGTAGCGGTTGAGCGACCGTGCCGCAGCTTCAACCTCGGCAACCAGGTCCTGAATCAACGCCTCAGAGGGCGGGTACGGATTCTCGTTGGTGTTCAGCGCGACAGGCACTTTCAACTGTGGGGCGCCGTATGGGTTCTTTCCTTGCAGCTCGTCGCGAAGTGGTAGCGATTCGAGCGTGACGCCCTTCGCGATCGTCGAGGGATCAGTAAACATACTTACTTAGCTCCGTTTCCTCGTGCCTTAATGGATTCACCGTGTGCAGGAAGCTGCTCTTCCGCAGCCAGCACCATGATGTCCTCAGCAATTTCCGCCAACGCTGCCTTGTCGTACTCGATGAGATTGACAGGCTTCAGGAACGTCAGGGTGGACAGGCCGGGGTTGAAGCGCGCCGTCCCGGATGTCGGCAAGACGTGGTTCGAGCCAGCCGCATAGTCACCGAGTGGGACCGGTGAGTATGGCCCGACGAAAATTGCGCCCGCGTTTCGAACTCGCTCCGCAACCGCGCGAGCATCGCGCGTGTGCACCTCCAGGTGCTCTGCTGCGTAAACGTCTGCGACTGCGACAGCCTTCTCAATATCATCGACCAGGATGATGCCGGACTGCTTACCGCCCAGCGCAGTAGAGGCGCGCTCAGCGTTGAGCGTTTCCTTCGAGCGCTGCTCAACGAGTTGGCCGACTTCCTGCGCCAGGGCCTCTGAGTCGGTGATAAGCACACTAGCTGCTTGCTCGTCGTGCTCTGCCTGCGAAATCAGATCGAGCGCCACGTATTCCGCATTCGCGCTATCATCGGCGATAACCGCGATCTCGCTCGGGCCGGCCTCCGCGTCAATGCCCACCGTGCCGTTGACTACACGCTTCGCGGCAGCAACGTAGATGTTCCCCGGTCCGGTCACCATATCAACTGGTTCCAGGCCGTGGGCATCATCGCCGTACGCCAGCAATGCAATCGCCTGGGCTCCACCGACTGCCCACACTTCATCGACGCCGAGCAGCGCGCACGCGGCGAGCGTCGTTGGGTGCGGCCAGCCGCCGAACTCCTCCTGAGGAGGAGTGCAGACCACCATGCTGTCCGTCCCCGCCTCCTGCGCAGGAATCACGTTCATGAGCACGCTCGAGGGGTACACCGCCTTTCCACCTGGAACATAAAGTCCCACGCGCGAAACAGGAATAAATGTCTCGGTGACAGTTGCGCCATTCGCAAGCGTCGTAGTGTGTGGCTGCGGCTTCTGTTCAGCGTGTACCTTGCGAATCCGCTCGATCGCGACTTCAAGCGCGGAGCGCAGCGCAGGATCAAGCTTGTCGACGGCCTCTTTGATCACCTCCGACGGCACCCGCACGGATGCTGGACGGATCCCGTCGAACTTCTCTCCGTATTCGAGTGCCTTTTCGGCACCGCCTACGCGAACCTCTTCAACGATCGGCGTAACTGCGGGAAGCACGGCATGGACATCAACGCCACCACGTGGCAGTGCCCTGCGAAGTTCGGCGGTCGTTGGGGTTGTCCCCCGGAGGTCGGTAACTCTCAGCATTTTCGTGTCTCCCAGATTCAACAAATGAGCACAATACGTACCGCAGCCATTGTATTCTCCGACAGGCGCGAAAAAGCTGTTCAGGCCAAAAAAGGCGTCACCCCAGAGCTTTCACCAAGGGAATAAGGTAGTTCACACTATTTCGGGGGTGTCGACTGCGCGGATCACCATCCTCGACCACGCGACGAGTCCTGTGGCGAATGGAGCGAGGCACAACGCCACTCCCGGGGCAACTATCGGAAACACGCTTAAGCGTTGACCGTCCTGGAAGCCGTCTGCATGCTCAGGCAAAGCTGTGAACCAGCCCGAGACCATTCCGCCAACCGCCAATACAACGTATCCGGCGAGCGCGGCAACGATGAGCTGCCAGACAAACCATGCGAGCTGGCCCCCGCCTCGACGCGCTCGACCCGCAGCACCGACAACCAACCCGACTACCAACAACACCACCGCTAGCCAGCCGAGTCCAGCAAACTGCGCATTCTGGATCGTTTCCGTTTCATCGATCATGAACGATCCATCCGACACAACGGTCACTATCGGGGGACGCAACCACGCCCACGCTGCCCCACCGATTACACCGCTGACAAGCCCAGCGAAAAGGAGGCCGGCGCCAGCGTGGATCGTGGCGCGCGGCCTGGAGTCGAGCTGCTGTGCTAGTTGCACAGCTTCCAGCGACCGTCTTCGTGCGTGAAGAGCTGGGTCTGGGTCTTTTCGCCCTCGGAGTTATTCGACTTCACTGTCGCCGAAGCATGGTTGCCATCAACGCGGACGTCGCTCAGAGAAATTTCGGTCTTCGGGATCTCAATCGCCTGACCGGCCTCTTCCTGCATACGGGCAGCCTGCTCAATCACCTCGAGAGAAACGCCTTGGCGCTCCATCTCTTCCAGTGCGGGTTCGGTGATCTTCTTACAGGAGTTATCCAAGATGACGCGCGTCCACTTTTCGAAGGACTCCGGGTTCGTCACCTTGCGAACCACTTCCTCCATTTCCTTGCGCTGCTCTTCAGTGCCTTCTTTACCGCCCTCGATTGGCTCGAAGGTTGGAACAGCGAACTCTCCGTCCTCAAACGGATTCGCAATCGTTGGGATCGCACCGGGCTCCCCTTGTGCCTCCGTCTGCTTTTTGTCGTCGGACTTCTTCTCGCCCTTTTCGTCCTTCTTCGGCTCTTCCTTCGCCGAATTCTCGGCCTTATCTTTCTCGGAAGCCGCCGAATTCGGAGCGCTGGCAGCGGTGGACAGTCCGCCGCCCGCGGTCTCGTCATCAGAGCCACACGCAGTCAATGACATTGCCAATGCAACAACGGCAGCTGCAGCAACCTTGGAACCAGTGGTGGAAATCCTCACGACGTATCTCTCCTTACAGCGACCAGCACAACGGTTGTACCCGGCCTGTTACGTTAAAAATCGTTGATGCCAATTTTAACCACTCGTTTCTGCTGGCCCAATTACGCTCCGGTACAAAGTATCTGAACACTCTCTGTGAACTCGTTGTAAACGCCCACCCCCTCTCCACCGTGAGACAGGTAACATAGGCACACATGCACCTGTCCGTGGATCAGATCACGATCACTGCGATGGATTTACTCAGGTCATATGGCTTAGCCGATGTGTCAATGCGCAGGATCGCCAAGGAGCTCGACGTCGCACCGTCAGCGCTGTATTGGCATGTGGCAAGCAAACAGGACCTTGTGGCTCGCCTGGCAGAGCACATCGTTGCGCCCCTCACAACCTCCTCCTCACCAGCCACATCCACGAGTGAAGCAGCCAGAATGCTCCGTAACTGCCTGCTCAGCATTCGAGATGGTGCTGAGGTGACGGTCACAGCGGTAGGCAATCCGGAGTCTCCGATACACTCCCAACTCCAGCGCTTTTTCATCACATCATTGGCTATGGAAGTCGAAGGGGCGTCGACACCTCAGCTCCGCGCAACCGCCGATGCTCTCCTACACCTAATCCTTGGCAGTGCCCTCGTCCAGCAAACTGAATCCCAGCTGGTAGCGGCTACGAATGCAAGCGAAACGTTGCCACAATCACAGACCATTGAGAGGGACGACTCGTTCGCATTTTCCGTCGATCTCATCATTCGCGGGCTGCAAGCGGGCCGCTGATTGCCAGGCTGATGAGGGTTTCGCAATGCGGGAACCCCCGGGGGTGCACTATGGTGATTCCTTATGATTCAAAGCTCTACTTCCCCAAAGCCCGCGAACGATATCGTCGTGTGGCCTGGTTCCCCATACCCGCTAGGTTCTACCTATGACGGTGCCGGAACAAACTTCACGCTCTTTTCAGGAGTTGCGGAGAAGGTTGAACTTTGCCTTATCGACGACGAAGGCGCCGAAACTCGCATCGAACTTGAAGAGGTAGACAACCACGTGTGGCACGCCTACCTTCCAGGAATTACACCTGGACAGCGCTACGGCTACCGCGTCCATGGTCCGTGGGATCCAGCGAACGGCAAGCGCTGCGACGCGAACAAGTTGCTCGTCGACCCCTACGCGCGCGCTTTCGACGGCGAGTTCTCACAGCATTCTTCACTGTTTTCCTATGACATCAACGCAGACGCTCCCGGAACGGGCCGCAACGAAGAAGACTCGCTGGGCCATACGATGCTCTCTGTCGTCATCAACCCGTTCTTCGACTGGGGCGATGACCGCGCACCACGCATCCCGGATGAGGAAACCGTCATCTACGAATGCCACGTCAAAGGCATGACCCAGACGCACCCTGACGTACCCGAAAACCTCCGCGGCACCTACGCAGGCATGGCACACCCAGCAGTGGTCAATTACCTCAAGGATCTGGGTGTGACGTCTGTCGAGCTCCTGCCTGTCCACCAGTTCTTGCAGGATGGGCGTCTGCGCGACCTTGGTCTGCGTAACTACTGGGGTTACAACACCTTTGGCTTCTTTGCCCCCGAAAACAACTACGCAGCTGCTGCACAGCCGAGCGACGCCGTCGCCGAGTTCAAGGGCATGGTGCGGGCGTACCACGAAGCAGGCATGGAGGTCATCCTTGACGTCGTGTACAACCACACTGCTGAAGGCAACCACCTCGGCCCCACCATTGCTTTCCGCGGCATCGACAATGAGGCCTATTACCGACTCGTGAACAACGACAAGTTTCACTA
This sequence comes from Corynebacterium sp. HMSC08D02, assembly GCF_001807505.1. NCBI lineage: Bacteria > Bacillati > Actinomycetota > Actinomycetes > Mycobacteriales > Corynebacteriaceae > Corynebacterium > Corynebacterium sp. HMSC08D02. The sequence goes on along the minus strand of NZ_KV789252.1, from coordinate 82,257 downwards.
CATGGACTACACAGGCACCGGAAACTCGTTCAATGTCCGCGACCCTCACTCACTGCAGCTCATCATGGACTCTTTGCGTTACTGGGTCACCGAGATGCGCGTCGATGGTTTCCGTTTCGATCTAGCTTCGACCCTTGCGCGTGAGTTCTCTGACGTCGATCGTCTGGCAACGTTCTTCGACCTGGTCCAGCAGGACCCGGTTGTCTCCCAGGTCAAGCTGATCGCCGAGCCGTGGGATGTCGGCGAAGGCGGCTACCAAGTTGGTAACTTCCCTGCACTGTGGAGCGAGTGGAATGGTAAGTACCGCGACACAATGCGCGACTTCTGGCGTGGTGAACCAGCGACACTTGGTGAGTTCGCATCGCGGCTGACCGGTTCTTCGGACCTGTACCAGCACAACGATCGCCGCCCAACTGCGTCAATTAATTTCATCACTGCACACGACGGCTTCACGCTCAATGACTTGGTTTCCTACAACCACAAGCACAACGAGGCCAACGGTGAGGACAACCGCGACGGCGAAAGCCACAACCGCTCCTGGAACTGTGGCGTCGAGGGCCCGACGGATGACCCCGAGGTGAATCAGTTGCGCGCCCAGCAGCGTCGCAACTTCTTGACGACGCTCCTGCTCTCCCAAGGCACGCCCATGATCTCCCATGGAGACGAGCTGGCCCGTACCCAGGGTGGCAACAACAACGTCTATTGCCAGGACAACGAGATTGCGTGGATGGATTGGACACAGCTCGACGACAGCGAACAGCTGCACGAGTTCACCAAGCGCCTGATCGCTATCCGCAAGGCCCACCCGGTCTTCCGCAGGCGCCGGTTCTTGGAAGGCGGCGCGCTGGGCACGGATGCTGTCGACCGCGAAATCGCCTGGTTGGTGCCGTCCGGCGAGCTGATGACGCAATCCGACTGGGACTTCGCGTTTGGCAAGGCACTGATGGTTTACTTCAATGGCGACGCCATCGCAGAACCGGATGCTCGCGGTCAGCGTGTGCGAGACGATTCATTCATTCTGATGTTTAACGCCCACTACGAAGACATCGAATTCACGCTTCCTCCACAGGAGTTCGGATCAAGCTGGGAGGTGCTCATCGATACAACTGAGAAACTTGGCTACCCGGCGAGCACGCTGACAATCGGCGCCTCGGAGACCACAGTCGTCCCGGCGCGCTCTACAGTTGTGCTGAAGCAGGTAGGTGCCCCGGTTCGCGAGGACGCCTAACTCCAGGGGCTTGACCGCCGTCAGTTTCATGTCCGGTGGGTGAGTAGTATGTGTGCTACCCGCCTACCGGATTTTTGATTGGAGCCATACGCTGTGATTACTGCTTGCCGTGCGACGTTGAGTGTTTCGAATACGGAGCTGGTCGTCACCCCAACCCCCTTGGAGGCGGCGCTGGCTGGCTCCAGCGAGCCCACGCGCATTCCGATAGAGGCAATCACAAAGGTTGACTTGACCGAAGGCGATGACTGGAGCACGGGCACCGTCAGTATCACGTGTAGCGACATCGTTGTAAACGTTGTTTTTGCGCCTGGCGCGGGCGCTGCGATGCGCGAGCTCGAGGATGCTATTTCTGCTGCGCAGCGTGGCGACGCCCCGACGCAGGACGCGCAGCGAGGCGGTTCAAGCGGTTTGCCTGGCTTTGATTTCGTTGCGTTTGATGTGGAAACCGCCAACCAGAGGTGGGGTTCTATCTGTCAGATCGGTGCGGTGAAAGTCATTGATGGTGTAGAAACTGACCGCGTTTCTTGGTTGTGTATGCCTCCGGAGCAGTGGGCCGAGTTTGACCCCCACAACGTCGCTATTCATGGGATTCGTCGGGAGGACGTGGCAGACGCACCAAGTGTGGCTGACTGTATTGCGCAACTTGTCGAGTTCGCTGCTTCCCTCCCCCTTGTGGCTCACAATGCGCATTTTGATAGCACTGCGCTGTTTCAAGCTGCTGGTGCAGTCGGGATTGATGCGCCACAGGTGCTCTTCGCATGCTCGTTGGCGCAGGCACGCTCGTGCGACCTTGATGTTGAGAACCACAAGTTGCCCACCTTGGCGTCTCACTTCGGCGTGCCGCTGGAGCAGCACCACGACGCCTGCGCGGATGCTGCAGCCTGTGCGGGCATCATGGTTGGCCTGGCCCGTCGGGCGCACTACCAGGGTTCACTTGTTGGGTTTGTCCATGACGCTGGCTTCACTTTGGGCTCGATCGATTCTCATCGGGTGACTCCAGTGCTCAGGGACCGATCCGGCGCGGGCCGTGCACTGCAAGCAGAAAGCATCGCCAAGGGAGGCATGCAGGCAGCTGCCGCTGCAGTTCCTGCACCTGCTGGAAGCAACCAAGCGGGCCCCTCTAGAAAGAGCACGCCGAAGCAGAGCAAGGATCGCAAGCCAGCTCCGTGGCAAGCGGTGGCAACCCCGGACACGGTGCCAGAACCGGCGCTCGATGCTGATGCTTCCTCGCCATTGTTTGGGCAGCACGTCACGCTGACCGGTGAGTTTTCTCCATTTGATAAGGGTGCGCTGTGGCAAGGCATTGCTGCTCAGGGCGGCCAGGTGGGCAAGAACGTGACGAAGAAGACCACCATCCTCGTTGTTGGCGAATGGGGGTCAATGACCTCGAAGGAAAAGCGGGCTCGGCAGCTTATTGAGCAGGGCCAAGACATAGCAATCTGGAAGGCTGATCAATTGCTGGATGCCCTAGGATTGAACGAGCAACCACCGTTTTAAAACTTTTTGGGAACCATCGGCGGGTTTGAACGGTCTAAGTACATATGACTACTCATATGCCCGCTCCGTGCGCCCCTTCAATGCTTGTACCCATTTTCCCCCGTCTGGCCCGACGTTGTGAAATCACGTCGAGTTCTTCGCGTGCGTGGCTCACGCCAGGTTTCGGGGCTTCGACCGCTTACATCAGTTTGGCGCCCGGGTTGGTGTGCGTCTTTGACTCAGATTCGGTGGAGGGCCTGACGCACCAGTCCATTGGCGCGATGGGCTTGACGGTCCATCAGGCGTGGAACTCAGCTGCGCGCATGCTGAGCACCGATCTTCTCGAGGGCCGAGTCACTCTGGACTACGAGCGGGCGGAGGATTCGTTGGGGGAGGTAGTGCCGAAGGGGGTGCAGGTGCAAAGCTCTGCTGGGTATGCGGCGTCTTGGCTCGCTCACCCGCAACTCTTCTCGACGCTCTATGCTCACGTTGATCGCGTACTCATGCCGCACAACGAACTGCTGTTTTATTCCCGCGATCAGCAAGAACTCTTCGTCTTCGACGCCACCTTGGAGGAAGTTCTGGCGTTCGCCAATCCGGAGCACGTCATGCGCTATTCGGTTGGCTTCCCTCTCTCTTGTGATTCTCGCGTCCGCAGCTAAGTGCGTCTTGAGCTACTAGGGTGGCTGGTAACTTCAAGGAGGACGTATTGCAAGCCCCAATTACATCAACCTACCGTCTCCAGCTGCGTGGCCCACAAGCCGATCCGTCGGGTCGCGCGTTCGGCTTCGACCAGGCAGCGCAGTGTCTGCCCTATTTGGAGTCACTCGGTATTTCCCATGTGTACCTCTCTCCTATCTTGCAGGCACTGCCGACATCGAATCACAACTATGACGTCACTGACCCGACTGTGGTCAACCCGGAACTGGGTGGACTACCGGGCTTCCGGCGCTTCGTGGAGGCAGCCAGAAAACTCAACCTTGGCGTGATCATCGATATCGTGCCGAACCACCTGGGTGTCGCTTCCCCGCAGCTCAATAGCTGGTGGTGGGACGTTCTCAAGCATGGTCGCGACTCTGAGTACGAGCGCTACTTCGATATCGATTGGCACGCTGACAACGGGGCGGGCGGGAAGCTCGGCCTGCCGATCTTCGGGAAGGAACACGACGAAGATGCTCTCACGCTGCGCTATTTAGATCAGGACAACCCCGAAAGCGGCATCGTGCTGGCCTACTACGACAACGTATTCCCACTCAAGCCAGGCACCTGCTCTTCCCTCGACGACGATCCGAAGAAGGTCTACGAGCGTCAGTCCTATAAGCTGATGTTTTGGCGCGACGGCATCATTTCTTATCGCCGATTCTTCTCTGTCAACGGGCTTGCGGGCATCCGACAAGAGGACCCCGCGGTCTTTGAACACACGCATGCGATCATCCGCCAACTTGTGGCTGAGGATCTGATTGACGGCGTCCGCGTCGACCACCCGGATGGACTCACGGACCCTTTCGGGTACTTGTCACGGCTTCGTGATGTTGTTGGTCCCGATCGATGGCTGGTCATCGAGAAGATCTTGGAGGCCGACGAGCCGCTCGACCCACGCCTGCGCGTCAACGGCACAACTGGCTACGACGCGCTTCGCGAGCTCGACGGCATCTTCGTCAACCAGACGGCCGAGGATACACTCAGTATGCTTGCACTGCGCCAATCGGGCTCCACGTGGGATCAGGCGGCGCTTGATGCCGCGGCGCTACAGCTCAAGCGTGAGGTGGCAACGCACGAGCTTCAGGCGGAGGTTCGCCGTCTCACGCGCGCTATTCGGCGCGATAACTTTTCGACGGCCGGCTCCGCCGTCTCTGACGAAATCCTCATTGACACCGTCATTGCATTAGTCGCAGCCATCCCCGTCTACCGCGCCGATTACCGATCACTGTCCAGGATTACCGCGACGGTCGTTGCCGATATGGCGCAGCGCTTCCCTTCCCGGCGCGACGCCCTCGACCTCATCGCGGCTGCCCTGCTCGCTGAAGGTGAGGCAAGCACCCGCTTTGCGCAGGTGTGTGGCGCAGTCATGGCAAAGGGCGTCGAGGACACGTTGTTCTATAGGGCGAACCGGTTGGTGGCGCTGCAGGAAGTAGGCGGCGCTCCTGGCCGTTTCGGGGTTGGTGCGGCAGAGTTCCACTTGTTGCAGCAAGAGCGTACTGAGCTGTGGCCACAAACAATGACGACGCTGAGCACCCACGATACGAAGCGCTCCGAAGATACCCGCGCGCGGATGCTGGAGATCGCCGAAGTACCAAACGCGTTTGCGGAGTTAGTGAACACGACGACAGCGCTGTTGCCTCCGCCAGACCACGCCACGGCGCATTTCTTACTGCAGAACATCGTGGGGATTTGGCCCGCGGATGGGGTTGTGACAGAGACGCTTTCGCAACGGTTGCGTGACTATGCGCTGAAGGCGATCCGCGAGGCCGCTCTTCATACCAGCTGGTTCGACCCCGATGAAGGGTACGAGCAGCAGGTACTGGATTGGGTGAATGCGGTATTGGCAGGCCCTGCGACTTCGCTGATTTCGGACTTCGTGGCGACTCTCCACGAGGGGGCCGTCGCGGTATCACTGGGACGCAAGGTGCTCCAGCTTGCCGGCGCTGGCATCCCTGATACCTATCAGGGCATGGAGTTTTTCGAACCCACACTCGTAGACCCGGACAACCGCAGCTTCATCGACTACACAGCGCGTACCCAAACGCTGCATCAGTACCTCGATGCACGGCAGCAACCGCAGTTCAATCTGGGTGACTTCTTGGGCTGCGAGCAAGCCGGTTCGCCGGGCCGGTCCTGGCCCGGCCTATCCGAGTCTGTTGACGCCGCCAAGCAGCTGGTTATCCGTGAATGCCTTACGGCACGAAAGACCACGCCGACCTTGTTTACCGAGGGGAAGCACCGCGCGGTGTTTGCGGTCGGCCCATCCCAGCAGCACTTTGTTGGATTCGCTCGTGAGCACCGGGATACGGCCGAGATTGGCATGATTGCGGTTGCAACCCGAAAGCCCCTTGAACTTGCGCGCCGGGGTGGCTGGGAGGACACCACACTGACGTTGCCGCAGGGGTCCTGGTTCGAGCGGTTCACCGGTAGAGAGTTTCACGGCACTGTCCCGGTCGGTGTCCTGCTCGAGTACCTTCCTACTGCGCTGTTGGAGCGTCGAGAGGCCGTCGAATAGCAACGGTGGGTACACTGTTGTGCCGATGAACACGAAGCACAATGACACAATCGCGCAACTCGGCAACACCTACTTCGCGTGGCTGCGGCAACACGAAGGGGTTGCCGAGGAGTTTCGTCATGCGCTCCACGAGCTCATGATCGACGCCGGTATCAACTTTGACCGCGTCGATGTCCGCATCAAAAGCTGGCCTTCGCTGAAAGAAAAAGCTAAGAAGCGTCGTGGTGGAAAGATTGTGTACCCGGACCCGTGGAACGACATCCGTGACCTCATCGGGGCCCGCATCACCGTGATGCATTCCACCGAAATACCGGCGGTGCTGCGCCTTCTGGCGGATCAATTCGATGTGCTCCGAAGCGTGGACAAGGCACAGGAGACGAGGGTGTCAGGCACGTTCGGATACGGCTCGCACCACCTGGTACTCCAGGTAGGTGAACATAACGAGGAGCTCGAACACTACCGCGGGCAAGTCTTCGAGGTGCAAGTACGGACGGTGCTACAGCACGCGTGGGCGGAGTTCGAGCACGATGTGCGATATAAGCGCTCCCACGGCGAGCTGGACCCACAAATTGATCGCGCGTTCACGCTCGCAGCCGGGCTTATCGAACTTGCGGATCAGCAGTTCGACCAAATCGCAGAGCTGTCCAACCCGCAAAAACAGAGCCCGAGCGCTCCCGATACCGCAGCGGCATTGGCACCAGAGACGCTCCCCGGCGTGCTCACCGTGATCCTTGGGGCGTCGTTTCCCCTGTCCCGCGTTGATGATTACAGATTCTTGCACGAGCTACTCAGCGCCGACGGCATCGAGACAGTCTCTGCTCTCGCGGAGTTAGCGAACCCGGCAGACATCGAAGCCGTGCAGAACACGCTGCAGACGCGGTTCACCCCGGGCCAAGTCAGGCTTGTCGACGACCTCCTGCTGAATAAGTTCGGGCAGGAGCACATCAACCGCACGTGGGAAAGCGGAAACCGGCCATTACTACGCAAACGCAAACTTACACGCAGGCTCACCCAACTCCGTGAGGGCGGTGCCCCGCAAACTAACTCGGGCGAGAACGCCTAGAAGCTGTTGCGTCCCCGCAGGCGGTCGAGCTGCCTGCGCTCTTTCTTCGTCGGACGGCCTGCCCCACGATCCCGTACGGGCAGCGCACCAAACACCTCCGATGCCACAGGAGGTGGGGAGTGGTCTACATAGCAGGTCGTGGCGATTTTCGCCCCGGCGCGCTTCTGCAGCGTCTGGGTGACTTCCAGGTCAAGGTAGCGGTGGTCCTTCCACACCTTGAGCCGATCCCCTGGCACGACTTGTGCTGAGGGCTTGACTGCTTTGCCGTTGAGCTTGGCATGTCCGGCGCGAACCGCCTCTGCGGACAACGAGCGTGTCTTAAAGATGCGGACAGCCCAGAGCCAGACGTCGATCCTCGTCGCGGTGGTATTTGGGCTAGTCATCGTGCTTGTTTAGTAGTTGTCGTGATGGTTTACGATCTTTTGCACCTTGCTCCAGTTGATATAGCCACCAACCACGCCAATGACAAGGCACACGATAAATAGTTGCCACGAACCGGCAATCAGGCCGAGCGCTACACCAGCGCCAAGGCCACCGCCGGCCCACACGACTGCGTTCTTGGAGTAACGGCGTACCGCTTGCTTGCGGGATTCAATCGGATTCGATGGACGAGGCTGCATAGTCATGGTTCACAGTTTAGCGTGCAGATTCAATCCATTGGCGGCCTGCTTCTTCTGCCTCCGCTCGGCCCTGGGTGCTCGCTGCGAGTTGCGCGTCGAGTGCTTCGCGTTGTCCGGGGTCGTGCGCCAGCGTGTACGTGGCGGCGGCGCCGTACTCGACGTTGACAATGTCAAAGCCTGCGTTGCGCAGCTCGGCCTCGATGCGACCTGCCTCCGCGTGCGGCAGATCGACGCGCACGAGTTCCTTTGTACTACGCAGCACCCGCGGTACCAGTGGAAGCGTCTGCCCAACCGAGTCAGAGTAGGCGTGAACCAGCCCTCCTGCACCCAGCTTGATACCACCGAAATATCGGATCACGACAGCGGTGAGGTCAAGCATTTCGGAGCCGTGCAGCATATCGAGCATCGGTTTGCCTGCGGTGCCGGAGGGCTCCCCATCGTCGGATGAGCGTTCGACGGGCAGGGCGTCGTCGACGTTCAGAATATATGCGGAGCAATGGTGACGTGCATCGGGGTAGGTCTCACGGGCCTGCTGGATCAGGGCCCGCGCCTCGGCTTCAGACTGGGTGCGGCCAATCCAAGTGATGAATCGGGATCGTTTGATCTCGATCTCGTGAGTGGTGATGTCACCGGCGGCGGGCAGTTCGTACGATGTGCGCATAGTGCTTCCACTCTAAATCCATTGCGACGGTTATGGTACTTCCATACAGTTGGTGGTATGTCTAGCAAGCACACTCCGATGCCCCAACAATTTGGGGTGTGGGCTCCGAACGCGCACGGCGCGCGCCTGCACCTCCACGACAGCGAAGGGCCCCGCACGCTCGAGATGCAGCGTGACGAGACCCGCCGGGACTGGTGGGTGGTTCCGCGCGAAGTCGCCCAACCCGAAATTGGTGCGCGCTACAGCTTCTCCTTGCTTCGTGACGGCGAGTGGTCACAGCCACTACCCGACCCTCGTTCGCGCTTCCAGCCCGAGGGCGTCCACGGCCCATCAGAGGTGACCAGCAGCACGTTCGATTGGACGGATGATTCGTGGGAAGGCATCGCACTTCGCGACCAAGTCCTCTACGAGCTCCACGTGGGCACCTTCACGCCACAGGGGACGTTCGAGGGGGCCGTCGAAAAGCTTGATTATCTTGCCGAACTTGGCGTCAACTCCATTGAGTTGCTGCCGGTGCAGCCCTTCGCGGGCGCCCGCAACTGGGGCTACGACGGCGTGGACTGGTTCGCCGTGCAGGAATCGTACGGCGGCCCCGAGGGCCTCAAGACCCTTATCGACGCTGCTCACGCCCGCGGTATCGCCGTCATCCTCGACGTGGTGTACAACCACTTCGGCCCCGAAGGTAACTACAACGGCAACTTCGGTCCGTACACAACCGCAGGGCACACCGGCTGGGGTGACGTGATCAACCTGTCCGGTGCCCACTCGGATGAGGTCCGCGCATATGTACTCGACGCCGTGCTCCAATGGCTCGACGAGTTCCACGTCGACGGCCTGCGACTCGACGCGGTGCAGACCTACGACGATCGCCTGGCCTTCTCCATCATGGAGGAAATCAAGAACGTCGCCAACGAAGTTGAAGCTTCCACCGGCATCCCCCGCACCATCATCGCCGAATCGGAGCAAAACAACCCACGGCTCCTCGAGTCCCCGGAGCGCGGCGGCTACGGGCTCGACGCACACTGGCTTGACGACGTCCACCACGGGATCCACACGCTGGTCACCGGCGAGCGTGCCGGGTACTACGCCGACTATGGCACGCTCGAAATCCTGGCGGATACACTGCGCAACGGTTACCGCTTCCGCGAGGACTACTCCGTGTACCGCCAGCGTACCCACGGCAAGGCGCTCGACCTTGACCGCGTCGCACCGTGGCAGATGGTCACCTACACCACCGACCACGACCAGACCGGAAACCGCGCGAAGGGTGACCGCCCGTCGCAGTATCTCAGTGCGCGCAAGCAGGTCCTCAAGGCGGCCGTCGTACTCCTATCTCCATTCAGCCCGATGCTTTTCATGGGCGAAGAGTTCGGTGCACGCACGCCGTTCCCATTCTTTGTCTCGCACAGCGATCCACAGCTCCTGGAAATGACCCGCCAGGGGCGCATGAACGAGTTCGCCCGCATGGGATGGGACTCCTCAGCCGTCCCGGATCCTGCCGCGGAGGAAACGTTTACCTCCGCGAAGCTCGACTGGAACTTCGACGAGGAGCAACGCGAGATCCTCGCGGCGTACAAGAAACTCATCGAGCTGCGCAAGCAGTACCCGATGGCACGCGACGACCTTCGCCAGCTGACCGTAGATCACGGCCCAGCCCAGGGCGCAGACGACGCGTGGCTAACCATGGGTGACCAGGCAGTGCTGGTGGCAAACTTTGGGTCGGAGGGCACCGTCGCCCCAGTGGGCGGAACACTGCTGTACACCTTCGGTGGCGCCGAGGTCTCTGCCGACGAAACCCGCTTAGAACCGTGGGCATTCGCCCTGGTTATGCCGACACAATAAAGTCATACTCTGGTGTGCCTGGCAGGAGGCGTCGACAATCAATGACCGACGCCTCCATCCGCTCAAGCAACGGCTCGAGGTCGCTAGCGCAAGAAAGCTCCAGGCCAACCAGTGCAGCACCGGTTTCTTTGTTGTTCTTCTTCAGGTACTCGAACAAGGCGATATCGTCGTTAGGCCCAAGGATGTCGGTAAGGAACGTGCGCAGCTGCCCTGGCTCCTGAGGGAAGTTCACCAAAAAGTAGTGCTTCAGTCCGCGGTGCACAAGCGAACGCTCCATGACCTCTGCGTAGCGCAACACGTCGTTGTTGCCACCAGAGATGATGCACACCACCGTGCTGCCCGGCTGCAGCTTCATCTGCGATAGTGCCGCCACAGACAGCGCGCCCGCAGGCTCCGCGATGATGCCCTCGTTTTGGTACAGCTCCAGCATCGACGTGCACACCGCGCCTTCTTTGCAACGCAGCAGGTGCGTGCGAGCAAGGTTTTCCTCAATAACAGCGAACGGGAAATCGCCGGTGCGCTTCACAGCAGCGCCGTCCACAAAGGACTCAATTTCCTTCAGCGTTACCGGATGTCCTGCCTCCAGGGCGGCCTCAAGCGACGGTGCGCCCTCGGGCTCAACGCCTACGACCGCAGTGCCAGGCACCATGTCGGACACATAGGAAAGCACGCCAGCCAGCAGTCCTCCCCCGCCGACTGGCACGAAGATGGTGTCCAGCTCGCGGCCCATAACTGACAACTGTGACACGATCTCCGCTGCGACCGTGCCCTGACCGATGACGGTATCGCGGGCGTCGAAAGGCTCGACCATGGTCGCGCCGCGCTCAGCAGCGTCCTTGCGGGCGGCCTCTGCAGCGGCGTCGAACGTGTCGCCTACAACGACCAACTCGATGTTTTCGCCACCGTGCACCAGGATTCGGTCTCGCTTCTGCTTCGGCGTTGGCTTCGGCACAAAAATCTTGCCCTGGATCCCCAACGCCCGACATGCGTAGGCCACACCCTGAGCGTGGTTGCCCGCTGACGCCGCAACGACGCCGGCTGCACGCGCCTCGTCACTGAGCCGTGAGATGCTGTAATACGCACCGCGAATCTTGTAGGAACGAACGTCTTGCAAATCTTCCCGCTTGAGGAAAATCTCGGCACCGTACTGCTGCGACAAACGGGGGCAGTACTGCAACGGTGTCGGCTCAATCACCGCAGAAATCTTCGACTGCGCTGCTTGAACATCTGCGGCGTGTACCGCGTGGAAAGCTGGCTGTTCCTGTTCACTCATAACAGCAAAGTGTATACCGCTGCACCACGTCTAGGTGATACTTTGCAGTAGTCAGTCCAAGCGGTCTAACTATTAAAATCGTCGCTTGTCTGCTAGATTTTCTAGCAACAATTCGTGGAAACCGTAGCATTTCATTGACATTGCTGTGGTTTCGCCTCGAATTCCTATCCTTTCAAACAACTTCAGGAGATTTCATGAAGCGCATTTCCACCGTTGCCGTTGCCGCCGCAACCGCAATCTCGTTGACCGTCGCCCCTGCGTTCGCAGAGGAGAACGCCCCAGCGAAGGACACCACGGCTCCAACCGCCGAGCAGACCCCTGGTGACACCAAGGATCAGAACACCCAGGAAACCCCTGACACCGGCAAGGAGTCCGACAAGAAGGACGAGGAGAAGCCAGGCGAGACCGAAAAGTCAGGCGAGACCGAGAAACCAGGCGACAACAACACGAATCCTGACACCAACAACAACACGAAGACGTCGGGCAGCTCTAAGGGACACGCCCTCGGCGCTTTCGCAGGCATCCTCGCTGCGGTCCTGACCACCGGCTTGATCGTCCTGTCCGACCCGACCGGCCTCAACAAGCTCATCGACATGGCAAATGCTCAGTTCCACCTGGGCCTCGGACACGTCCACGTGCCGAAGGTGTTCTAAGCTTCACCACTACTTCAGACAAACAGGGAGTTGAACGTGAATACACGCTCACTGGTCGCTCTTGCCATTACTACCGCCCTCGGTGGTGCTTGCCTCACGGCAAGCCCACTGATGGCACAAGAGAAGCAAGACACGCCGACCACGCAATCACGTGTTACTGCCACAGAAACAGCACCTGCTGTGACCGTGACGGTTACCGCTTCGCCAGTACCAAAGACCACGGAGCCACGAAAAGCTGAAGGCCCAAGCTCCGAAGCGATCAACAAAGGCATCATGACCGATGAAACTCGCGAGATTTTCAGCTATATCTCGGCTGGCATCGCACTCTTCGTCGGGCTGATTCAGATGATCACCGCGGCGATCAAGGCTATCCCTGGAGCGCAGGACAAACTGAAGTCCATGCTTAAGTAGCTGCGTAGCAAGTAGCGCTAAGGCCGGTGCCCATCTCTTTCCGAGGTGGGCACCGGCCTTAGCGCTTCTGCTACTTCCGATTAGCCGAAGAGCTGACGTGATGCAATCTCCGCGCCCTTCACCAGTGATTCCAGCTTCGCCCAGGCGATCTGGTGGTTCAGGCGCCCACCCAAGCCACAGTCTGCCGAAGCGATAACGTTTTCTGGGCCGACGACCTCGGCGAACTGAACGATCCTATCCGCAACCAACTGTGGGTGCTCGACAGCGTTCGTGCTGTGCGAAATGACACCCGGGTAAATAACGCTGCCCTCTGGCAACGCGTGGTCCTGCCAAACGCGCCACTCATGCGCGTGACGCGGCGATGCCCCCTCGAAGGAAAAGCCGCCAACCTCTGCCCGCAGGATCTCCTCGATAATGTCACCGAACGGTACGTCGGTAACGTGCGGGCCGTGCCACGAACCCCAGCAAATGTGCAGGCGAGTCAGTTCCTTCGGCAAGTCGCGGATGGACTCATTGATGGCGTCGATACGAATACGCAGCCACGCACGGTAGTCTTCCAGGGTCGGCTCGGGATTAATCTGATCCCAGGATTCCGCAAGGTCAGGTGCGTCGAGCTGCACGGTCAAACCGGCGTCGGTAATTGCCTTGTACTCGTGTGCCATCGCAGCAGCACACGCCTGTACGACTTCTTCGTCGGTGTTGTAATACTCATTCTTCAGACGGGCGGCGGAGCCTGGCGAAAGTGCTGCGACAAACCCCTGCGTGGCACCGGCGCGATCCATGGAGCGCTTCAGCAGTGCGACGTCCGTCTCAACTTCCTGCTGGCCAATGTAGGTAATCGGACCCGTGAACTTCGGGTTACCAACCTTCGCACGGCCAGTGAAAATGCCGGAGTGCGGGTCGGAGTACGCCTCGGAAAAGAGTGCGCGGTCTCGGCGATCAGCGAAGCTGGTCAACTCAATGTTTCCAGGCGTGGAACGCTTGATCTCCTGCGAGGCCCAGCGGTCCTCGTCGGTCATGGTCAGTCCACCAAGACGAGAGAAAGAGTAGTTCCACCAAGCACCGTAGTCGACCGCGCCAGAGGTGATGTGACCGTACTCACCCTCGTTGATGATGTCGATGCCCAGATCAACCTGGCGCTGCACCACGTCGTCGATCGCGCGCTCAAGGATCTCCTTAAAGTCCTCGTCGTTGATTTGCTGCTCCGAACGAAGTTGGTTCGCTTCGAGCAGCTCAGGGGTGCGCGGCAGGGACCCAACATGTGTTGTCAAAATCTTGTGCTCGGACATATATTATGCTCCACTCATTCGCCTCTTAGCTGGTATTGATTCCAACGACAGAGTGTAGCCAAGCTGATTTTCACACCGGGGAATATATTCACTCCCCTCCACTAGCCGAGGATCCCAACCCCCATCGTCGCCTTCAGATCGCCCATTAAGCTCGCCGAACGCTCCACCCGCAGATGGTCGCCTAACACCATCATTTGCGTCTCGTCGCCATGTACAAGGTTCAGGTACACATCCGAGTCGCCCGGGTTGTTCTGCAGCACGCCCTTCAAACGCTGGATATTATCCACAGTGCACTGCTCGGTGCGAAGCGTGAGACGCAGTGGCAGCCCAGCACCGTTGCCAGGCCCGAGCTCCGGCGTTTTGACGTCGTCGCCGAACAGGCTCATGCGTTCGTCACGGATCGAGACGTGCGCCTTCACAAGGATGATATTGTCTTCCACAATTTGTGGCGCAACCAGCGAATACACCTTGTTAAACAGCAACACGTCAACGGAGGCGCCGTGGTGATCCTCAATCGTGACGATCGCCCAAGGGGAACCGTCCTTCTTCGAGAAACGCCGATCGACCGAAGAGATCAGACCGCCAATCGTTACCTCGGCGCCGTTTCGCAATTCGCCGGAGAGGATCGTCGTTAACTGAGTATCGGTCTGTGCGTCAATTGCTTCCTCGAAGCCGTCAAGCGGGTGGCCCGAGACATACAAGCCCAGCATCTCACGCTCGAGAGCAAGTTTGTGTTTCTTGTCCCACTCCTCATCCGGGATCTGCAGCGCAAACGCGTTGTCAGCAGCAACAGCGTCGTCACCTCCGAAGGAGGCGAACAGGTCGAACTGCCCCTTGTCAGCAGCCTTCTTCGTGGTAAGCACAGAATCGACGGCATCCTCCTGGATGAGCATCAACCCCTTACGCGGGTGACCAAGCGAGTCGAACGCACCGGCCTTAATTAGAGATTCAGTAATTCGCTTATTACATGGCAGTAGGTCAATCTTGTCGAGGTAGTCAGAGAAGCTCGTGAACTCGCCCTTCGTCCGGCGTGTCTCCTTAATCGACTCAACAACTTCGACGCCGACATTACGCACCGCCGCGAGGCCGTATCGAACGTCCTCGCCAACAGCCATAAAGTTCTCTTCGGAAGCATTAATATCTGGCTGGAGCACGGAAATGCCAAGGTGGCGGCAGTCGGAAAGGTAGATCGCCGACTTGTCCTTCTTATCGCCCACCGAGGTCAACAACGCTGCCATGTACTCAGCGGTGTAGTTCGCCTTCATGTACGCCGTCCAGTAGGACACTAGCGCGTAACCTGCAGCGTGAGACTTGTTAAACGCGTACGAGGCGAACGGCTCAATAATCTGCCACAGTGCGTCCATCGCGCTCTTGGAATAGCCGTTGTCCTGCATCCCCGACCAGAACTTCTCGTACTGCTGCGCCAGCACCTCTGGCTTCTTCTTACCCATGGCCTTACGGAAGCCGTCTGCCTCACCAGCGGTGTAGTTCGCAACCTTTCGGGAGATCTCCATGATCTGCTCCTGGTACACGATCAAACCGTAGGTTTCGTCCAGGATGTCCTTCAGTGGCTCCTCAAGTTCCGGGTGGATGGCCGTAATCGGCTTGCGGCCATTCTTGCGGTCCGCGTAGTCCCAGTGGGCGTTCATGCCCATCGGGCCTGGGCGATACAGCGCGAGCGAAGCGACGATGTCCTTAAAACCAGTCGGGCCCATGCGCTTGAGCAGCTCTTGCATGCCACCCGAGTCCAGCTGGAACACGCCAAGCGTATCGCCGCGAGAGAGCAACTCGTATACCTTCGGGTCATCAGTACTCAACGACTCAAGGTCGATGGTCTCGCCGCGGTTCTTCTTCACGTTTTCCAGTGCGTCGCCAAGCACGGTGAGGTTTCGCAGGCCAAGGAAGTCCATCTTCAGCAAGCCGATGGCCTCACACGCTGGGTAGTCCCAACCAGTAATGATCGCACCGTCGGCAGGCCGCTTCCACATCGGGATGTGGTCCATCAAAGGTACCGACGCCATAATCACGGCACAAGCGTGCACGCCTGCCTGGCGCACAGTACCTTCAAGGCCACGCGCAGTCTCGTAGATGCGGGCTACATCCGGGTCAGTCTCAATCATGGAGCGCACCTCGGTCGCCTCGTTATACCGCGGGTGCTCCGGATCCGTAATACCTGCCAGCGGAATGTCCTTCGCCATGATCGCAGGAGGCAACGCCGCGTTAATACGGTCCGCCATCTGGAAGCCAGGCTGGCCGAAGTTCACCTTGGCCGAGTCCTTAATAGCCTGCTTCGTCTTAATCGTGCCGAAGGTAATCACCTGCGCGATCTTGTCCTCGCCCCAGCGCTCTGCAGCGTACGTGATCATTTCCCCGCGGCGGCGGTCGTCGAAGTCGATATCAATATCAGGTGCCGACGGCCTCTCCGGGTTCAAGAACCTCTCGAAGAGCAGGCCATGCTCCATCGGGTCAATGTTCGTGATGGTCAGCGCGTACGCCACAAGCGCACCCGCCGCGGAGCCACGGCCCGGCCCGACGCGAATGCCAACCTCACGCGCATGCTTGATCAGCTCGGCAACGATGAGGAAGTAGGACGGGTAGCCCTTCATATCGATGACGTCGATCTCGTAGTTCGCGCGCTCGATGTACTCCTCCGGCACCTCCCGGCCCTCGAAGCGCGCCTGCAAACCACGCATCACTTCCTTGCGCAGCCACGTTGTTGGGGTCTCCCCTTCCGGCACGTCAGCCACCGGCATCCGGTCGTGCGGATGTTCCTCCCACAGCTCGCTGTAGTCACCGACACGCTCCGCAATCCACAGGGTGTTATCGCAGGCGTCAGGCACCGTAGAGTCCCACAGGTCGCGCATCTGCTCAGCTGACTTGATGTAGTAGCCGGTGCCGTCGAACTTAAAGCGGTCCGGGTCCATCAGCGTCTTGCCGGTCTGCACACACAACATGGCCTCGTGCGCCGGCGCCTGGGACTCCAGGACGTAGTGACAGTCGTTCGTCACCAGTGGCGGAAGATCGAGCTCCTTGCCGATGCGCAGCAAGTCATTACGTACGCGCTGCTCAATATCCAGACCGTGGTCCATGAGCTCGAGGAAGTAGTTATCACGCCCGTAGATGTCCTGCCACATCGCCGCGGCCTCAAGAGCCTCACGGTACTGGCCAAGCCGCAAACGGGTTTGCACATCACCCGACGGGCACCCCGTGGTGCCGATGATGCCGTCGGCATGTTCGGCGACGAGCTCCGCATCCATGCGCGGCCACTTACCAAGCTGCCCCTCGTACGAAGCCAGCGACGAGAGCTTGAACAGATTGCGCAGGCCGGTCGCGTTTTCTGCCAGCATCGTCTGGTGCAGATACGCACCGGAGGCGGATACATCGTCGCGCTTCTGGTCAGGGGTGCCCCACAGCACGCGCTTCTTATTCAGGCGCGACTCCGGCGCCAAGTAGGCCTCGATGCCAATGATCGGCTTCACCCCCGCGTCCACCATCTGGCGGTAAAACGCGTTCGAGCCGAACATATTACCGTGGTCAGTCATGCCCACCGCGGGCATTCCCTGGCGCACAACCTCCTCCGCAAGCATGTCAACTTTCGCCATGCCGTCGAGCATCGAAAACTCGGTGTGGTTATGCAGGTGGACGAAGGAAGATTTTTTGGCCATGCGCTTCATCTTATCCAGACTTCGGACACGGCCAAAAGAGCCAGCAACCAGCGAACTTATTCGTAACGCAAAGCATCAATAGGCTGCATCTTTGCAGCCTTCGCGGCTGGATAGGCACCGAAGAAAATACCGGTTGCCAGCGAAAACCCGAGCGCCAACACAATTGCGCCGAGCGGCGGCCATGTAAAGGCATCGAACGCGGCCGTCGCGATCATGCCAATCGCCCCGCCCAGAATCACACCGATGATGCCGCCAATCAGGCACACCAGCATCGCTTCGACGATAAACTGCGTGCGAATATCGCTTTGCTTGGCGCCCAACGCTTTGCGCACACCGATCTCTCGCGTGCGCTCAGTGACGGTGATCAGCATGATGTTCATCACGCCGATGCCACCGACCAGCAACGAGATACCGCCGATCGCGGAGAGCACTGTCGACATGATGCGGAATACGCTCGTTAGCTCTTCCAAGCTCGAGGAAAGATCCACCACCTCAATGGTGTAATCCTCGTTATTGGCGTACCAACGGTCCATGTAGTGTTGCAGGTCGGCCTGGAAGGTCTTCGCGTCTTCATCCGGCGCCGATTGCACCGAAAATGACGTGAACCAGTCGCTGTCAAGCCCAACGCGATCTGCAGCGGTGAGCGGGATATAGATGTCCGCAAACTGTTCTGCGGCACCAAACATTCCGCCGCCTCGGGAATCTTCCTCGCCATCGAGCACGCCCACGATAGTGAACACTGCCGGCTGGTCGTCTACAACCACATCGATGCGCTTGCCCAAACTGGCTTGGGCGTTGCCGTCGAAGAGGGCGTCGATAAGCGAGGGGCTCACGACTGCGAGCGGCCGGTGCCCATCGATGTCATCCTGGGAAATCTCGCGGCCGAACTGCACTTCGATGTTTCGCACCTTCATCGAGTCTGCAAGGACCGGCTTGACGTTCGTGGACACAGTTGTGTCATCGGAGACCACTTCCCCACTCGTGGAAACATCGATGTCCACGCCCTGGATACGGTCCCCAAATGCCTGACGCAGCTCATCGAGCTGCTCGGGAGTGACTGCGTTGCGCTCATCGGATGGTGGCGCGTAAGAAAACGCCGCGAAGGGATCCTCGGATGCATCCGCGTCATCGGGACGCTCATGCACCATCACCGGGTGCGTCGTAGTGCCGACGCCTTCAAGCCCCGACATCACCTGGCGCTCCAGACCACGGCCGAGCGTCATAATAATGACCACTGCCATAATGCCGATAATGATGCCCAGCAGCGTCAGCAACGAGCGAAGCTTATTCTTGCGAAGCGACGAGGAGGCAAGCTTGATTGACTCTCCTACGTTCATGGCCTCGCCCCCAGTGGGGCGCGAACCTGCGCGATGCGCCCGTCCATCATCTCAACAATGCGGCCAGTTTCTTCTGCCAACTCAGGGTTGTGCGTGATGAAGACGATGGCTTTACCAAGGTCGTCGTGCAGCTCGTGGAAGAGGTCCATCACCATGCGGCCCGTCTTGGAGTCCAGGGCACCGGTAGGCTCATCCGCGAGCAGCAGGTCAGGGTCGTTCGCAAGGCTGCGAGCAATTGCCACGCGCTGCTTCTGCCCACCCGACAGTTCGTTCGGGTTATGGTGCAAGCGGTCGCCCATGCCCATCATGTTCAAAAGTTCAGCGGCGCGCTCCTCGCGCTCTTTCTTATCGACGCCCGCATACATCATTGGCATCGCCACATTTTGCAACGCGTCGATTCGACCGATCAGGTTAAAGTTCTGGAAGATAAAGCCGATGTTCTGGCTACGATACGCGGCCAGCTCGTTGTCCGACTTGGCGTACACCGGCTCGCCGTTGAACGCGTACGCGCCGTCTGTCGGCCGGTCGAGCATGCCAACCAGGTTCATCAGCGTCGACTTGCCGCAACCCGACGGGCCGACGATAGAGACAAATTCGCCCTGCTCTGCATGGAAGTCGATGCCATGCAGCACGGTCAGCTCGCTGGGCTCTCCGACGTTGTACGTCTTGACGATCCTGCGCATGTCAATGAGCAGACCGCTCTTCGACATCGCCTCTTGCCCTGCAGGTGTGTGCAGTGCTGGTTGAGGTTGCGCAACTGGCTCTGTCAGCGTTGGTACTTCGAGCTCCTCCGTCGAAGGCTCGGCGGCCTCAAACAACTCGTCGAACTCTGCGTCGGTGGCATCGTCCTGTACGCGTTGTCGGGAGTGCTTT
This sequence comes from Corynebacterium sp. HMSC08D02, assembly GCF_001807505.1. NCBI lineage: Bacteria > Bacillati > Actinomycetota > Actinomycetes > Mycobacteriales > Corynebacteriaceae > Corynebacterium > Corynebacterium sp. HMSC08D02. Next base: position 62,649 of record NZ_KV789252.1, on the reverse strand, counting down.
CGGAAGGGATTCCGTGCCATCGCCTACCCCTCCTTTTCCGCTGGCGCGGAAGACTTCGGCGCTGCAGAAGACGTCGCCGGAGTGGTTGCAGCGGCACTGCCTGTCGGCTTCTTGTCCTTTGCGTTCTTTACCTGCTCAGGATCAAAGTTTTCGTCGTTGACCTTCACCGTGGAGCCAACCTTGTCCTTGAAGTTCTCAGGCCAGTTGATCACGATGTCGCCTGGCTTGAGCTCGCCCCCCGTGACAGCGACGTCAACGTCATTCTTCGCACCGGTCTTGACAGTGCGCTCTTCTACGACGCCGCTGGTGTCGCCGGGATTCTCCGTTGCGAGCACCAAAATCTTGTTCTCGTCGTAGACGGCGTCGCGAGGAATGTTGATGGAGTTCTTCGCCTCTTCAGTGATAATTTCAGCACGCACACTGCCACCGAGCAGCAGGCCTTCCTTGTCACCGGTGACTTCGATCTCAACGGGGAACATCACCGAGGAGCCTCCGCCGCTGCCACCTGCGGACATTGCGGCTGCAGCCTCTGCCCCACTACCAGCACTCGCGCCTGTGGAACCGACCGGGGAAACTCGCGTGACGCGCCCAGTGAACTTCTTCTTACCCGTCGCAGTCGAGGTGAACTCAACGCGGTTGTCCTGCTTGATCGCCGGGACGTCCGCCTCGCGCACGTTAGCGCGGATCAACAGTCGGGAGTCATCTGCGATGCCAAGGACGCGACCCTGCGGGATATCGCCTACCTGCACGTCAACGTTTGTGACTACGCCAGCCATTGGAGCGTTAATCGTTGCTTCCTGCACTTGGAGCTGCAGCGTGCCGTCGTCGTCAGCGGCAGAGGCGTTCTCTGCGGCACGCCATGCGGAGTCAACTTGTGCTTGCAACTGCTGGCGCTCCTGCCCGGCCTGAGCCTTGGCGGCCTCCAGTGCGGCTTGCGATTCCTGGAGGGCAGCTCGAGCCTGCTCCACGCTCAGCATTGGGACAGCACCCTGACCACCACCCGGGACTGCACCCGGCGCGGCCGGGGCTGCAGGAGGTGCCGTGCGGATGCCGTGGCCGGAACCGCCTGGCAGACGGGAGGACAAATCGCCGGCCATCTTCTGAACGTGGGCTGCGATCTTCGGCGAAGCGATCATCCGTGCGCCACCCTGCGCGGCAAGCGCAGCATCAAGCGCTGCCTGCGCCTGATCCACCTGGGCCTGCGCCTGAGCCACAGCCGGGTTGGAGCCGTTTGCCATCGCCTGGTCGTACGCGTTGAGCTGACTCTTGGCCTGCTCGACGCCCTGCATCGCTTCTGCCTGGGCACTCGCCTGCTGTTTTTCCTGCTTGGCAAGTTGGCGCTGCAGCGCGTCGGTGTTCATCTGCACCAAGAACTGATCTTTCGCGACGCGGTCGCCTGGCTGCACTGCGAGCCGTTCGACCTCGGACTGCAGCGCGGTCGTGATGCTCACTGAGCGAATCGGCGCAATGTTGCCATTGACCACGATGCTATTGGTGAGGTTTTCCTCTGCAGCGATCGTGTAATCTCCGGCGAGCAAACCATCGTGCCCACCGTCATCACCACCGCCAATAGCGCCACACGAGGCCGCAAATAACGCTGCGGTTGTAGCCAGCGTGACACCCACAATTCGCGTTTTCGAAAAACGCTGACGCTGCGGGCTTCGGGCGTTGATTCCAGGGTCGGAAACCAATGTCTCTCCTCGTGTTGTTTTCCGCGCACCTTTTGGATGCGCGTATAGGTGCAATCCCGGAAAACTATACACGCCTTCACTGTGCGTCTACGAAACTTACGGGCCGGATTGCGAACGCGCCCCATACCGCGTCAGCTGGTAAAACTTCCACAGCAAACACATCGTTCACATCGTTCACATCAGCCAAATGCGCAACAGCGTCGTAGACGACTGCGCCTTCAATGTGTGCAGAGACTCCTCGGAATATCTCGGCGCGCGACGCTCCGGGCGCAGGCTCTCCGACTGGATTCGCGCCTAACTCGGTGATCACGGCGTTCACGCGCCCAACTGGGCGCAGTACTGCGTCTGCTTCTTCTGGATTCAAAGGATGACCGAACGATACAAGCGCGAAGTGAGCCTGTTCACCTTCCTGCAATGCCTCTTCGAGGCTTTGCTCCGCGCGCGCCGCGTACTCCGGCGCAGTCTCGTCTTGTTCTGCCCCCAGAGCGTCCCCTTGCAGCACAGGTTGCTCCGGCGGATTATTGACGCCAACAAGGTAGCAGCATCCGTAAAGCACAGCACCGGCGAGCAATGCCGTGATTACAGCCCGCCACCCCTTTGCCTGGTTAGCCACGGTTCGCCGATCGCAACATGTCCAAGGCGTGCTGCAAGTCGTCCGGGTAGGAAGATTTCACCGTCATTGGCTTTCCGGTACTTGGGTGGTCGAACGTCAAGCTGGTGGCGTGCAGCCACTGGCGGTTGAGCGCAAGCTTGGCAGCAAGGTTCGGGTCACACCCGTACATTGGGTCGCCGACGCACGGGTGCCCTACCGAAGACATGTGGACACGAATCTGGTGTGTGCGCCCTGTTTCCAGATGAACTTCAAGCAGGCTTGCCTGGCGAAACGCCTCGAGCACCTCGTAGTGCGTAATACTCTGACGCCCATCCGCCGTGACAGCGAACTTCCACCCCGCCGACGGATGGCGCCCGATCGGCGCGTCAATCGTGCCGACAATCGGGTCAGGCAGCCCCTGCACCACCGCGTGGTACGTCTTGTGCACTGTTCGCTCCTTGAACGCACGCTTCAGCACCGAATAGCCACGCACACTATTTGCGACAACCATCACTCCGGACGTGCCGACGTCCAATCGCTGCACAATCCCCTTGCGCTCCGGGGGGCCAGCATCTGGCAGCGTAAAACCCATCGCCTGCAACCCACCGACCACGGTTGGCCCCTCCCATCCAAGTGTCGGATGGGCGGCAACGCCTACCGGCTTGTCCACAGCGATGACGTCCGCGTCGTGGTAGATCACGTCGAGTCCGTCGACGTGCTCGGCCACAGGCTCCGGCGCGCGCTTCGGCGGTGGCAGCGTGGCCTCCAGCAGGGCGCCCGCAGTAACACGATCGGATTTCTGTACTGGGGAGGCGTCGATAAGTACGCTGCCGTCGGCGATCATCTCTGCCGCAACACTGCGCGAGACCCCAAAGAGCTTTGCAATTGCCGCGTCAACGCGCATCCCCGACAGTCCCTCAGGCACCGGAAGCGCGCGAAACCCCGTACTCACGACCGCGCCTCCTTTGCAAACATCGAGATGACGACGACGGCCACCCCGATGGTGATGGCGGCGTCGGCAAGGTTGAACACTGCAAACGAACCGATGGAGATGTAGTCAACGACATGGCCGAACCAAAAGCCCGGCTCGCGCACGAGCCTATCGATGAGGTTGCCAAGCGCCCCTCCCGCGATCAACGCCACCCCAAGTGTCTCCCACCTGCCAGCAAGGCGTGGGGCATAGATCAACGCACCGATAACGAACGCAAGCTGGATCGTCGTGAACAGCCACGTCGAGTTCTGCCCCATCGAAAAGGCCGCGCCAGGGTTAAACAATAAATACAGTCGAGCCCAATCACCGATCACTGGCACGGGCTCACCGGGTGTCAAGGATGTCACCATAATCTGCTTGACTACTTGATCCACAGCAGCAACAGCGAGCATAACGCCGACGACGACACCGAGCGAGCGACGCCTCGCTGACGCCCCGCCGCGCACACGTGATTCCTTTGAATTACCCATCGCAGATAACTGTAGTATGCAAATGCTGTAGCTTGTGAAGTTGTGTTGTACTCCGCTCATCCCAAAAGTTCATTGTTCGGCCCTCTGACCATCACCGCCGCGGTTTTTGCGCTCACTGCATGCAGCGCCGAGGAGCCGGATCCATTCGCTGACATTCCCGAGTTCGCCGTTGAGTCACCAGTCGTGCAGGTACTTTCACAAGGACAAAACCCGCAGGTGTGGAAGTACGAGGACGGCGCATCAGCAGACAGCGAAACTACGGCGCCGCAGCGGGTCGCGCTGTCGCACGCGATTGCGCAGTACCCCGGCGAGGAGGGCTCGGAGCCGGTCATCGCGCGCGAGCACGAGCGCGACACAGTCACGCTGACCGTTTCGACGCACACTTCAGAGAGCAACAACGAGGGTGCTGTGCGCCAGGTAGACCTTGTCGCAGAAGGGTTAGAGCACTCGGATTTAGCGATGCAGAACAGCTTGACGTCAAACGAGGGCTTCCAGATGCGCTGGCACAGCGACCCTAACGGCACAGTATCGGCGGTACAACTGATGCCTACGGCGGATTCCGATGAGGAAGGCCGGGCCATCGCCGAGCAGAACTTGCTCGAATTGATGTCGTGGCAAGTTGTCTTCCCGGATGAGCCAGTCGGCGTAGGCGGCTCCTGGAAAGTTGAGCAGCGAGGACTTGGTGCCTCGGACATGCTACGGACCACCACGTACACGCTGGAATCCACACAGGACGCAACACTCGAGCTGAAAGTAGATGTCCAGGAACGCCCGCTCAAGCGATCCATCACGATTGATAACGAGGTCGCTGGCGCCTTGGACGGCACGACGCTGCACGTGGTGAGCAACACTTCGCACTCGGAGGGCTCGCTGACGGTGGACCTGCATTCGCCTCTTCCGGTGGGCGGTTCTGTGCTTACCGCTACGCGGCTTGTCTACGGCAGTGACGAAGCCGATACCCGTGTGGCCCAAGACACCACGAGCGTTGTGGACTATAACGTATAAGAGACGGCCCACATTTGATGACGAGGAACATCCCATGACTGCCCCACTGCATATTGGCCTTGACGGCATTTCGTTTTCGTACCCAGGCGGACACCGCGTCCTCACCGACATTTCTTTCGCGGTGCCATCCGGGTCTGTCACCGGGCTCATCGGAGAGAACGGCGCCGGCAAATCGACGCTGCTCGGCATCATCTCCGGAGAGCTGAAACCCGACGCAGGGGTGCTTATCACGCCCCCGATCACGGGCTTCATCCCGCAGGAAACCTCGCTGCCGTTCAGCGAGCCCGCCCAATCACTTATCGACGAAGCCGTAAAAGAGCTTCGCGCTGTCGAGGAAGACATCTCAACCTTTGCGCAGCGCATGGTCGACAACCCAGACGACCAGGAGGCGGCCGACGCATACGACCGGGCGTTGTCCCGCGCGGAAAACTCCGGCGTGTGGGAGTTAGATGCCCGCATCGCTACCGTGTTGGCTGGCCTCGGCCTTGCGAACGTCGACCTGGCCACCCCACTGGGCGAGATGTCTGGCGGGCAACGCCGACGGTTTGCACTGGCCACGCTGCTGCTACACCCGGTGGACGCCATGGTCCTCGACGAGCCGACCAACCACCTCGACGACGAAGCCGTCGACTTCCTCATCGGCGAGCTCGAGGCATTCAAAGGGCCTGTACTCGCCGCGTCGCACGACCGCTACTTCCTCGACACCGCCTGCGACGGCATCGTCGACCTCGACCCCGGCCTTGGAGCCGAGGGCGGCTTCGGCGAGGAGACCCGCCAGGGCACCCGCTACCGTGGCGCGTTCAGCGACTACCTCAAGGCCCGCGAGGACCGACGCCGCCGCTGGGAAAGCGACTACGCAGCGCAAGAGCACGAGCGCGCCAGGCTTGAGAAGGCCGCTGAGCAAACCGGCGAGGACATCTTCCACTCCCAAGAAGCTTCTTCTGACATCCGAATGGCGGCAAAGTACCAGGCGGACCGCGCGGCGAAGACGGTGGGCAACCGCAGGCGCTCGGCGTTGCAACGCCTCGAAGCGCTTGAGCGAACGGAGATTCCGGAGCCGCCGGCTCGCCTGCGCTTCCGCGGCCTTCCGCCGCATACCGCGACCTCGCTTGGACTCCCGGCGCTGGTCACCCAGAACCTCTCCGTTCCTGACCGCCTCGCCCCACTGAGTATCAAAGTGCAGCCCGGCCAGCAGCTCCTCGTTGAAGGCCCAAATGGCTCCGGCAAGTCCACGCTGCTGAAAATTATCGACGGCCAGCTGCGCGACTACGAGGGCGAGATCATCATGCCGGAAGAGATGACCGTCGCACGCCTCGAGCAGGACGACTCGTGGACGGACCTCGACAAAACCGCGGCCGAAGTGTTCGCGGAGCTCACCCCAGAGGGTGTGCCAGACCTCGTAGAAATGGGCCTGATGACCGAGGAGCAGGCGGCGAAGAAGCTCGACGACCTCTCGCTCGGCCAGCGTCGCCGCGTCTCACTCGGTATCATCCTGGCGTGCCCGCCTGACCTGCTGCTGCTCGACGAGCCGACAAACCACCTCTCGCTTGCACTGGCCGAAGAGCTGGAGCACGCCTTGCTCGCATTCGAGGGCACCGTCATCATCACCAGCCATGACCGCTGGGTGCGCCGCCAGTGGCACGAGCGCCAGGCCGAGAAAGACGCACGCGCCAGAACTCTGACTCTCGCCACATTGTGGACGGAGGAGCTCTGGCGCGCGGATAAGCAGTAGTGTCTGCTTAGAGGTTCGGTGCCTGCTGGTAGCCTTCCGCAGGCTGCTCACCTGGCTGCTCTTCAGCCGGGGCTGCCGGCTGCGGAGCGGAGCTCTTGCACATCTCTGGCACCTGCTCAGGCGGCAGGGTGTTGTTGATCAGGGTGCATGCCCAGACCTGAGAAAGCTTCCACACGCCGTCTTCGAAGACGAATTCCACGTCCTCCGCGAGCTGCGGCTGGGAGTCGGGACGGGTGAAGCTGACCGTTGCCAGAACGGTATCCGGGGTGTAGCCAGGAAGCACAGGCGGTACGACCTGGAAGTTCGCGCCGGACTCCTCCTGGGACTGCGCCATCACGTCGAACAGTTCAGGGACGTTCTCTCCGCCCTGGACCGTGTTCACGCGCTCCTCAATCGGCAGGCTTGCATCGGTTGCGCGCATGAGCACTGCGTTGAGTTCTTCAGCGGTTGGCTGCTGCGCGGCGGGCGCGACAGACTCGCTGGTGGCCTGCGTTGCCGTGGTCGCGGGATCATCCTGGCTGTTGTCGCCAGAGCATGCGCTCACGCTGAGCCCGAGGCCCAGCGCGGCGGCGACAGCTACGATCGGTGCTGCTTTCACGATTTCTCCTTGAAGCATTGTCTTCAGCGGCTCACGGTCACAGTTAGCGATCCGACACCGCTCTAACCTTGCCAACGTTACCGGCGTTTTTACCTTGGCACCAATACGCCACTCTGGCACGCTGTGAGTTATGGAATCTTTCGTACTGCTCATCGCCACCGGTGGCACCATCGCATGCACCGCAAACTCTGAAGGCGCACTCGTTCCAAGCCTTAGCGCTGAAGACCTCGTCCACTCCAGTGGCACCACCGAGCCCGTCCGCGTGTATGACGCGCTGCGTCTCGACTCGTCCGCGATCACCTTCGCTGACATCGACAAGCTTCGCTCCCTCACTGCACAAGCACTGCAAGACCCGCAGATCAGTGGCATCGTAATTAGCCACGGCACCGACTCCATGGCGGAGACCGCATTCGCACTCGACATCGTGCACGACGACCCCCGCCCTATTGTGCTTACCGGTGCCCAGCACGCCGCCGACCACGAACACCCCGACGGCCCCGGGAACCTCGCGGGCGCAATTGCCGCCGCCGCAGATCCGCTTCGACGCAACAACGGCGTACTCCTCCACTTCGGCGGCGCCACCCTGCCCGCCCGCGGGCTGTTGAAGCGCGACACACACGCCCTCGAGGCCTTCACCTTGAGCAGTGAACGCCCACTTCCCCGCCCTGCAGCACTTGCCCGCAAGCCGTTGGCTGCCATTCACATCCCCATCCTGCGCGCTTGGCCCGGCGCGGACGGCGAGATCGTGGATGCCGTGACCAGTATGAACCCGGATGGCATCGTGATCGAGGCGCTCGGATCCGGCAATGTTGGCCCCGGCATGGGTGAGGCAATCACCCGCGCACTCGATTCGGGTATCCCCGTCGTAATCACCAGTTCCGTGCCCTACGGCGAGGTCACCTTCGCCTACGGCGGCACCGGTGGTGGCGCTACCCTCGGCTCCCAAGGGGCGATCGCCGCGGGGTTCCTACGCGCTGGTCAGGCGCGCATCGCGCTCGCGACTGCGCTGGCCAACGGCGTGGATCCGGCGTCAGTGTTCTGAGTCGAGCCAGTCCTGCCACGCGAGGGAATCCACCGGGTCCGCTGGCTGGAGCTTGGGGTCGTCGATACGCAATGTGCGCATCTTCCCTGGCCCCGTGGCCCTCGTTTCAAAACGCACGCTCACCCAGCCTTTGCCCGCACCTTGGACCCAGCCGTGGCCGAAGTCCTCGTGGTAGATGTCCTGGGTGGCGCGCCACACGCCGTTGGTAGGCCCGTCGTATAGCTCGACTGCAATATCGCTGCTGGCCACGTGGTCGCTGACCCCGGATTCGTAATCACTGTCAGCGGGTACAGGCCGGATGATTTCCTGGTCTAGCTCCGGAAACAGCACGTCCTGCAGCGCATCTTCCAGCCCCGAGTAGGACACGCCCACGAGCCGGATCGGGCCGACCTCGTCCGGGTAGCGCACGATGCGAAACGCCGTAGCGCGCAGTGTCTCCGCATCGTCAGTGGCGTAAGGCAGCGTCGCAGAACGCGACTCGATGCGGAAGTCCGCCATCCGTAGCTTCACCGTCACAGTCCTCGCACCGCGCCCATCTTTCAGCAAGCGCCTGTGCGACTCCTCGGCGGCGCGCTCGACCGCGGCGTCAACCTCGGCCGCGGTGGTCAGGTCCTGGGGAAAAGTGTGCTCGGAAGAAATCTGCTTCGCGACGGCCCTCGGCGCAACCGGGCGATCATCGTGCCCCCGCGCCAGCTGCCACAACTGCTTCGCGACGACCCCTCCGAGCGCAATATCGACTTCCTTCTCGCTCAGCGCCGCAAAGTCCCCGATCGTTTCAATCCCGGCCTGCGCAAGCTTCGCCTCCGTGACAGGCCCAACGCCCCACAGCTCGTTGACGTTCAGAGGGTGCAGCAGCGCTTCCTGCTGTTCGTGAGGCAAAATGTACACCCCGTCGGGTTTTGCCAGGCCTGAGCCGATCTTCGCGTATTGCTTACCACTGCCCGCACCAATCGAGCTTGGCAAGCCTGTCTCATCCTTAATGTCTCCACGTAGCTCGTTGGCCCACTCAAGCACGGTCTCCGGATTCGCTCCCGCGAGCTCCTCGGGCTCCATGAACGCCTCGTCGATAGAGAGCTGCTCCACGACGCTGACCCTGCGCTCAATGATTTCAAACACGCGTTGCGACGCCACCTTGTACACCGGGCGCCGCGGGGCAACGAGCACCGCTCGCGGACCCACCAGCTTCGCAGCTTGGTGGGTCGGCATTGCGGAACGCGCCCCATACTTGCGGGCTTCATAGCTTGCGCCCGCGACAACGCCCCGCCCGTTGACACCAGCAACGAGGACGGGGCGTCCACGTAACGTTGGGCGTGTGAGCTGCTCACAGGATGCGTAGAACGCATCCATGTCGATGTGCAGGACCCAACGTTTCATCGCAAATTACTGCTTAGCAATCGCTGCGCTCACACCTTCGTGAATCGTGTGCGCCTCGCCGTTGAGCGTCTCGACGATCTCGAAGGACGTCGCGAGCGTCTCATGCGCGATGTGCTCAGCGTGGCGCTGCGCCCACTCGACCTTGTCGGAAGGTACGCACAGCTGTACCGAGATGCGGTCAGAGACCTCGTAGCCTTCCTGCTTACGAGCATCCTGCAGACCACGAATCACGTCTGCTGCCCAGCCCTCGGCCTCGAGTTCCTCGGTCAGCTCCGTATCAAGCACGACCAGGCCAACGACGTCATCGGTAGCGTCAACTCGAGCGGTGCTCGTCGGGTCCTCAGCCACCAGGCGCTCGGTGTAGAGCTCCGGGGTGAGCACGATGTCGCCGTCGACAACAACGTTTTCGCCTTCACGGACGTAGTTGCCAGCCTTGACGTTCTTGATAGCGCGCTGTACGTCACGGCCCAGCGTTGGACCCGCGACCTTCGCGTTCACCACAACCTCGAAGGAACCAACGGAGTCGACGTCGTCAGTCAGCACGACTTCCTTCACGTTGACCTCATCCTTGATCACGGACGCGAAGTCCTGCAGCTGGTCCGAGCCCGCCAGCGCCACCGTGAGCTTCGGCAGTGGCAAGCGGTTGCGCAGCTTCTTCGACTTACGCACCGACGAAGCAGCGGAGCACACCGCGCGCGTTGCATCCATCGCGCTGACCAGTGCAGGGTCCGCCGGGATTGCATCCGCGGACGGGAAGTCCGCCAAGTGCACCGAGCGACCCCCGGTCAGGCCACGCCAGATGACCTCACTGATGTACGGCAGCAGTGGCGCCGTCACACGGGTCAGGATCTCCAGGACCGTGTACAGCGTGTCAAACGCCTCAGGATGCTCCTCCTGACCCGACCAGAAACGGTCGCGTGACCGGCGCACGTACCAGTTCGTCAGCGAGTCAGCGAAGCGACGGACCTCGTCACATGCGTCCGCGATGCGAGTGTCATCGAGCGCCTCCTTCACCGCAGCCACGAGGTCATGCGTCTTCGCCAAGATGTAGCGGTCCAGCACATCCTGCGAATCGACGCTGAACTTTGCCTCCTCGGAGGAGTACAACTGCAGGAAGGTGTACGCGTTCCAGATCGGCAGCAACGCGTGGCGCACGCCCTCGCGGATGCCCTGCTCCGTCACGATGAGGTTGCCGCCACGAAGGATTGGCGAAGACATGAGGAACCAACGCATCGCGTCGGAACCATCACGGTCGAAGACCTCGTTGACGTTCGGGTAGTTGCCCTTCGATTTCGACATCTTCAGACCGTCATTGCCCAGCACGATGCCGTGCGCAACGACCTTCTTGTACGCCGGGCGGTCGAAGAGTGCCGTCGCCAAGACATGCTGCACGTAGAACCAACCACGCGACTGGCCCGAGTACTCCACGATGAAGTCCGCAGGCTGACGAGCGTCGTGCTCCTCAACATTCTCAAACGGGTAGTGGTACTGCGCAAACGGCATCGAACCAGAATCAAACCAGCAGTCCAACACGTCCGGCACGCGACGCATCATCGACTTCCCGGTCGGATCGTCTGGGTTCGGGCGGACCAGCTCATCAATGTCTGGGCGGTGCAGCGACTTCGGGCGAACGCCGAAGTCCTTCTCCAGCTCTTCGAGCGACCCATAGACGTCCACACGCGGGTACTCCGGGTTATCCGACACCCACGCCGGCACCGGTGAGCCCCAGTAGCGGGTACGCGAAATGTTCCAGTCACGCGCGCCTTCCAACCACTTACCGAACTGGCCGTCGCGAATGTGCGATGGGATCCAGTCGATCTCCTGGTTCAGCTCCACCATGCGGTCGCGGAACTCAGTGACCTTCACAAACCACGCCGGAAGCGCCATGTAGATCAGCGGCTCGCCTGAACGCCACGAGTGCGGATAGGAGTGTTCAATCGTCTGGTCACGGACCACGCGCTGCTTCGCACGAAGGTCACGGATGATGTCACGGTTCGCGTCAAAAACCAGCTTGCCTGCGTACTCCGGCACCAGCGAGGTGAACTTACCATCAGCATCAACCGGAATCACCAAATCGATGCCGTACTCCTGACAGGTGTACATATCGTCTTCACCGAACGCAGGCGCCTGGTGAACAACGCCCGTGCCGTCCTCGGTGGTCACGTAGTCCGCGTTCAACACCATGAACGCCTTTTCCTGGTCACGGAAGTAGTCGAAGACCGGCTCGTACTCCAAGCCCTCGAGCTCGGAACCCTTGAACGTAGCAACGACCTCGCGCTCCTCGCCGAGCTCCTTCGCGTACGCGCCGATGAGCTCCGTCGCCAGCAGCAGCTTCTTGCCGACGACCACCTCTTCACCGTCCGCACCAACACGGACCAGCGAATACTCAACGTCCGGATGGACCGCAAGCGCCAAGTTCGACGGCAGCGTCCACGGCGTAGTGGTCCAGGCGATCGCAGCTGCGTCGTGCAGCTCAGGGTGCTGCTTCCAGGTCTCCGCAGCAGCAAATCCTTCACGCCCACCCGTAAACGGCATCGTTACAGTTACGGTCGGATCCTGCCGATTGCGGTAAGAATCATCCAGACGCGTCTCTTGGTTCGACAGCGGAGTATGCTCCGCCCACGAGTACGGCAGCACGCGGAAGCCCTGGTAAATCAGCCCCTTGTCATACAGGGTCTTAAACGCCCACATGACGGACTCCATGTACGGCAGTTCCATCGTCTTGTAGCCGTTATCGAAGTCCACCCAACGAGCCTGGCGAGTCACATACTCTTTCCACTCATCGGCGTAGTGCATCACGGACTTGGCACAGTACTCGTTGAACTGTGCCAGACCCATGTTTTCGATCTCAGCCTTATCCTTGATGCCGAGCTGCTTCTCAGCCTCGAGCTCCGCGGGAAGGCCGTGGCAGTCCCAACCAAACACGCGCGGAACGTAGTAACCAGCCATCGTGCGGTAGCGTGGCACGATGTCCTTGACGTAGCCCGTCAGCAGGTGGCCGTAGTGTGGCAAACCGTTGGCGAACGGAGGGCCGTCGTTAAACACATATTCTTCGCAGTCTTCGCGCTGCTTCAGCGATGCCTGGAACGTATCATCCTCGTTCCAGTACTTCAGTACCTGCTCCTCCATTTTTGGAAACGCGGCACTTCCCCCGGTCAGATCTACCTTTGGGTAGACACTTCCGACCTTGCTCATCTCCGTCTCTCCTTCACGCACAATGCTTACCTTGTCACAGGGACGCAGCGAACAACGCCACGCGGTACCACCCTGCTTGAAGTCCGCCGTGAGACGAACTTCCGCTTCATTTGCGGTGAAAGAAATAACGCTTCCTAATTACGTCCGGTTCTACTAAGCAATAGCGCACTGTAGCGCAACAGCTGTTCTTCCGGAAACGCTCCCCGATGATGGTCGGATCATCACGCGCTACCGCACCACCAGGTGGTGAAGCACGTAGCTTGTCTCATTCTAGCCCTTTGTCCCCCAGAAATGGCAACAACCACCACTCACCGCAGTGAATGGTGGCTGATGTTTGAAAGAAACTACTTATTGCCAGCGTCGCCGCTCGGAGCGGACGTGCCACGGGTCTCAAGCTCCTCCAGCTGGGACTCGAGCAGTGTGCGCAGGCGAGTGCGGTACTCGCGCTCGAAGGTGCGCAGCTCAGCGATGCGGTTCTCGAGGGCGGTCTGCTGCTGCTTCACCGTGTTCATGATCTCGGTGTGCTTACGCTCAGCCTCGGTGCGCAGCTTCGTTGCCTGCTCCTCAGCCTGGCGAATCTGCGCCTCAGCGCGCGAGTTAGCTTCGTTGGTGGTTTCCTCAGCCTTCTTCTCGGCGTCTGCAACGAGCTGCTGTGCACGAGCCTCAGCCGACTGCTTCGTCTCAGCAGCCTTACGCTCAGCTGCCTGGATCTGCTCGCGGGAATGCGTCTCTGCCTCAGACAGCTGCTTCTTCGAGCGTGCCTCGGCATCTGCCAGCTGACGCTCTGCGGAACCACGGGCCTCGTCGAGCATCGAGCGGGCCTCTGCCTGCGCGTCGTTGGTGAGGCGGTCTGCCATCTCCTGCGCGAGCCCAAGCACCTTCGCCGCCTGCATGTGCGTATCGGCGGATGCTGCATTCTGGTCGACAGCCGCAGCCTGCTGCGGTGCGGCGGCAGCCTTTGGCGCCTGCTTAGCCTGCTTTGCAGCCTGTTCCGCGTCCTGGCGAGCCTTTGCCGCTTCCTGCTTCGCAGCCTGAGCGTCCTTCTCAGCCGCTACCTTTGCCTCCTGCGCAGCACGGAGCTTCTGCTCGTACTCAGCACGAACCTTCTTCTCAACTCGCTTTTCAATCTCAGCTTCGTCGACATCGCTGGACGCGGCCGCAGGAGCAACCGGGGCAGCAGACCCACCAGCACCGAGCTCTTCGACACGGGCCCGAAGGTCATCGTTCTCATCTTGCAGTTGCGCAAGCGTGTCTTCCACGAGGTCCAGGAACTGGTCAACCTCGTCCTCGTTGTAGCCCCGCTTACCAATTGGTGGTTTGCTGAAAGCGACATTGTGCACGTCTGCTGGTGTCAGCGGCATTGGCGTTCCCTTCGATGTCGATATTGTGTCCGCAATGTCGCGAACACAGATTGCCTCCCACGCTACGGGAAGCGAACCCTAAAATCTAATAGTTCGTCATTCTTTTATCGATCCATAGTAACGCATAGGTTCACACGCACCAGGCATCACCGCCAGTTATACCCCTTTTCTGCCCCCGATGCCCAATAATTGATGTCGATCCGGGCATAAATTACGGGAAAATTAAGCAAAAAAGGCACCTACCAATGTAGGTGCCTCAATCCAAGCTCACTATTACAACATGGTGACCCGTACCAGCATCTGGAGCAGCATAATCGCCACGAACAGTACGATCACACTGACGTCTATCCCAACGCCGCCACTCATACGCATGGGCGGAATGAGTTTGCGGAAGAACTTCACAGGCGGGTCCGTGACCACGAACATGCCTTCCGCAACGACCATAAACCAACTTGGTGGATCAAACTGCTTCGAGAAGGATTGCACCATCTCGACAATGATGCGGATGACCACAATCAGGGAGTACAACCCAAGCGCGGCGTAAAGAATTGCTCCGAATAAAGACACGGGTCACACACTACCTGTTCTTCTTGATGTTTCGCAGAGCTGGACGTCGATTAGCGAAGACGCGCTGTGTGCTGCAGCTCAACTTCGGTCAAACGGGCGTTTTCCGGAACGATCGCGAAGACTCGTCGGCGGGTCTCAACGCCCCTGCTCAGGTTGTACATGTTGCCACGAAGTGCGAAGCACAGACCAGCGGCAAAGTCGACGATGCGCTTTGCATCGTGGGGGTCGAGATCCGTCAGCTCCATAATCACGGCATCGCCATCACGGAACGGCTCGCCGATATCCTTCGCATCGTTGTAATTGCGCGGAGCAGTGGACACGACCTGGGGAGTGTAGGACTTCGGTGCGCGATCCGCGTAGTCACGGGTAGCTGAGGAGCGGTAGCGATCCTCGCTGCCGTACTCAGATGTGCGCGAAGGTCTCGTCGATTCCTCGCGAGTGTTCTCGCGCTCGTCGTACTGCACTTCATCGAAGTAGGGGTCATCTTCGTTGAACGGGCCAAGACCGAAAAATTCTTTCGCGCTGCCGATAATAGACATCTGGGTGCTCCTCGTTTGTTGCCTGTGCTGACGGGGCAGAAATTACCTCTATGTAATTCCGGATTAGGTTTTTAGACTACGGGCCTCGGCCCCATCACCGCCGTTCCGACACGCACGACATCCGAGCCATGCGCGATGGCTTCTTCAAAGTCCGCGGACATCCCCGCCGAGAAACGCAGGGGTCGCCCAAGCTTGGCCGCGTAGGTGTCTCGCAGCTCGCGGACCTGGTCGAATACCTCGCTGGCGTTTGCATCTAGCGGTGGCACAACCATAAACCCGTCGAACTGGAGGTGCTCAGCCCCCTCGAGCGCTTCAACCAACTCGGCGATCTTCTCCACCGCGACACCGCCACGGCTTTCGTCGCCGTCTGCAGAAACCTGAACAAGGCACGGCAGGATTTCGGACGTCCGATCACCCCGCTCAAGGGCGAGCGCCATGCCACGCTCGAGTCCCTTCGCCAACTTCAAGGAATCCACCGAGTGAACCTCACTCGCCCATCGCGCCACTGCGTTCGCCTTCTTCGACTGGATCTGCCCGATCATCGCGATACCACAGTCGACCCCGTGCTCGCGCAGAGTCGCGACCTTGGCGCTCGCTTCCTGCTCTCGGTTCTCCCCCACCAGGCGAATACCTTCCGCGGCAAGTATCTCAATCGACGAGCACGGGTGAAACTTCGTCACTGGTAGCAGTTCCACGCTTCCCGGCTCGCGACCCGCGGCACGCTCCGCGGAGCGGATACGCTCCTGCACCTTGGCAAGGTTGCTTGCAATATCAGTTGTGCTCATTTATTTCACTCCAGTTAGCCAAATAACGCCTGCTTGGCGCCCAGTTGTGGATTCTCTCCGGTACGAAAAGAAGTCCTCGTCCGCGATGGTATCGCGCGGATCTACGTCAATTCGCTGCACACCGAGCTCAGTGAGCTGGCGCCGAATACCGGCACGGATGTCAAGCCCAGTGGTCCCTGCATGCGTAGTGGTCCGGGAGCCTGGCAGCTTGCGCTCAACATCCGCTGCCATATCAGCAGGCACTTCGTATGACGCTCCCGCAGCTGCAGGGCCGAGCAGCGCCTGCATCTGTGAAGGCTGAGCACCCAGGTCACGCATTGTTTCAACGGTCTTCTTCACGATGCCGTTTCGCGCCCCAAGACGCCCAGCGTGCACCGCGGCAATCACTCCAGCGACGGGGTCTGCCAACAGCACCGGCGTACAGTCAGCGACCAGCACGCACAGGGCGAGGTTCGGGGTCGTGGTTACGATGGCATCAGAAGCCTCGACAGGCTCAGACTGCGGCCCGTCCACCACCGTCACGTTCGGCGTGTGGAGCTGCTCCATCCACACGAAGCGCCCCACATCAACCCCGAGCAGCGATGCAAGCCGCGCGCGGTTCGCGCGTACGGCCTCCGGGTCATCCCCGACGTGCAGCGCAAGATTGAAAGAGTCATATGGGGACGACGACGCCCCGCCCGCACGGCTTGTAAACACCATGCGGACGGGGCGTTGTTCTACGTCGAGAAGAGAGTCAGTCATGCTCCCAGACTAACGCAAGAAATCAGGGACATCGACGTCAAAATCATCGCCGCCGCGCTCCTCGCGTCCACGACGCTCATAGGAGGATTCGGACTCCCCGCCGGTGAAGAGGCCCGAGCGGTGCGGCTCGTAGCGGTGACGCGCCTGGTAGGAGTCGTCGCGTTCCGTCTCCGGAGCTCGATCCTCAAACAGTGAACCACGCGATGGAGACGGCGCCGCGCCTTCTTCCGCCGATGCGGCTGCAGCATCGACCGGCTGCTGGGCATCCGGGCGAGCGTTGGCCTTCTCGTCGAAGCCAGTTGCGATAATCGTGACGCGCACCTCGTCACCGAGGTTGTCGTCGATGATCGTGCCGAAGATGATGTTCGCGTCGTCGTCTGCCTTCTCTTCGACGATGGACGCTGCGGCACTCGTCTCGTTCAGGCCGAGATCGGAACCACCAGCAACGGAAATGAGCACGCCCTTCGCGCCCTCCATCGTGGTTTCCAGCAGTGGCGAGTTGATCGCCTGCTCCATCGCATTCATCACGCGGTTTTCACCGCGGGAGGAGCCGACGCCCATCAGGGCGGAGCCGGCGTCGGCCATCACCGAGCGCACGTCTGCGAAGTCGACGTTAATCATGCCCGGAATGGTGATCAGGTTCGTAATACCCTGAACACCGTTGTAGAGCACCTCATCCGCAGCGCGGAATGCATCCATCATGGACAGGTCCGAATCACCCAGCTGCAACAGTCGGTCGTTCGGAATGACAATGACGGTGTCGCACACTTCCTTCAGGTTCGCGATGCCCTCGAGCGCCTGACGGGTGCGCCGCTTACCCTCGAACGTGAACGGACGGGTGACAACGCCAATGGTCAGCGCACCCATCTTCTTCGCGATACCCGCGACAACTGGTGCAGCGCCAGTACCCGTACCGCCGCCCTCGCCAGCGGTCACGAAGACCATGTCCGAGCCCTTCAGCGACTCTTCGATTTCCTGCTTGTGGTCCTCAGCGGAGGTCCGGCCAACCTCAGGGTTTGCACCGGCGCCAAGTCCGCGAGTCGCCTCACGCCCGATGTCGAGCTTGGTGTCTGCATCCGTAAAGAGCAGTGCCTGCGAGTCCGTGTTGATCGCAACGAACTCCACACCTTTCAGGCCCTCTTCGATCATGCGGTTGACAGCGTTAACGCCACCGCCACCGACACCGACGACGCGGATCATGGCGAGGTAGTTTGCGGGAGAGGTCATGGATAGTGTCTCGCCTTTCAAAACTTCTTAGAACTTCAACAATTGCGGTAACGCATCCCATCATGGGCGAAAACACGAAAAAATTTATTGTTTCCCTCGGCGTGTCTCGACCCTAAACCTTTACTTTAGGGTTTTGACCTGGGGTTTTACACCGCTACCGCGCGGTAATCAGCTCCGGATTAGAAATATTGAACTCGGCGCCCTCGCGTTGCAAAACGGTTTCAAAGGCCAGTGATTTATTCGCATTGTCTTCTGAGGCGCCCCACACCACGCGGCGGTTGTCGTGTAACCGCAGCACGAATGAGTACCGGCCATTCGCCTCCAAAGCGGCAACTTGCGCACGCGCACCACTGCTTATCGACGCCGCGATCGCCACAGCGTCCCGCATCTGCTCCTTGTTCTCGACGTCGACCCCCACGAGCTCCATCGCCCCAACCGGCGGTTCAGCGATCAGAAAATCCTTGCCCTCAGTATCGATCAGATGCGCCCCGTCCGGCTGCTGCAAGTACGCCACTGCGACACGCTCTTTGAGGTCAACTCTCACAGTGCTTGGCCAGTCGCGGTGCACCGTGACAACGTCCACCCACGGGTCCTGCACGATGTTCTCAGCAGCACGGCGCACCTTGACCAGCCCCATAGGCGTGCCCAGCTCAATGTCGGACTGGGCTTGCACCGCCTCGGGCGTGAGCACGTCGTTGCCATCAACAACCACACCCTTCACCGGCATCAACGGTGTAAACGGCAACGCAATTCCGCACACAGCGAGACCAGCGATGACAGCTCCCGCGATAGCGAAGCGACGCTTGCGCTTGCTCTTGCTGCGCGTTTGAGCGTCCTCATCACCAAACTCGTCGAGGTGGTCCGACTCGAAGGCTTCCTGCTCTGTCTGCTCTGTCACGCTAAACCTCCGTCTGCCGAAGTTGCGCGAGGATCTCATCGGCGAGCATTGTCACCGACCCAGCGCCCATCGTTAGGATGACGTCCCCAGGACGAACCATTGATGCCAGTGTCACCGGTACTGCGAGGAAATTGGGCTCAAGCACTACCGGCACCGAGCTATCCATCTTGTCAGTAATGAGCCTGCTGGTCACATCTTCAACGGGCGCTTCGCGTGCGCCGAAGATGTCCAGCACCATGACGACATCCGCGAGTGAGAGGGCGTCAGCAAACTCTTGGGCAAAGTTCTGTGTGCGCGAGTACAGGTGCGGTTGGAAGCACACCACGACGCGCGCACCCTTGCCCTCAGACTCGACTTTCTCCCGCGCCGCCGTCAACACAGCGGTGACCTCGGTTGGGTGGTGCGCGTAGTCGTCGTAGACACGGGTACCTGCGAACGGCCCGTCCTCTACGAGGCCCTTAAACTCGAAGCGGCGCCGGACACCGGAGAACCCGCTCAGCCCCGCTGCAATCCGTTCAGGTTCCGCACCCGCCAGCGTCGAGGACAAC
The DNA here is from genome assembly GCF_001807505.1 of Corynebacterium sp. HMSC08D02. Classification (NCBI taxonomy): domain Bacteria; kingdom Bacillati; phylum Actinomycetota; class Actinomycetes; order Mycobacteriales; family Corynebacteriaceae; genus Corynebacterium; species Corynebacterium sp. HMSC08D02. The sequence continues at coordinate 43,293 of NZ_KV789252.1, read as the reverse complement.
AGCGCGGCCAGGGAGTTGAGCACCATGTGCCGGCCGGGGATCGACAGGCGGTAGGAGTACTCAGCAGATGCGCCGCCGGTGTTGAGTCGAGCACGCACGTCGACGTAGGAGCCGTCGATACGCTCTTCTATAACTACTGCACCTGCCGGAATGTCTGGGTGCGCTGCAGCCGCTGCTTCAGTGCCGTAGCCGACGACGTTGATGCCGCGCTGCAATGCGCGCTCACCACAGCTTGCAGCGTGCTCGTCATCCATACAAACGACGAGGAAACCGCCGGGCTGCACGCGATCGGCGAAGTCGTCGAACACCTTGAAGTATGCCTCGCGCGTCCCGAAGTAGTCCAGGTGGTCAGGCTCAATGTTGGTGATAACGGCGATATTTGGTTTGTAGCGAAGCAACGAAGCATCGGACTCGTCCGCCTCCGCCACGAAAATATCGCCCGCACCGTGGTGGGCATTGGTGCCGGCCTTGTTGAGCTGTCCGCCAATTGCAAAGGAAGGGTCCTCCCCCGCAGCCTGCAACGCCACCACGGTCATGGACGTCGTGGACGTCTTGCCGTGCGTGCCTGCTAGCAGGAGCTGCGTGTAACCGTCCATCAACTCGCCGAGCAGATCTGAGCGGCGAATCACAGGAATTCCCTCCTCCTTCGCACGCACCAACTCCGGATTATCTTTCGGAATCGCAGCAAAGCTGGTGACCACGACGGTCGGAAGTTGCCCCGTCAGCTCGAGGTTCGCGGCGTCGTGTCCGACTGCGACCTGTGCACCTTGCGAGCGCAACGCACGCACTGGACGGGAGTCTTTCACATCGGACCCGGTCACTACTGCCCCGCGGTCAAGCAGGATGTGGGCGACACCGCTCATGCCAGCGCCACCGATACCAACCAGATGTACGCGGGAAAGATCCACAGAACCAGGCGCGGTGGTGTGTTCGGAAGACATGACGGTGTTACTCCTTTGTGATAGTCGCAATGATCCGTGCAGCGAGATCTTCTGCCACACTACCCGCGCCAGAGTGCTCGAGCGCTTCTCGCATGCGCTGCATTTGCTCTGGCCGACCCAAAATCTCGTTGACGCTGCGGGCAAGCGCGTCTGGGGTGAGCTCGGCGTCATCGATACGCATTGCCGCCCCGGTAGCTACCAGGTGCGCCGAGTTAAGCCCCTGTTCGCCGTTGCCGTGCGGCAGTGGGATGTAAACGGCTGGCAGGCCAGCGGCTGAGTTTTCCGCCACGGTCATGGCGCCGGAGCGACACACAACCATGTCCGCCACGGCATACGCAGCTTCCATGTCGTCGATGTACGGCACCGCCGTGTAGCCTTCGTGTGGCTTCGGGGCGTCGTTCTTTCTGCCGTAGGCGTGCAGCACCTGGTACCCGCGCGCCGTGATGTCCTCGATGGCCCCGGCAACAGCCCGGTTGATGCTCACCGCACCCTGGGACCCACCGGTAATCAGAACCACCGGCTTGTCCGGATCAAGGTCCCACATCTTGTACCCACGCAGCGCTTTCGCTCCATCCGTATCGACGCCCACTCCCGGACGCACCGGGATCCCCACGACATCACCCGGCATCCCCGAGTTCGCCACGGCGTTAATCCCGACACCACCTAGCTTGACGCCAAGCTTATTGGCCATGCCCGCCAACGCGTTCGTTTCCAAGACGAAAAATGGTAGGCGCAACGATGCCGCGGCAAGGTACGCAGACGCCGACACATAGCCACCCGTACCAAAGACTGCCTCAGCCTTTGAATCCTTCATCACCTTCCGTGTTTGGTGCACGGAACGCGCAAGTTTGAACGGCACGCCAAGAAGCTTCCATGGCTTCTTGCGCGGGATCGGCACAGGGTCAATGAGTTGAAGGTCAAAGCCGCGCGCGGGGACGATAGTGGTTTCCAGACCACGCTCAGTTCCGAGCGCAATCACATTTGCGCCGTACTGTTCACGAAGCACCTCGCCTACCGCGAGTGCCGGTTCAATATGGCCCGCGGTGCCTCCCCCTGCGAGCACCACTGTGTGCTGGGTCTTGTCCATGATGGATCCCGTCCTTTCCTTTTCGACGGCCACCTAACGGTACCGGCGTCGCTCTGATTGGTTCGGTCGTGGTCTCCGTTGCGTTACCTCGACATTCCTGGTGGGCCGGGGCGAGTGCCGCTGAGCACGGTCGTCTGGGGCAACTCGGTGAGCAACAGGCACTCCGTACCGTTGCTCTCGGCGTGACTGCTCATGTGTACGAGTTCGCTCCGCGCGAGTCGCGCGCAGCTGTGCCGTCGCCTTCGGCTCCGGGACGAACAGCATTCTGTCGAAGCGTGGGCGCCCGTAGTTCTGCATGGCCGAGACTGCGTCGGGCTCGTGGCGGGCAATGGAGGCCAGCATGCCCATCGACCACAAGGTAATCACTGCCGAGGTACCACCGGCGGACAACATCGGCAGCTGAATACCCGTCACCGGCACAAGGCCGACGACGTACCCGATGTTAATGAACGCCTGCGAAACTACGCCTGCTGTTAACGAGGCAGCGGCGAGTCCCTGGAACGATGTCTGTGCGCGTTGCGCAGTGCGCAAACCGAAGTAGCCAAGGGCAGCAAACAGGGCGATCACCATAATGCCGCCCCACATACCGAGCTCTTCGCCGATGACGGCGAAGATGAAGTCGTTTCGAGCCTCTGGGAGGTAGAACCACTTCGCGCGGGACTGTCCGAGGCCGACGCCGAAGAGGGAGCCGTCGGCAAGAGAAAGGAATCCTTGGTGCGTCTGGAACGCAGCACCGCGAGTATCGCTGAAGTTTCCGAACAGCGCCTCGAAGTAGACGTGGAAGCGTTGCGAGCGGAAGCCGCCAAGCAGGAACAACATGACCGCTGCAGCACCGATGAGCCCGCAGAGGATGCCGATGGCCTTGAGCGGGAAGCCTGCGAACCACAGCACAAAGATCACGATGGCGGCAAACGACATGGTCATGCCGGCGTCACCCTGCTTCGCAATCAGGAGGATGCACACGCCCGCTCCAAGCAAGAACTGTGCGGTCGGCGACTGCCACGCAGGCGCCGATGCTGGCGGCTGCTTCTTCGACAGCACCGCAGCACCCCAAATTGCAATAGCCACACGGGCGAACTCAGAAGGCTGCATCGTCAACGAGCCGAACATCAGCCACGATTGCGAACCGACTTCCTCACGTCCGGTACCGATTAGCAGCACCAGTACCAGCAGGAACACCGCGAATAGGAATAGTGGCGTGGCCAGCCTCCGGATGCGCTCGGGCGGGACCAACAGCGAAACCCAAAACAAGACAAGGCCCGCCAGCACCATCAGGGATTGCCGAAGCGCAGTCGACCACACACTGCTCGAAGCAGCGAACGATGACGCCATCGACGAGCTCATCACCATCACGACGCCCAACGCAGCCAGCACCAGCACCACGGTCCGAATCACGGTGTAGTCAATGAGGGGCCGCTGCTCAAGCGCCGCAATGAACGACGTATGTGCCCTGCCCAGTGCGCTTTGAGGCACGTCGCGGGTGCCAGTCTTTGGCGCACGCGCCGGCGGTTGCTGTCGACGATTTCGCTTCATGGCACCTCATTACCCTTCGCTTCGAACACTGCTGTGTCTCAAGTTACTGTAGTGAAAAGTGTCGCTTGGCGGCCGCACGAAACGCGTCGCCACGCGCAGACATACCCGGATACATGTCCAGGCTCGCGGCAGCCGGTGCCAGCACAACGCTATCGCCAGGCTGCGCGTGCTCTCCAGCAAAGCGAACCACGGCATCCATTGCCGCCTCAGGGTCAGTCGAGTCTGTCGCAAAGATAGGCAGGTCAGGTGCCAGCCGCTTGACGGCGTCGTAAATTTCCATGCGGTCGACCCCAAGCAGCGCTACGGCACGCATGTGCCCCACATGTTTTTCGACGACCTCATCAATCGCAGCGCCCTTCAGCTGACCACCTGCAACCCACACGACGGTGCCCGCCCCGGTCAACGCCGAATCAGCCGCGTGCGGGTTCGTCGCCTTCGAGTTGTCGATCCACCGAACGCCGTTCGCCTCGTGGACCACGGCTCCGCGATGCCCCGCAACGTGGAAGCCTGCGAGTGCTTCACGAATCTCAGAGGGTGTCGCACCACACAGCAACGCCACGGCAGCGGCGGCGCCTGCGTCCAGCACGCCTGCAGCACCCGCGGGTTCAATGCCATTCGTATCTGCCAGTTGAAGGACCGAGCCGTCGCGGCGCGCAACGAGCTTGCCGTCGATAACACCGACCTGGCCCTCTTCGGGCTGGCCGAGCGTAAAACCGAAGAATTGCTTGCGGTCATTCTGTGCCACGATCGCTTGCACGTGCTCGTCATCGATGCCGACCACGGCGTTCGGGGCTTTGAGCACCTTCGCTTTCGCAGCCGCGTACGCCTCGAATGAGCCGTGCCAGTCAATGTGGTCGTCCGCAAGGTTGAGTAGAACTGCCGCGTTGGGAACGAGCTGGCTCGACCAATGCAGCTGGAAACTGGACAGCTCGACCACGAGCACGTCGACACGCTGGGGATCCGCCACTGCGTCAGCCACGGCGGTACCGATGTTGCCGCACGCCAACGCACGCTTACCAGTGCGGGACGATGCCTCCTGCATCATGGCTGCGAGCATGCCAGTAGTGGTGGTTTTACCGTTCGTGCCTGTCACAACGAGCCACTCGCGCGGTGGCCCGAACACGCCCGCGCGATCCAACCGGTAGCACAGCTCGACATCACCGATGACATCGAGTTGGGCCGAGGCGGCGTCGACAAGCAGCGGCGTGTCGGGCCTCCACCCTGGAGACGTCACTACTACCCCGACCTCACCGAAGTACTCGTGTGCCAGCTGCGTATCGACGGCCCGCACTCCCCACGTGCGCTCAGCGAACTCGCGGTTTTCCTCGCTGTCGTCCGCGACGATGCATGGAACGCCGACCTGCTGGAGCATACCGAGCACCCCTCGGCCCGAAACGCCCGCTCCAGCCAGCAGCACGCCACGGGAAATCTCTGCGGGGATCACACTCGTATCCATCATGACAGCGTCACTCCGTTCTGTGTGAGCCATTCACCGTAGAAAATTGCGGTGCCGAGCGCGACCGCCATCGCAGCGATGAGCCAGAAGCGCACAACCACGGTTGTCTCCGCCCAGCCTCCTTGCTCAAAGTGGTGGTGGAACGGCGCCATCCGGAACACGCGCTTGCCGGTAGACTTAAACGATGCCACCTGGATGACCACCGAGGCTGCCTCGAGTACGAAGAGTGCGCCGATGATGATCATCAGAAGCTCGGTCTTGGATGCCACTGACAGGCCCGCTACGAGGCCACCGAGCGCCAGCGAACCCGTATCACCCATGAAAATCTTAGCCGGGGACGCGTTCCACCACAGGAATCCAACGCAGGCACCGAAGCCTGCAGCCGCAAGCACCGCCAAGTCAAGCGGGTCGCGGACGTTGTAGCAACCCGCTGCCAGCGCTGCCTCGCAAGAATTCCGGAACTGCCAGAACGTGATCATGGTGTACGCGGCCATCACCAGAGCAGTCGTACCAGCGGCCAACCCGTCGAGCCCGTCGGTGAGGTTTACCGCGTTCGACCAAGCAGCCAGCAGAATGTAAATAAAGATCAGGAACAGGATTGCGCCAAGGATTCCGCCGCCGACCGCGATGTCAATCGTTTCGATATCGCGCACAAAACTGAGCAGGGTCGAGCCTGGCGTCAAGCCGTTCTCGTCAGGGAATCGCGTGATCAGCAGGCCGAAAACAATGGCAATTGCAAACTGGGACACAAGCTTCGCAGTCTTATTCAAACCGAGATTGCGCTTCATGAAGAGTTTAATACCGTCGTCGGCAAGCCCGACCAGGCCAAGCGCCAATGTCAAGCCCAGCACGATGACGCCGCTCGCGGTAAACGCCGCGTGGTTAGTGGCCAGCGCGACAATCGAGCTAGCCAAGTAGCCCAGCGTGATCGCGAGCAAAATAGCGATGCCACCCATCGTTGGGGTGCCGCGCTTCCGCGCGTGCGACTGCGGCCCGTCCTCCCGAATTTCCTGGCCGATCTCGCGGCGGTGGAAATACCGAATCAACAAAGGTGTGACAAAAATGGAAACGAGGAAGCTAATAACTCCTGCGACAATTACTTGAATCATGTGAGACTGCTACCTTGCTTCATTCTCATTGGTTGACTTACTTTGACTGTCAAGCGTACGGGTGCGCATGAGTTGTTCAGCCACCACCCACAACTTTTGGGCGTTCGACGCTTTGACCAGCACCACTGCTGGCGGGGGTGTGGCAGTGGCAATCGTAGCTTCGACAGCGTTGCTTGCCTCGGCACTATCGGCAACAGACTGTGTGGCGATGCCCTGCTGCTGTGCCGCTTGCGCCAGCGATTCCATCGCGTCACTTTGCCCCACTGCTACGAGGTCCGTGATGTTGTGCTTTACCAGTTCTGCGGCGAGCTCGGCGTGGGCTGACGCGGACTCCTCGCCGAGCTCGCCCATCTCACCGAGCACCGCTATCGAGCGCGCCCCTGGGTGTGCGGCAGCCGTCGACGCAAGCGCTGCGATCCCGGCACGCATTGATTCAGGGTTTGCGTTGTACGCGTCGTTAATGACAGTCACGCCATCCTCGCGGGTGCGCACATCCATGCGGTTCACGGATACGGTCCGTGCCTGGCTCAGCGCTGCCGCGATCGCTTCAGGCTGCATGCCCGCGCCGAAACCGACTGCCGCCGCAGCAAGCGCGTTGCCAACCTGGTGGGCGCCGTGCACGCCCAAGCGAACTCGGTGCTGTTGCCCGTCTGGCGTGTGCATCACAAACGATGCTCGGGCAACCTCGTCCAATGAGATGTCCGTAGCAAAAAAGTCTGCTTCGGGCGATCCCTCAGCCGAAAACATCCACACCTTCGCAGTTGTGCGGGGGCGCATACCTGCAACAAATGGGTCATCGGCGTTCAAGATGGCGATTCCACCGTGATCCGCATCAGGGAGTGATTCGACTAACTCGCCCTTCGCCTGAGCAATCGCCTCGCGCGAGCCAAACTCCCCAAGGTGTGCGGAGCCAACGTTGAGCACCACGCCGATTGATGGCGGGGCAATCTTTGCAAGATGCGCGATGTGCCCAATGCCCCTCGCGGACATCTCCGCCACCAAAAACGCCGTCTCCTGTGTGCAGCGCAGCACCGTGTACGGGTGACCGATCTCGTTATTAAAGGATCCCGGAGGAGCCACGGTCTCGCCTTTGTGGCGAAGCACCGCAGCGATCAGGTCTTTCGTCGAGGTCTTCCCCGCCGATCCTGTCACGCCGACAATTGTGAGTCCGTGTTCGCGAACTAGGCGGCGAGCCACGTGCGCTGCGAGCTTCGAAAAGCCCGCGACAACACCGAGTGCACTGCCCGTTGGGTCACTCGCAGCCAAGTCAGAGTTGTCATCTGGCCGAACCTCGGCGCACGGAACGATCACCGCAGGAGCACCCACGTCGCGCGTGGTGAGCGCGGCTACCGCACCCTGCTCCAATGCCGTGCCGATGAAGTCGTGTCCATCAACCCTCGCGCCTTTCAGCGCAAGGAAAAGGTCGCCCTCAGACACCTTCCGCGAATCAAACTCGACGCCACCCGATACTTTCGCCTCGGGGTCCGCCTCCTTCGACAGCGTTCCCCCGACGATCTCGGCGATCTCACCCAACGAACATGCAATCATTATCTACTGTTACCTCGCGAAAGTTTCTAGGGCGCGACGCATCTCTTCCCGATCATCGAAGTGGTGCGTCGTAGTGCCAACAATCTGGCCGACTTCATGCCCCTTGCCAACGACAATGACCGCATCTCCCGGCTGTGCCCACTGCACCAAAGCGTCAATCGCCGCAGCGCGGTCGCCGATTTCACGCACCTCCGGGTGGTGGGGAGCATCCGCGAGTTCCAATGCACCACGCAGCACCTCCGCGCGGATCGATGCTGGGTCCTCTGTACGCGGGTTATCATCAGTCACCACTACGAAGTCAGCACGCTGCGCAGATTCGCGGCCCATAATGACGCGTTTCGACGCATCCCTGTCCCCGCCGGCGCCAACAGCAATGCCGACGCGCCCAGCCACTTGCTTTCGGAGCGTATCCAGCACGGCCGCGATGGCCGCAGGCTTATGCGCGTAGTCCACGACTGCAACAAACGGTTGCCCGCAGTCAATGCGTTCCATACGTCCAGGGACCTGCGCTTTTGATAGGCCCTTCATGAATGCATCTACATCAACGTCGGCGGTGTACGCCATAGCGGTTGCCAAGGCAGCGTTAGCCACGTTGAACGCGCCCGGCATTTGCAGCGTCAACGTGTGGGTCGAAGTGGGCGTCGATAAGGAAATCTCTTGCGCGCCAGTCTTGTCTGCGGACAGCTGCTTCGCGCTCACGTCGACCCCAGCCTGCCCGTGGGTGCCAACGCGAACCGGGTGCTGTGCCCGGTCAGCCATGCGCTCGCCCCACTCGTCATCGACGCAAACTACCGCGCGTTTCGCGGCACTGCGCGACGTCGGGTCAAAGAAGAGCGCCTTCGCCTCAAAGTACTCCTCCATTGTTTTATGGAAGTCCAGGTGATCCTGGCTCAGGTTTGTAAACCCAGCGACATCGAAAGACGTGCCACTCACCCTGCCAAGCATGAGCGCGTGGGAAGAAACCTCCATCACTACGTGCGTCACTCCAGCCTGCAGCATGCGGCGGAACAGAGCCTGCAGCGTCGGGGCTTCCGGGGTAGTCAGGGACGTTGGAACGTATTCGCCGAGAATCTTCGTGCCGGTGGTGCCAATCAGACCAACCTTCGCTCCTGCTGCCTCAAGCCCCTTCTCCAGCATGTACGTCACGGTAGTCTTGCCAGACGTGCCAGTAACCCCGAGCAGCGTCATGTGCTCGGATGGGTGACCATACACCTCGGCTGACACATCGCCGAGAACTTCGCGAACGTCTTCGACGACCAGCACCGGCCGCGTTTCCCCTTGGCCCTCGAGGATCTTCGCGCCTGCATTGTCAGTAAAGATGGCGCCCGCTGGGCACTGCTTTGCAAACGTTGCACCATGCACGCGGGTGCCGGGCAAAGCTGCGAACAGTCCGCCTGGGGCAATCTTCGACGAATCGAGTGCAATCTCTTCAATGTGCAGCGGCTGATCTGGGGCGTTGTGGAGCGTCCCACCAGACAGCGCTGCAAGCGCCTCCAGGGTAGGCGCGTTCGGTGTTGTCTGCGTCATGTCATTCATTGTGAAACTTCCCTACTGGGCTTGCAAAACGTACTGGTCCGCTTCTGGGCTAGGCGGCAAGTTCTCCCTATTGATCAGCCAGCTGGCGATTTCAGTAAACACCGGACCTGCCGACTGTCCACCGGCTCCGCCTTCTCGTGTACCTCGCTGCGGCTCATCAAGCATGACGGCCACGACAAATCGCGGATCGTTCGCAGGCGCGATGCCAGCAAACGTAATCCAGAACTGGTTTTGCGAGTAGGCGCCAGTCTCAGGATTCACCTTTTGCGCGGTACCAGTCTTGCCCGAAAGCTGATAGCCAGGAAGTTGGCTGTTCTGGGCGGTACCGTTGTTGATCCCTGCCGGGTCGTTTTGGAACGTGGAACGGAACATGTCCACGACTGTGCGTGCCGTCGCCTCCGACACCACACGATGCCGCTCAGGCTCGGGCTGTTCCAGCGGTGTGCCCTCTGCACTTTCAATGCTGCGGATAATGCGAGGCGTAATCCGCTCGCCACCGTTGGCAAGCGTTTGATAGACGCTGGCCATCTGAAGCGCTGTCCAGCTCATTCCCTGCCCAATTGGTAGGTTCGCAAACGTTCCTCCGGACCACTGCTCTAGCACTGGCAACAGACCGGCGGACTCGTTGGGCAGCTCAATGCCGGTTGTGTTTCCGATTCCGAAGCGCTGCAGGTAATCCCAATAGCGCTCCTCGCCCAGCTTCTGCGCAATCTGCAAGGTGCCCACATTCGAGGACTTCCCGAAGATGCCCGCTGTGGTGTACGGCATCACGCCATGCTCCCACGCGTCGCGCACAGTAATACCAGCCATGTCGATAGAGCCCGGCACTTGGTGTACTTCTTCCGGAGTAGTCACCTTCTCCTCAATTGCCGCAGTCGCTGCGATAATCTTCGCCACGGAACCCGGCTCAAACGGGTGCGAGATCGCGTTATTGCTGAAGTCCTTCCCTTCGCGCAGCTGCCGTTCGATGTCCCCGTTCGGGTCAATAGTGGAGGTATTCGCCATTGCCAGCACTTCACCACTGCGGGCATCGAGCACTACTGCCTCGGCGTCCTTTGCCAACGAGTTCCGTTTCGCGTTCTCCAGAGTCTGCTGCACAAACGACTGCAGGTCCAGGTCGATCGTCAAGGTGATCTTCGCGCCATCCACCGCGGGTACAACGTCGCGCAGCGTACCGGGGATGGACTGCCCGTCGTTCGACACGTCCTCTGTCTTGCGCCCGTTGATCCCGGTGAGCACCGCATCACTCGATGCTTCAAGCCCAAACTGTCCCTGCCCGTCCATCGACACCTTGCCGAGGATGTTTTCAGCAATCGCCCCGTTCGGGTACTGCCGGATGTCCTGGTGGTCCGAGGCCACGCCGTGGAACTCAGCAGCAATGTTCGACGCCACATCAGGGTCCACGTTCCGGACAAGTACTTCGTAGTTCGAATCCGCGTGCAGCTTCTCGAGGATGTCGCGTGCGTCAACCTTGCCCACACTGCGCATATCGTCATTGTCTCGTCGCCTATCGACGTCCTCTTCGCCCATTGCCTCGCCAATCATGACGGGAATCTCGTTGGCCATCGTGCGCAGAATATCCTCGACTCTCGCGTCAACCATGGCTCGCGTCGCGTCATCGTCGAGATTCGGAATGTTTTCATTGAGCATGACCTGCTCACGCAATTCCTTACGAAGCGTCACCGGCGACACAGTCAACGACCGCGCCTGCATCGTGTACGCCAGGTGGTTACCTTCGCGGTCCACGATCTCACCGCGCCGCGCGGGGTCAGTGTAAATCCTGGCGCGCTGCGATTGCGCCTGCTCGCGCAGCTGTGGGCCCCACACCACCTGCACAAGAAACAGCCTGCCGACCAAAAATACGCTGACTACAAGAAACAGAATTACTGCCCATTGGGACCTCTGGTGCAACACACTTCGCCGTGTCTTAGGCGCTTGAGGTGCTTGCAGGGCACGTGGCCGAGCAGTTCGTTTTCTCCGGTCCGGGTGCGATTCGACCACTGCCCTATATTCACCTCACTCAATTGCATTCAACGGGTAAGAAACGATTCGTGCCCTTAGAGCTTAGAGCGTAGGTGGGACATTCGGCGCATACGGCGCCACGTTGTCCAAACGAGAAGTGCTGCCAAGCACGTTATTGCCAGGAAGCTGCGTCAAAGAATCACCGATTTCGCGAGTTGCTTGCTGGTCACTGGACGCGCGCCCAGATCGTGCGTGAGACTCATTCACGTCCACCACACCGACAGTTGCGTTCGGGTCGAACGGACGCTGCTCATGCACACTGCCATCTTCATGCACCGCAACGATCCCTGGAGCCGATGGAACCAACAGGCCTGCGTCACCTGCACGTTGCGCAATCTCTGCGGATGATTTGCGGTCCTCAAGGTCGCGGGTCAGCGATTCGACACGGTTGGTCAGCTCTCGTTCCTGCGCCTGAAGGCGCTGAATGGTAAACGTTTGCGTCGTCGACAAAGCGCTGAGCCCCATCGCAGCAACAACCCCGAATACCAGCAGTACCACCGTCACTGTGAACGTCAGCGACAACTGTTTCTTAGCGACAGCCGGCTGCGCAATCCTCCTGCCGCGGTAGGACACAATCTGCTTCGACCCCAACCGCCCGTGAGTACGCGGGTGTGGGACGTGTGGCCGAATTCCCGGGTTGAGCAGCCGAGTGTTCGCGCTACGCTGCTGGCCGGAGCGCCGCGTCTGCGGGCGCGCCTGATCACCGCGCGTCAGCGTCATGTTCGATCCGCTGTGCTCTCGTGCTGCCATGATTGATCAGTTCCTTAGTTGCCTTGTGCTAGTTTCTCGACACCACGTACCCGTACGGACGCCGCTCTAGGGTTATGTTCAATTTCAGTTTTCGACGCCTTCTCCGACCCATTTGTGATGGATCGAAACAGCGGCTGCGTACCGGGTAAGTCCATCGGGAGCCCCGGTGGGGTTTTCGACTCCGTGAGTTCCCGAAACGCCGCCTTGACGATTTTGTCTTCCAGCGATTGATAGCTCATGAAGACCGCACGTCCACCAACTCCGAGGAGGTCAGTAATGACGGGGAGGACTTGCTCGACCGCTTCGAGCTCGCGGTTCACTTCGACCCGCAGCGCCTGAAACGTTCGCTTTGCCGGGTGCCCGCCCGACCTACGTGTGGCTGCCGGAATCGTGTCGTACAGCAGCTCCACCAGACGCGCACTCGTTGTGAATGGCTCCTGTTCACGCTGCTGAACAATCGCCCGAGCAATCTTTCCCGCAAAACGCTCGTCTCCGTACGTCTTCAAAATGCGTGCCAAGTCACCGTGCGAGTAGGTATTCAGCACGTCAGCTGCAGTGAGCGATTGCGTCGTATCCATCCGCATATCTAGCGGGGCATCGACCTTGTACGCGAAACCGCGTTCTTCCTGATCGAGCTGCATCGAAGAAACGCCAAGGTCAAACAGCGCCCCGGCAACTCCATTTTCGCGGACGATGCCGAAAGGCACCCGCTCGTCAGAAGCCGCAACTTCGCCAATTGCGTCAAAACGGGCTTGCACCGGAACAAAACGGTCGCCGAATGGAGCCAGACGCTCCGTTGCCGCAGCTAACGCGTTTGGGTCGCGGTCGATTCCAATAACGTACGCGTTTGGAAATGTAGAAAGAAAGTACTCAGTGTGGCCGCCTGCCCCGAGGGTGCCGTCGACAATCACTGCGCGATCGCCGAATTGCTCAACTGCTGGTGCGAGCAATTCCGCCATCCGGTTACGCATCACGGGAACGTGGCCACGGTTTGCCACCGGATCAAAGTCCATCGCGGCTTCTACCATTGTCGGGCACACTCCCTTCACTGCGTTGTTCTGAAAATTACCTACACCCATGTTTGGGGAGCGTATAGAGCCCTACCCCGGGCGGCTGCTCTGATGTCGGGGAAGTACACCAGAACGCTTCACGCCCGGGATAGAGTCCGTACACGCTCTCCGTCAGTAGTCGATGTCCGCTGTCAGGTAGTCAGCCTTACAGCAGACCGGAGAGTATGTCGTCGTCATCCGCCGCCGAGAAGGCAGCTTCAGTCTCTTCTTGATATTGAGCCCAGGATTGTGCATCCCAGATCTCGAGAAAATCTACAGAACCGATAACCACGCACTCCTTTGAAAGGTTTGCGTATTCCCGGTGCGACGCCGACAACGTGATACGACCAGAACCGTCAAGCGTTTGCTCATCCGCACTGGCAGCCAGATTACGAATGAACGCACGAGCCTTCGGGTTCGTGCGGGATGCTGCAGCAGCCTTTTTGGCTCGCGCTGCGAACTCCGCACGGGGGTAGACCGCCAAAGAGTGATCTTGCCCCTTGGTCACCATCAGCCCGTCCGCGAGGTCCTCTCGGAACTTCGCAGGCAGCGTCAAGCGCCCTTTGTCATCAAGCTTGGGAGTGTAGGTTCCCAGAAACATCGGGCGACCCACCTTCCTCTACGCCGTCAGACACGTGATGTATGTAGTTTTCTCTGCTTCGTGCGACAAAGGTGTGTAGTCAGCACACCACCGCGCCTTCCGCTACGCCCCACTTTAACCCACTGTGCCCCACAAATGCCACACCACACACAAAAAAGATTACCGAATTCAACATAACAGCAGGTCAACGAGTAAGAAAACGGTGAGGCTCCCTCCCCCCTTCGCGCTTCACAATAGCCACAATCACCCCACTAGTCGACTAGATACACAAAGAAATACCCACAAAAGTCCATCTCCGCATACACGTGTGGGCAAAAGTGGAGACTGTGGGTGAAAGTGGGGCGCTTCGCCCACACAATAAAAAACGCCCCCAGTAAAGGGGGCGTGGTCCTTTTTAGGATTAAGGCCGATCCTCGAACCGGCGCTTAAAGTTCTGCTCCATCGAGCTCACTCGAGGAGACTTCTGCTGGTTCCGGGAAACATTCCGCAACTGCGATACAGATGGGCCATGCGCTGGGGTGCGCAACGCCATGATTCCACCAGCCATCATGACACCGAACCCGATAACGCTAATGATTACTGTCCAAATGGAAAGCGAGGCAAGCGCAACACCGCCGAGCAACAACACCACTCCAAGCACCATTAACGCAACGCTGCGCATCGTAATCCGGCCTGTGGACGATGGAGCCGCATAGTCGGCGTTTCGGCCGACGCTTTGCACAAATGAAGGGTCATCTGCCATGAGTGACTGCTCAATTGCGCGGAGTGCTTGCTGCTCCTGTTCAGAAAGTGACACTGCTCTACTCCCAAGCTCCAAAGCGGACGTTGCTATCCATACAACGGCCATCCTAGCGCCTTTGTTCCCCGGGAGACGAGGGCAAGATTGCCCGGGCTAAGCCGCAACACCATTTCCGGCAGGAAGTGCCTCGAGGTAGAACTGTTCCGCCTGCTCAAGCAACTGCGCAACCCGGTCAGCTGGCGGCATATGCTCAATCCCCGAGGCAACGCGGCCGCGTTCCCGCGAGAACGACTCAAACACATTCGCCCACCGCTCACCACCCTTCCCCGTGAGCGCAAGCTTCTTCCACGCGCTACTTGGCAGCCGCTTTCGCTTCTGAATTACCGGACTATCAGAACACACCGCACCCGCAGTCCGCAGCGCTGCACGGTAGGCATATTCCATAGCCTCGTCGCACGCCCCCTCCTCAAATCGCTCATAGGCATACGTGAGGCAACCATCGGCGGTTTCAAGAAACTGGTCACGCTTCGATTGACGGACGCGAGCACCGTAAACTTCGTTCGTTGTCGCAGAGATAACGCTGTTCATGTTGATTTCTCCTTCATTTCCCTTTCACATTTGAGATGAATATAGAAAATGGGTCCGACAAATCCCCCAGAACTTCGCTCATTTGTTCGAATATGGCGAAACTTCCCGGACTCATGGTTCGATAAAGGCATGAAGACCGAAATCCGCCGACTCACATCGGCCGAGTACCTTCTTGCAACGCCCGCACTCGTCGACCTCTATATAGAGGCCATGGACTACCCGGTCAATGTTCGGGCACAACGCATCTCCTCCTGGCGCCAAGAGGCTCTCTCCCCAGGCTTCACTGCAATCGCGGCAGTTGCTGACGACACGATCATCGGCATTGCATACGGAATGTTGGGACAGCGTGAACGATGGTGGGATCAGCAGCTCAGGCGGGCGCTTGCCATGCAAGGGGGGCCGTCGAAAAGCGAAAAGGAGTTACTCCAAAGCTACTTTGAGGTCGCTGAAATCCATGTGCTCCCTAGCTATCAAGGGAGAGGTATCGGCGCGAGGTTGCTCCGGGAGCTCCTGCGCCTTGCGCCGGCAAAATTTGCTCTACTGTCTACCCCTGAGGTCGAGCACGAGGACAACGGCGCGTTCAAGCTCTACCGCAAATTTGGGTTCTCCGACGTCGCACGTAACTACCTCTACCCCGCTGATCCGCGGCCATTTGCGATTCTCGGGCGATCGCTGCCACTCAGCGCCTCACCAATGTTGTAGGTTTGTCGTGGTAACTCGGTAGTCTCTAGGTGCATACGTCTACGACAGATTCTGGAATGGAGCACAACGTGTCTGAAGTATCCTCACAAGGGCCAACGCTCGAGGCCATCCCCGCGCTTGTTGAGGAGCAACTTCGCGTGTTCTTCGACGGCCAGGAATCGGTAGTCGCGGAAATTGGTGCCCCGGTGGAAGACGCAGTGTCTTACCTGCGCAAGTTTGTCCTCGGTGGAGGCAAGCGGATACGGCCACTCTACGGTTGGGCTGGCTTCATCGGCGCAGGAGGGCTCGACCACAGCCAGGAGAACCCCGACGCAGTGCTGCGCGCAGTGAGCTCGCTCGAGTTCATTCAGGCATGTGCGCTCATCCACGACGACATTATCGACGCCTCCGACACCCGGCGCGGCAACCCAACAGTGCACCGCGCGGTTGAGGCTACGCACCGCAACGAAGGCTACCGTGGTGACGCCGCGTCGTTCGGCGAGCACTCGGCCATTTTGATTGGCGATCTTGCGCTGGTGTGGGCAGAAGACATGTGGCGATACTCGGGGCTCACGAATGATGCCCTCGACCGCGCGGCGAAGCCGTGGGTGGGGATGCGCACTGAGGTGATCGGCGGCCAGCTGCTGGACATCATGTTAGAGGCTAAGGGCAGCGAATCTGTTGAGCTCGCAGACAAGGTGAATCGGTACAAGACCGCTGCGTACACGATTGAACGGCCGCTCCACCTTGGCGCCGCGATTGCCGGCGCGCCGGATGCAACGATCGCCGCGTTCCGTGGTTACGGACGTGATATTGGCATTGCGTACCAGCTCCGCGATGACATCCTTGGGGTCTTCGGTGAACCTGAGGTGACCGGCAAGCCGGCTGGCGACGATATCCGTGAGGGCAAGCGTACCGTCTTGTTCGCCACTGCGCTGGCAAACTTGGACGCGTCCGATCCTGCCGCAGCGCAACGCCTTCGCGACGGGATTGGTGTCGCAGCATCGTCAGAGGAGCTTTCCGAACTCGCAGAGCTTATTCAAGAAAGTGGCGCCGTCGAGGCAGTAGAGGCGCGCATCGACCGCCTCACTGAATCAGGCCTGCAGCACCTTTCGGACGCAGGGATTGATGATGCAGTTGCGCAGTTCATGCGTGACTTAGCTATCAAAGCCACGGCTAGGCGTATGTAGCAATGAAGTCTCTTTCGCCGACACGACTAGGGCTGCTGGCAAGTATCTTGGTGGCCCTTGGTTCCTTTGGGGCCGGCGCCACCCGCAACCGTGGCGGCGTGATGCGTATGTTGGGCGTCGACAATTTGACGTACGGGCACGGGCGTGCGCTCATGGACATCACGATGAGCGTCGGCATCGTTTTGTTGTTGCTTGCCTGGCTGTGGCTGTGGCGTACGCGTCCCACCTTCGATACGGTACGGCGCACCACCTGGCTGTGGACCGCACCACTCGCGCTGAGCGCACCGATGCTCTCGCGCGACGTGTACTCCTATCTGATGCAAGGCGCCATGCTTCGCGACGGCTTCGACCCATACTCAGAAGGTGCGGCCGTCAACCCCGGCCCGCTGCTGTGGGAAGTCTCGCACGACTGGCGCAACACCACCACCCCGTACGGTCCGCTGCACCTGGGGTTAGGCAAGCTGATCACACTGGTAACTGGCGATAGTGTAGGCGCCGGCATCGTTGCATATCGGCTCCTAGCGCTGGCGGGTTTCGCGCTGATTATCATCACGGTCCCGAAAATTGCGCAGCAGCTCGGCGGCGACAGTGCATTTGCGCTCTGGATTGGCGCGACGAACCCCTTGATGCTGCTGCATATGGTTGGCGGCATGCACAACGAGGCCGTGATGGTGGGGCTCGTCAGCGTCGGCATCGTGTGGGCACTACGCCGCCCAGCAACCTTCGCCACTTTTAGTGGCGCCATCGCTGTGGTGGCTGTTGCGGTCTCGCTCAAGGCCACGGCTGCCGTGGCGATGCCTTTCATCGTGTGGCTGATGGTTGCCCATTTCGCGGGTGCATCAGCATCTGTGCTTAAGAAGTGCGGCGTGTTCATCCTTGCCACGGCTTGGTCTATCGCGCTGACAGGCGGGGTGCTTTATGTTGTCACCGCGGCGTCTGGAGCGTCGTGGGGCTGGCTGGCTGAGATCTCCGGCAACTCGAAGGTGATCAACCCGTTGGCAGGGCCCACGCTGGTCACCGAGATACTCACTCCCGGGTTCCAACTTTTCGACGACCACTTCTACTACAACAGCCTGCTCGTTGTCGTGCGCACGGCCGCTTCCATCCTGATGTTGGTGGCGTTAGCCGTTGTGTGGTGGTGGTTCCGCCCGAAACCGGGTGCAGCGAACGACGTGCGCGCTGTCCAGGGCACGACCGCCGCGTACGTCGCCGCGTTCATCACGAATGCGGTCACGCTCCCCTGGTACTACGCGTCGATTTTGGCACTCGTGGGAACTTTCCGGGCACCGCGGTGGGTGCAACAGGTCGCCGTGGGTGCGAGCGTGATCATCGTGCTGGCGTTTACAGGCGGCGGTAACCACCGCTTTTACGATGCCTGGTTCCTCGTCGCGGCACCGTTCGTGGCCTTTGCAGCAGTGCTTGCGGTGTGGCCGTTCAAGCAGGCTAAAACGCCATCGCCTGTGCTCGGCGAATAACTTCGCGGGCACCATGGCCGTGCAGCGCGTCGATTGGACGGCCGCTCAGTGATTCATCGGGGGTGAATAGGTACTGGAGCGACTCTTCGGGGGAAAAGCCGCCGTCCGCAAGCACGGTGATTGCACCGCTGATGAACTTTGACATTTCGCCGTCCGCCAGCAGGAGCGCAGGAATGTAATTCACGCCGTCCTTGCGGTAAACGAGGAGCTTGTCGGCGTGAGCATAGTCGTGGATTTTTGTGACTGGAACGCCGAGTGTTTCCGCAACTTCGGGGAAGGTCAGCAGTTCATCGTGTTCGAGCAAAGAATCAATAGTCTGTTGAGCACTCACGACCGACAGTTTACGCGTCGAGAGCACGTTTGGGCCATACTGGAGCGCATGGCACAGCTCGCAGTAGGAGACACGCTGGACAACCGGTACATCATCGATCGCCCCATCGCACGCGGTGGCATGGCGACGGTGTACCGCTGCGTCGATACGCGTTTAGGCCGTGAAGTTGCCGCCAAGGTGATGCACGAGTCCTATGTGCATGACAGCGTGTTTCGTGAGAGGTTTCGTCGAGAAGCTCGGGCGATGGCCCAGCTTTCCCACCCCAACCTGGTCAACGTGTACGACTTCGCTGCCCAAGGCGAACCCACGAACCAAATATTTTTAATCATGGAGCTCATCACCGGTGGAACACTGCGTGAGCTGCTCGCCGAGCGCGGTCCCATGCCGCCGCACGCCGCCGCCGAGGTAATGCGGGCTGTGCTCACTGGCCTCGCGGTCGCGCACCAAAAAGGAATGGTGCACCGCGATATCAAACCGGACAATATCCTGATTAACAGCGATCACAGTGTCAAGCTTGCGGACTTCGGCCTTGTGCGCGCAGTCTCAGACATCACGCATTCCACCGACCAGATCGTAGGTACGGTCGCCTACCTCTCCCCCGAGCAAGTGGACGGTTCACCGATCACGCAGGCCTCCGACGTCTATTCCGCAGGCATCGTGCTCTTTGAGCTACTCACCGGCCAGCAGCCCTTCAACGGCGATACCCCCATCGCGCACGCCTTCGCACGGCTACATGATGTGGTGCCCGCGCCCAGCTCTCGGATCGGAGGCGTACCAAAGCTTTTCGACGAACTCGTGGCCACCGCCACCGCGACCGACCCCCACGACCGCTTCCATGATGCATCGGAGTTCCTCGCTGCGCTCAACGACGTAGCGGACGCGCTTGAGCTACCACCCTACGCGGTACCCGTACCAAGGCATTCCGCAGCGAATCGTGCCGCAGCTCACCCCACGCAGTTTCGCCTCCGGCCGAATTCAACAGATGATTCCCCGAGAACACGTGTGGATGCGCCGACAGTCCAGCCCCCGGCGCCTGCACCGCCACCACCACAGGTGCCAGCCCCGGCTCCACCGCAAGCCCCGCTTTCCCCGGCGCGACCTCGCAAGCCGGTGAGCAACCGCTCGGGAATCGGCCTGGCAGTTTTCCTAGTGTTCAGCGCAATCTGCACAGGCTTGGTTGCGGTGGGCGGCTGGTGGCTCGGGTCCGGCATGTACGGCGAGATTCCGCAGATCCTCCTACCGATGCCCTAAGGCGCCACCGCCGCGCGCAATCTTAGTAGCGCAACATCTCCGCTACGAGGAAGGCCAACTCGAGTGCCTGCTCAGTGTTCAAGCGCGGGTCGCAGGCAGATTCGTAGCGGCCTGGCAGGTCAACGTCAGTGATGTCCTGCGCACCGCCGAGGCACTCGGTGACCGCCTCGCCGGTCAGCTCAATGTGGATGCCACCCGGGTGCGTGCCCAACTGACGGTGCACCTCGAAGAAGCCCTGGACCTCATCCAGAATCTTGTCAAAGTGCCTGGTCTTGTAACCATTTGACGCCGTAAACGTGTTGCCGTGCATCGGGTCGCTTTGCCAAATCACCTTATGGCGAGATGCCTCGACGGCGTTGACGATGCCTGGCAACACTTCGCGAATCTTGTCGTGCCCCATCCGGATCACCATCGTCAAACGGCCAGGCTCGAAATTCGGGTCGAGCTTATCCGCGTACGCCACGGCTTCTTCCGGAGTGGTCGTCGGCCCCAACTTGATGCCGATCGGGTTATCGATCATCGCGGCGAAGTTCACATGGAAGTCATCGAGATCGCGGGTGCGCTCGCCGATCCACAGCTGATGCGCGGACAGGTCATACAGCCGCGTCTCCCCCTGATCGTCTTCGGCGAGGCGCAGCATTGCGCGCTCGTAGTCCACAAGCAGAGCTTCGTGGGAGGCGTAAATCTCCGAGGTCCGGAGGTGTTCGTCGCTCACGCCACAAGCATCCATGAACGCAAGCGAGCGCGAAATCTCACGGCCGAGCGCCTCGTAGCGTGCACCCGCCGGAGAGTTGGTCACAAACTCGCGGTTCCAAGTGTTGATGTTGTGCAGGTCCGCGGTACCGGACGCAGTAAGTGCACGAACCAGGTTCATAGCCGCAGACGCATTTGCGTACGCGCGGACCATGCGAGCGGGATCATGGCGACGCGCCTCCGGAGTCGGTTCGACGCCATTGACGATGTCACCGCGGTAATTCGGCAAGCCGTTGCCGTCGAGATCGGATGAACGTGGCTTTGCGTACTGTCCGGCGATACGCCCGAGCTTCACTACGGGCATCGACGCGCCGTACGTCAACACTGCCGCCATCTGCAGGAGTGTACGCACGTTCGCGCGGATATGAGGCTCTGTGTTGGACTCAAATGTCTCCGCGCAGTCACCACCCTGAAGCAAAAACGCTTCACTGTTAGCGACCTTCGCCATTTTCTGCTTGAGTTCTTCAACCTCTGGGGCAAGAACTACCGGCGGTACAGATTCGAGAATCTTCCGCACATACTCAGCCTCATGACGGTCCCAGCTCGGCTGCTGCTTCGCGTCACGCGACAACGCGTCCTGGAACTGTGCATTGAGGTCTCCCGGGAGCGGTGGCAAATCGGGGAGAACTTCTTTGGGGATATCTACTGTCCAACTCACACTTAATGTTTAGCACGAAGCTGCGACGAATACCACAACTTTGCGGCGCGAATACCTGCACAGACTCAAAGTGTGAAACGCGCGTCTCACGATCTAGACGCGCGGCCAAGCCGGTCAAGCGGCAAATACTCCGCGCATACGCGGTACTTCTTCAAGTTATGGCGCGCATCTACCAATGCATCGTGGTTCCCGCGCGGCACCTGTGGCAGCCTCGGCCGCCCCGCCATTTCCCAGTACTGCTTCAGCTCTCGAGTAAAGCGCGGAAGGTTCTTCGGCAACCCGGTCATGTCACCCCACAGCTGCGCCAGCACAACGTGATCGTACGCCCCCACCCATGCCCAAAGCTCCGGGGCGGAGCGGGGCGTCGTCAAGAACTCGTAGACCTCACTGCGGATCTGCTCCCGCGACTTCCATGCGGGGTGACCAGCACCGGGCAGTTTATCCAAGACATTGTCGCGCACCCACTGGTTCGCACGCGCGGCGTCAAACTCATTGGACACCGCGTAGTATTCACGGCCGTCCTCCGCGACGATGCCGATGGAGACTAGCTCAATGGTCGAGCCGTCTTCGATGAACTCTGTGTCGTAAAAGTAACGCACTAGTTCGCCTCACCCTCCGGGCCCTCAGGTTTGCGTGGCCAAAACATCACCGCTGCAACGAACAGTACGAGTAGCGGCGAAATCACATTCCTGGCTATCTCAAGTTCACTCGTGACGAGATACGCTCCCACCGCGCAGCACACGAGCACAATACGAGTAACGAGGTCCCGGTCCATCAAACGTCCTTACTTAATCCTCTTCGGGCTCGGCGCCCTCAGGATAGCGCCCCGTCTCTTCCAGATGCTTTTTGACGTCCGAAGCATACACATCCACGTACGGGTACCCGGACAACGCAGACATCTTATGCATCACGAAGTCCGTAAACGGACGCATCACCTCCCGCGAGTGCGGATCAAATCCGTGCTCCGTCGCCCAAGCGTGCGGGTCAATAGGTTCGCTGAGCTTGATGCGGACCTTCGCCGGGCGCGGAAGCACCGACCCGATCGGGTTCGCCTCGCGGGTGCCAATCATGGCCACCAAGATCACCGGCGCTCCCGTGTCCATCGCGACACGAGCCATACCGGTGCGCCCCTTGTAGATCCGACCATCCGGTGAACGCGTGCCTTCCGGGTAGATACCGAACACGTCGTTGCGATCAACAATCACCTCGCGCGCAGCCTGCTGCAGGTTCGCGCCCGCATTCGAATCACTGCGATGCACGGGGATCTGACCAACAGCGGTAAAGAAAAACCGCTTGAACCTGCCCCTCAAGCCAGGTTGCGTAAAGTACTCGCTCTTCGCCGGAAACGTGATTTGCCGACGCAGCATCAGCGGCAGATAGAACGAATCCATCACCGCTTGGTGGTTCGAGACAAGAATGACGCCGCCTTCGTCTGGCACATGCTCCGCGCCTTCAATCGTGGGACGATTCCACACGAGCAGCGCTGGACCTAGCAACGCTTTAAACGCCGAATACCACTTGTTATGCACGGTGTCTCCCTGCTAGATCCTCACGAGCCAAGTCTGCGACACCGATCATACCTGCCTGCGGGCCCAGCTCTGCGCATAGAATCTCCGGAACAGGGCGGTACCCGGAGCCAACCATGTTACGACGCAACGAATCCTTGGCATCTTCCATAAAGAGATCTGCGTCGGCGCTCACGCCACCGCCAAGGACCACTAGGCCCGGATCCATAACGTCAGCCACTATCGACAAACCACGGCCCAGCCACTCCGCAAAACTCGCAAGCGCCTTCACGCCAAGCTCATCGCCCTCGCGTGCAGCCTCCATCACGTCATGGCCCGTCGCCCGCTTATCGACGACTTTCCGGTACAAACCGCACTTCTTAAAACCGCCGTGCGCTGCGACCTCCAAAGCACAGTCCACCAACGACGTGCCCGAGGCGTACCGCTCCAAGCAGCCCTGCTTACCGCAGGAACACACGCGCCCATCTGGCACAACAGTCAAGTGCCCGAACTCGGGGGCAGTGCCGAACGATCCGCGGTAAATCTTGCCATCAATCATCAGCGTTGCGCCGATACCGGTACCGACGGCAAAGAACACCCAGATATCCGCATCCTTTGCTGCGCCAAATCGGTATTCACCCCAGGCTGCCGCGTTCGCGTCGTGCTCAAGGCGGACTGGTAGCCCCAGAGCCTCCTCAAGCTGCGCCCGAACCGGCTGGTCGTTGCGCCACGGCAAATGCGGGGCGAACCGCACGATCTCGCAGTCCGGGTCAAGAAAACCGGCGATAGCCAAGCCGACAGCATCAACCACGTACTCCCGCTGCAGCTGCCGCACCA
Organism: Corynebacterium sp. HMSC08D02; assembly: GCF_001807505.1. Classification (NCBI taxonomy): domain Bacteria; kingdom Bacillati; phylum Actinomycetota; class Actinomycetes; order Mycobacteriales; family Corynebacteriaceae; genus Corynebacterium; species Corynebacterium sp. HMSC08D02. The sequence continues at coordinate 19,653 of NZ_KV789252.1, read as the reverse complement.
TATCGACGATGACGTCGATAAGCTCATCACCAGTCTGCGGAGTACCAGTAGATATCGATGCAACGATGCGCCCAGAGTCATCAACCACTGCTGCGCGAGTATTCGTCCCGCCGATATCAAAACCGACAGTCAGCTTGGATTCAGTAGACATACATGACCATGCTAGTCGCCGAGAGCCTGAGAAAATAATAATTTCTCACACCGCTCCCCCAACACCTGCCACGAAAACTCCAGCTGCACATGGCGTCGACCCGCCTCCCCCATCGATTCCCGCAGCAGGGGATCACGCAGAAGACGCACCAACGCCGCGACAAGTGCATCATCATTCTTATCGACGACCACTCCGCTGTGGTCCGTCACCGTTTCCGGCGCACCGCCCGAATCACCAGCGACCACCGGCACCTCACACGCCTGGGCCTCGAGAAACACAATCCCGAGACCCTCAACGTCGAGGCCTCCGCCGCGGGTACGAACCGGCATCGCGAACACGTCTGCAGCCGCAACGATTCGACACAGGTCATCGTCGCTGACCCGCCCGGTGAACCTGACACCGTCGACGCCCTCCGCCATCGCGTGAAGCCGACGGGCATACGGCCCCTCCCCAACAATCACCAACTGTGCACCCGGCACCCGCTGGCGCACTCGCGGCAGGACGCGGATCAACCGGTCTTGCCCTTTGCGTTTCACCAGACGCGACGCACACACAATCAGCGGAGACTCCGCGCCGATTCGGAACGAAGCTCTGGTCTCCAACTTCTCCTGCTGCGTTGCGGGCGCGTAGCGGGACGTCGATACGCCTGAGGGAAGCGCAACGAACTGAGGATTCGGACCAAACGCTTCCTTGAATCGCCCCAGTGTGTACTCCGAAATGTACGTGATTACATCGGCACTACCGCCAATCGTTCGCAGCAGTCGACGACCAACGCGAAACATTGACCACCCGACCTCATGGCCATGCGTCGTTGCCACAACCCGCGAAGCACCCGCACGCTTCGCAGCACCCCCCATCACTCCAAGAGGAGCTGCAGCACCAAACCACACCGTATCGACGTGCTGTTCCCTGATAATTCGCTGCATCATCCTCCGGACAGCAGGAGTAGGCAACATTACTGGAAAGGGCCAGCGAATAATCGTGTACGGCTGTTCCGCATCCCATGCGAGAGCAGCCGCCTTATCCTGCATCGAGGCAAACACAATGATGCTCTGCGCCCCCCGACGGTGAACGACTTCCTGCACATAGTCCCGCAAGTACGACTGAATCCCACCGACAGTCGGTGGGAAATCATTCGTCACCAATAAAACAGTCATGGTGCCTAATAACGGACAGCGCCCTGGACAGGCATCGAATTCAACGGGACAACCTGAACCGGAATACCGTAGTCAGAGGCATGCACAACCATGCCGTCGCCGATATACATGCCAACGTGCGTCACTCCCGGGTAATAACCGACAATGTCACCTGGCTGCAGGTCCCCCATGCTCACCGGCATGCCACCAGCAAGCTGAGCCTGCGAGGTACGCGGGATCGCCTTACCGTTCTGCCCGTAAGCCCACACCATGAGCCCAGAGCAGTCGAACGCCGACGGCCCCGTCGCGCCCCAGCCATAAGGCTTGCCAACCTGCGCGAGCGCGGCACCGACAACCCCATCCCCCACCGGAGGCAACGAGCCAGCATCAACGGGGTGCAGACGTCCCTCCCACAACGAACGCGCCTCCGGCGACAAATTATCGACGCGCGCCTCAATCTCCTCAATCTGTCCCTGCAGCGCCTCGCGCTCACGCTCGAGCTTCGAACGCTTTGAATCAAGGTCATTGCGGAGATACTGCGCTTCCGCAAGGGCTACGTTTGCAGCATTCGCCTTCGTTGCCGCGTCCTGGGCAGCGCCTTCGTACTCGCGGAGCACACTTTGCTGCTTGCGGGACAGCGAATCCAGGTACGCAGCACGGTCAATAGCAGTCTGGGGACTACCAGAGTCCAGCGTTGTAAGGATCACATCGGCCTGGACGTTGCGGTACCGGGACGCAGCGAGGCGGTCTACTTCCCTTTGGAGATCATCACGAGCGATTTTCGCAGCTTGGACTTGGGTACGTGCATCCGCCGCCTCAGACTGCAGGCGCTCAAGTTCCTCCGACTTCGCGGCAATATCATCCTCAACGCCCTTGAGCTCTTCTACCTTTGCGGTGACCTCATGCGAAAGCTCATCAACCTGATGAATCAGTTCCTCGACATCATCCGCTACTGCGGACGGAGCAGCAACGCTACTGCCCACAACGACAGAGAGCGATGCACCCAGCGCCACGCGCTTCCCCCAGGAACGCCCATTTGCAACATGACGCGCATGTAAAGAGTGTTTAGCCACTTAAAGCCCCTTCGCTGGCAAGAAAAACTATCACCAATATAGCGAGAGGGGCTTAAAGTTACAATCCTGTAATTCTTCTGCCGACCCCCACCACAATCGTTTGGATCGGCCGATAAATACCGTGCTTAGAAGCGCACAGCGGAGTGCACTGGCATCATGTGCAGCGGACGCTCAGCGACCGGAGCGTTGGTGTTCAGTGCATCAATGATAGTGCCGTTGCCGGTGTAGATACCAACGTGGGAAGCGCCACCGTAGTAAGCCACGATGTCACCAGGCTGAAGCTGATCAAGCGGAACCGGAGTACCCGCAGCCGCCTGCGCCTGCGAGGTACGAGGGATGGACTTACCAGCCTGCGCATATACCCAGGAGGTGAAACCGGAGCAGTCGAACACGTTCGGGCCTGCAGCGCCGTATACGTATGCAGCACCAATCTTTGTACGTGCAATATCGACCAGGCGCTGACCTGCGGAGACCTGCGGCGCTGGAGCAACTGCCGGCGCAGCAACGTTTGCGGAGTATGCCTTCGCGACTGGCGCCTTGAACTGAGCCTCGACGTTTGCCAGCCATGCACCAAACGAAGGTACGTTGTTAACGCCAGGAACCGCACGAACCTGTGCAATTGCCGTAGGGACATCAGCATTGGACTTCTGACCTGCCAGGGATGGGATCCAAGCCTCGATGCCAGGAATCGCAGCGATGCCCGGCACGTTCTCAATACCTGGAACCTGAACAGCTACCGGCGAGTTCGGGACGCGAACCTCAGCCGCCTCTGCAGAGATTGGCGAGAGCAGCGAGGCACCTGCAGCTGCTGCGGTCACTACCGCGACGTTACGTGCAGTGCTGTGTGCCTGACGACGGTGCTTAGCCATAATTGTAAAACTCCATATCTTCTCTTTTGCCGACCGAGTTAGCTGACGGGTTGGGCTAGAGAACCAGCCTTACGACTTCCACGGAAAACTCCGCTCTCGTTCGCATTCACCCCAGAGAGAAAATCCTGCTTGGGTCCCCGGCTTCCCGAAGCCACTAAGGCTCAGGGAATTAGGCGCTATATGTACTTACTGTTTGCTTTCAACGGCTGTTGCTGCAATGTCTCGATTAGGTTACGAAACGGAAACATCTTTGTCCAACGACACCGCCGTTATCGTTCCGTTATTTTTCCCTCCCCTCATTCCGCGCGAATTTTCCTGAGAACTACAAGCAGAGCGCCACAATGTACCGAACCTGACGAACGACCTGCTACCTGCGCTTTTGCGAACCTTCCTCACCTGTACACAGAGTGCCGATTTGGTAAAAATGCACTAAATCACTCTTATGTGACATTACTCACTAATATTGTGTAACGCTTCCATAACGCTTCGAAATGGCTTCAAATTCCTCCGCCTTCAGACGTGAAGCGGTGAGCCATTGCTCCGCATTTATACCAAGTGCCGTAACAGAACGAAGTCAGAAGTGGGCTCGTGTCATAGCACGGGCGAGATAAAGGTGCTGAGTTCCAAAAGTGAACTGACCAGACATACAAAAACGCCCTGGCCAGCTGTACTCTCGTACAACCAACCAGGGCGCCTTGAGCGACCGCTAGTGTGTTAGAGCCTATTCAGAAGCATTGCGGTCATCGAGGTGTTTGGTTTCCTCGAGCTTGCGCAACGTCTCGATCTCCTCATGGTGGTTCTCGCGCTGCGCGTCCCGGACGCGCTCGGAAACGCCAAGCTCAGCAGGCTTGAATTTACCGATGGTCTCGGAGTCAGCGAAGCCGAGCTGGTTGAGTCGCTTCGGAACCGGAGCACCAGCGTAATCGAGTGGCACTGGGTGTCCATGCTCGTCGACTGGGCCAAGCGGCTGGTGGATCTCCACAAACGCACCGTTAGGCAGCTTCTTGATGATGCCCGTTTCGATACCGTGCTCCAGAACCTCACGGTCGGAACGCTGCAAACCAACACAAATACGGTAGGTCAGCCAGTATGCGAACGGCGGCAAGACAATGAGACCGATGCGACCGAACCAGGTCATCGCATTCAGCGAGATCTGGAAGAAGTGAGCAACGTGGTCGTTGCCACCGGAAACGGTCAGCAACAGGAAGAACACGAGTGCCATCACACCGAGGCCGGTACGCACTGGAACGTCACGTGGGCGCTGCAGCAGGTTGTGGTGCGCCGTGTCACCGGTCACCTTCGCTTCGATGAACGGGTAGCTGATCAGCAGGACGACCATGACGCCACACATGAGGGCAACCCAGAAGGCACCCGGAATGGTGTATGGGCCGAGGTAGAGCTCCCACGCTGGCATGACACGAGCTGCGCCGTCAGTCCACAGCATGTAAACGTCAGGCTGCGAACCGGCGGAGACCTGCGACGGGTTGTATGGGCCGATGTTCCAAATGCCGTTGATGGTGGTCAGACCAGCCATAGCAGCGAGGACACCGAAGACAACCATCATGAAGCCGATCGCCTTGACTGCGAAGACCGGCATAATGCGGATGCCAACAACGTTGTTCTCCGTACGGCCGGGGCCTGGGAACTGGGTATGCTTCTGGAACCAGACGAGCAGCAGGTGCGCTGCGATCAGAGCCAGGATCACGCCCGGGAGGATCAGAACGTGCAGGATGTAGAAGCGGTCCAGCATCAGGTCAGACGGGAAGTCGCCGCCGAAGATTGCCCAGTGCATCCAGGTACCGATGATCGGGATACCAACAATAATGGCAGACATAATACGGAGGCCAACACCAGAGAGCAGGTCGTCTGGCAGGGAGTAACCCATGAAGCCTTCGGCCATGCCGATGAGAATCAGGGTAACGCCGATGACCCAGTTAGCCTCACGTGGGCGGCGGAACGCACCGGTGAAGAAGATACGCATCATGTGGGCGAACATCGCCATCATGAACATCAGCGCAGCCCAGTGGTGCATCTGACGAACGAACAGGCCACCGCGGACCTCGAATGAAATATTCAGAGCCGTGGCGTACGCGCGTGACATTTCCACGCCGTTGAGCGGTAGGTACCCGCCGTCGTAGATCACCTTCGTAATGGAAGGGTCAAAGAACAGCGCGAGGTAAATACCTGTCAGCAGCAAGATAATGAAGCTGTACAGCGCCATCTCACCGAGCATGAAAGACCAGTGGCTCGGGAAGACCTTATTCAACTGTGGCCGGAGGAAACCGGCTACCGTGTACCGCGAATCAACGTTGTCCGCGGCTTGTGCAAGTTTAGTACTCATTAGGATTTACGCTCCCAGAATGCCGGGCCGACGGGCTCGATGAAGTTTCCGTTGGCGATGAGGTAACCGTCTTCGTCAACAGTCACAGGAAGCTGAGGCAGAGCACGGGCAGCCGGTCCGAAGATCGGTTTGCCGTACTGCAGTGCGTCGAACTGCGACTGGTGGCACGGACAAAGGATGCGGTTCGTCTGCGCTTCGTAAAGCGAGGTCGGGCAACCAATGTGCGTACAAATCTTGGAGTATGCGTAGTAATCCCCGTAGTGGAAATCTTCCTGACCTTCACGCTCAACGACGCGGCGTGCGTCCTCAGAGCGAAGGCGGATCAGCATAACTGCGTTACGAGGGCCATGCAGCGAGTGCATGTGGTGTTCGTATACGTCGCGCTCTGGGTCGTAAATGTCACCATCGTTGACATCCTCCGGGTAGAGCGGGAATACCGTCTCCATAGAAGCAGCAGCGAGGTCTTCTGGACGCATACGCACCAGGCGGGAAACACCTGCCGTGGAGTAGTGCGAGCCAGCTACGCCTTCGTGCAGCTCGGCGATCGCGCCAGTGTCGCGACCGAGGTAAACCTTGACGCCCTTCTCCTGCATGGTCCACCCGTGTGTCCAAAGCGTGCCATCACCTAAGTAGTTAAGGTCGTGGCGCTTCTTCCACGGGTTTTTGATCATGCCACCGAGGGGTGCAACGACCATGAGGCCGGCGAGAACACCAGCGGTGCCAAGCAGACCCTTCATTGCCTTACGACGACCAAGGGTGGAAGTCTCCCAGGCATCATTCAGCAGAGCGGTCGTCGTGCGACGGTCCAATTCGGAAGAACGGCCGTCGTGACGACGCTGTACGGAGATCTCCTCAGGGATGAACTTCTTCACGTACTGGACAATCGCGATACCCAGGGCGGCAAAACCGACACCAGAAGTAAGGCCGAGCAGTGGCGTGTAAAGCGTGTAAACCCAAAGTCCTTCATCGCCGTGGAAGCGTGGCTCCCATGGCCAGAAGAGGTAGACACCGAGGAACGCGATTCCGCAGAGCACCGAAATAATCAACCAAATGTTGATTCCGAGTTCGGAAGACTTCTCGCGTGGGTCGCCATCAACTGGGAACCGCTCCTTGCGGTACGCAACGGTGACGTCGTCGAGTTCCGTGCCCAGAGCAGCGAGCTCCGCATTATTCATGCGGTCCAAATCTTGGGATGTGTAGTTCTTGTTTACTTCACTCATGAGCGCGATCCAATCCAGATAGCTGCGGCAGCAACGAGCGTTACGCCGATCATCCACATAGCCATACCTTCAGAAACTGGGCCAAGGCCACCAAGGGCGTAACCGCCAGGGCTTGGGGTTTCCTTCGAGGACTTAATAAACGCAATGATGTCGCGCTTCTCGTCGGCGCTGAGCTGGCGGTCCGAGAACTTTGGCATGTTCTGCGGGCCAGTCAGCATCGCCTGGTAGATCTCCTGCTCATTCGCTGGGTCCAACTCCGGCGCATACTTACCAGAAGACAGTGCGCCACCGCGGCCGGTGAAGTTGTGGCAAGACGCGCAGTTCAAGCGGAAGAGCTCGCCGCCACGTGCGACGTCGCCAGCCTGAATCTGGCCATCGTAGTTCTTACCGCGAAGCTCTTCCTTCGCGAGTGATCCGTCTGGGTTGTACACCAGCTCCGGTCCCCCACCGTTGGCAGCAACATAGGCAGCCAGTGCCAGTGCTTGAGACTCGGTGTAACGAGGACGCTTGCGTTCAGCCTGAGCGTCATTCGACATCATCGGCATACGTCCGGAGTTGACCTGGAAGTACACAGCACCTTCGCCGGTGCCGATCAGGGACGGGCCGCGGCCTTCAACACCCTGGAGGTTTGCGCCATGGCAAGTGATGCAAGCGACGTCGTAAATGTCCTTGCCTTCTTGAATCATTGCCTGGTCATCTTTTTGCGCAGTAGCGACCTGCGCGTTCGGGGCAAGCGCCGATGCGAGGAAACCCGCACCCGTGAGGCCGAGCGTCAAGGCTGCTGCACCAGCAAAGGTGCGCTGCGCCTTGCGCCGACTGCGCTTTTTCTTAGGTGATTTTTCCATCTTGTTCCCTTTGAGCGTCAGTGTCTAATACAGATAAATGGCCTTCCGTCATTTCGACGGCGACTCTACGTATCAGATACCTATTGAACGATATACAGAGTAATGAAGACGCCGACCCAAATTACGTCAACAAAGTGCCAGTAGTAAGAGGTCACCATTGCTGCAGTAGCTTGTGCCGGAGTGAACTTCGACTTAGATACGCGGAGCAGCACAACCACGAAGGCAATGATGCCGGCGGTCACGTGCGCCATGTGGAAGCCAGTGATGATGAAGAACACTGACCCGAAGACACTCGCCTGAATGGTCACGCCGTGCATGATCATTTCTCCCCACTCGAAAGCCACGAGTCCGAGGAAGACAACGCCAAGCGCGATAGTTACCGTGAACCATTTGCGGAGCCCAAAAACGTCACCCCTTTCTGCTGCAAATACGCCGAACTGAGAAGTCACGGAAGAAGACACGAGCACGATCGTGATGATCAAGCCGAACATCACGTTCAGGTGTGCCGTCTGGTTATCCCAGTCGCCTGCGGTCATACCGTTTGCACGCGAGGTGAAATACATCGCGAACAAACCGGCAAAGAACATCAACTCTTGGGCGAGGAACGCGATCGTGCCAACGCTGACCATGTTTGGTCGGTTCAGCGCCGGGACACGATTCTGCGGTGTCGCCATACCTTGGTTAGAAATTGCGGTCGTCACGCATGTGATTATCCCCTGTTTTCGGGTCAAAGTCATCTCCTTTCACCCACAAACTTTTCGGCAGATTTCGCGCTAACCTGCCTTTTCTGGCCTAATAGCGCTCGAAGGAAATAACTTTCTGCAATACCGGGAACTTTTCTAGCCACTCATCCGACTACATCAATGCAGGTCACAACTTTCTCGACTTCATTCAGCTCACTTTCGGCTGATTTTTAGGCAATCCAGGATTCTTTTTCATCGATTCTTTGCGGTGTTTCAAAAGTTCCCAATAGTGATGGGACTCACATTCCACCGCTGCCGTTTCCGCCTGCAGACCTACTTTCGTATGACCCCCAAGTGTTACGAATGAGTTCAACCGAAAGGATGAAAATAGCAAGCAAAAATCCCCTTCAGCCTTAGCTGAAGGGGATCAGTTTTCGCCGACACCTCCCGAAGGCGGGGAGGTCAGCGAATCTTTAGTGCTTCTCGCGCGGGATACCGTACTGCAGATTCAGCTGCGTAGTGGTCCACACGAGGAATACTGCGCCAAACACGACGAGCCACAGCTGCCAGAATGCAATTCCGAGTCCGAGGAACATAACCGCACCAGACATTGCGAACGGCCAGATGGAGCTTGGCGAGAAGAAGCCGAGCACGCCTGCGCCATCTTCAACCTCTGCCTCTTCCCAGTCTTCCGGAACAACGTCCATGCGACGCTCGGTGATGTCGAGGTAGACGGCGAGCATGAAGCAGAGCGCAGTAGCGAGAACCAAGCCAACGCCACCGACCCATTCGAGCCCGTAGAGGTAAGCATCTTCACCAATCCACGCTGTGCTGATCATGTAGAAGACTGCCATCAGCGCCAGGAAGGTACCGATTGCGTAGAAAACTTTTGAACCAGTTGCCATTTCTCTGCCTTCTCTTTCTATACCGTCGCGTTAGGGTCGTTGGTGTTGTTGCCGTCGCGGGTGCCGTGGCGGTCAGACACGAACGGACGTGTGGAGGTGGCGTACGGCGCTTCGCCGATGGATGCGAGCGCATCGGAGTTTGGCGCCTCAGGGTTGTCAATACGGAACTGAATGTACTGAGCAAACTTTTCTGGGGTCACGGCACGAACCTCGAAGTTCATCATCGAGTGGTAAGTACCGCACATTTCGGCACAGCGACCAACGAATGCGCCAGTCTTATCGATCTTCTCAATCTGGAATGCACGCTGCTGCTGGTTCACCTCTGGGTGAGCGTAGGTATCACGCTTGAAGAGGAATTCAGGAACCCAGAATGCGTGGTTCACGTCACCGGATGCGAGACGGAACTCAATCGCACGATCGGTTGGCAGGACGAGCACCGGAACCTCTTCGGTGGTTCCGAGAGTCTCAATCTCATTGAAATTGAGGTACGAGAGGTCACCGGTAGAAGTGCCGTGGATCGGGTTCGGGTTCTTAATGTTTTCGTCGTCGTACTTCGTTGCCTCGGCCTTGGCCTGACGCTCGGTGTCAACACCGTCATATGCCTGACCGTTCGAGGTGAACTCACCGTCAACGTTTGCGTAGCCAAACTTCCAGTTCCACTGGTATGCGGTTACGTCAACCGTCACCTTCGGGTCCTTGCCGAGGGCTGTAGTCTTCGTCTGCGCCTGGACGGTGAAGAAGAAGAGCACCATAACAATGACGATCGGAATGATCGTCAGTACAAGTTCCAGCGGCACGTTGTACTGGAGCTGCTTCGGGAACTCAGACTTGCCGCGCTTCTCCTGGCTCTTCGCGTTCCACTTGAAAATCGCGGTGAGGAACAAGCCCCACATGATGATGCCGATAATCCATGCTGCAACCCAGGTCCATACCCAGAAGTTGTACATCTGCTCACCCTCAGGGGTAACAGGATCTGGCCAACCCATATCCAGCACCTTCGAGAGCGCCTCTGGCGGTGCAACCTCACAGCCCGTCAGCGCGAGACCGCCCAGCAGGAGCGATCCGGCAACTGCGATTTTCTTCGCGAAGTTGCGGTCCTTTACCTTTTCCACGTGTGTCTGCCTTCCTGTCCACACTCGCTGTTTACGGCAGGACGCACAAACAGGTGCGCCCAAGCATTGTTACTCCGTCAGAATAGTGGATAAGGCGCATCGCCTCTGAATTCTTTTGATTTTGAGTCGAGGTAAGCATTCGCGGTCAGCTGACATCTTTTACCGTGTATGCAAAAGCCGTGCACTCAACGGGTTTTGCATAAAACGGTACAAACGTCCTGGTAAGAGCTTTATTTTTCACTCAAATTGCTCAACCATAAGTTGGCCCCCTTTTGGGGACCGAATAAAGGATGAAGAATTTCCGCATTTTGGCGCTGGTTTCGTTGGTTCGCGCATCTCCTACAGAAAACCCTATTGTTGATTGGAAGAAATGCTTCGTGGCCCAGCACTCCGCACGGCTGCGTACACCTTATATATAGGAGAGGTTTTCAAGTCTATGTGTGGCCTGTTGGCTCTACTCACCACAAACAGCAATGCTGCAAGCTTCGTGGAAGCCGCGGAACGCGCGTTGCCCTGCATGTATCACCGTGGCCCTGATGCCGCCGGCACCTGGAACGACGACCACGCCGTTTTTGGTTTCAACCGCCTTGCCATTATCGATCTCGAGCATTCTCACCAACCCCTACGCTGGGGCCCGAAGGAGAATCCGGAGCGCTACGCGCTGACGTTCAACGGCGAGATTTATAACTACATCGAGCTTCGCGAGGAACTGCAGGAGGCAGGCTACGATTTCAATACCTCGGGGGACGGCGAGCCAATCGTTGTTGGCTTCCACCACTGGGGAGAGAAGGTTGTCGAACATCTGCGTGGCATGTTCGCGTTTGTCATTTGGGATACCGAGACACAGCGTATGTTCGCGGCACGTGATCAATTCGGCATTAAGCCCTTGTTTTACGCCACTACCCCGGTCGGTACCGTGTTCGCCTCCGAGAAGAAGTCCATCCTAGAAATGGCTCCAGAGCTGGAGATTGGTCTCGACCTAGATCGGCGAGCTATCGAGCACTACGTTGACCTGCAGTATGTTCCCGAACCAGAAACGTTGCACGAGAGCATTCGACGCGTGGAGTCTGGCTGCACGGTGTCACTGACGCCTGGCGGTGAAGTCACATCGGAGCGCTACTTCAAACCACACTTCAAGCCCCAGCAAGTCCCACAAGGTCAAGAACAGAAGCTTTACGACAGGATCGCTCAGGCGCTCGAAGACTCCGTCGAGAAGCATATGCGTGCGGACGTCACCGTCGGTTCTTTCCTCTCGGGCGGCATTGATTCGACAGCGATTGCGGCCCTGGCGAAGAGGCACAATCCGAACTTGCTGACGTTTACCACCGGCTTCGAGCGCGAGGGCTACTCCGAGGTAGACGTGGCTGCGGAGTCCGCTGAAGCGATCGGCGTTGAGCACATCGTGAAGATTGTCTCGCCTGAAGAGTACGCGGACGCGGTGCCGAAGATCATGTGGTACCTCGATGATCCGGTCGCGGACCCTTCGCTTGTCCCGCTGTTCTTCGTCGCACAGGAGGCCCGCAAGCACGTCAAGGTGGTGCTCTCGGGTGAGGGTGCCGACGAGCTGTTTGGCGGGTACACCATCTATAAGGAACCGCTGTCGCTCGCGCCGTTCGAGAAGTTGCCGACGCCTCTTCTGCGGGGACTGAACAGGCTAAGCCGTGTGCTGCCGGAAGGCATGAAGGGCAAGAGCTTACTCGAACGCGGTACGACCCCAATGGAGGACCGTTACTACGGTAACGCTCGTTCCTTTAACTTCGAGCAACTACAGCGTGTGCTGCCATGGGCGAAGCGCGAGTGGGACCACCGCGAGGTCACCGCGCCGATTTACGCCACATCGACAGAGATGGATCCAGTTGCCCGGATGCAAAACTTGGACCTGTTTACCTGGATGCGCGGCGATATCTTGGTCAAGGCGGACAAGATGAACATGGCGAACTCGCTGGAGCTGCGCGTGCCGTTCCTGGATAAGGAGGTCTTTGAGGTCGCACAGGCGATTCCGTACGACCAGAAGATCGCGCACGGCACCACCAAGTACGCGTTGCGTAAGGCGATGGAGCAGATCGTTCCGCCGCATGTTCTCCACCGCAAGAAGCTGGGATTCCCTGTTCCGATGCGCCACTGGCTGGCCGGCGATGAGCTCTTTGGTTGGGCGCAGGACACTATCCGCGATTCGCAGACCGACCATATCTTCGCCAAGGACCAGGTGCTGGAGATGCTCAAGGAGCACCGTGACGGTGTTTCCGATCATTCGCGTCGCCTTTGGACGGTGCTCGCGTTTATGATCTGGCACGGCATTTTTGTCGAGCATCGCATTGATCCGGGCATCGAGCACAAGGAATACCCGGTTCAGCTTTAAGGAGGACCTGCTCATGTGGACCAAGAAACGAGTACTGACCACCATCGTTGCGATGCTCAGCGCGTTACTGCTTGCAGTTGGCGCCGTGGCGTTCGTCTACGGTCCGACGCTCACCGCGATGCTGACGGGCACCGCTCGTTTCGCGGGGACACAGACGCCGAAGCGGTATAGCGCGACGGTGCTCGCGCTCGCCGAGCAGGGCATCTACGCCGACTCAACAGAGTTCGAGGAGGCGAAGGCCCGCGCAAAGGAGGCCGCAAAGCAGGCTGATACACTTCACGACGTTTACCCCGCCCTCGAGGACGCAGTCAAAGCTGCTGGCGGGAAGCACTCCCGTCTGATTGAACCTGGTAACCCTAACCTCGGCTGGACTATGGAAGAGAAGTCGGAAGCCGCAGTCAGCGTCGAGGGCCGCGTTGCGGTGGCAACCGTGCCTGGCGTCGATCGGCACGATGATGTGCAGGGCTACGCAGACACGCTCGCGACTGGCCTGGCTTCCGCACGTGATACCGGGGCATGCGGGGCGGTCGTTGACCTGCGTGGCAACGACGGTGGCGACATGGGCCCAATGGTCGCAGGCCTCTCCTCACTGTTGCCGGACGGCACGGCACTCGAGTTCGTATCGCGGACGAACACCACGCAGGTCACGGTTGAGGGGAACTCGGTGACCGGCGGCGGCACCCCGATCACGACTTCTGGCGGGAAGTGGGATGCGCCGGTGGCGGTCTTAGTCGATGGCGACACTGCTTCGTCGGGCGAGGCCACGATGCTGTCGTTCCGGGGACTTGAGCGCTCACAAAGTTTCGGCTCCCCTACCGCAGGCTACGCCTCGGCCAATATGGTGTACGACTTCCCGGACGGCAGCCTGCTAATGCTGACTATCGCGAAGGACAAGGCACGCACTGGCGAGGAGTTCGCCGAAGATCCGGTGCAGCCCGACGTCGAAACCGATGTGCCGTTCGAGCAAGCGATGCAATGGCTTGCGACCGAGCACGGTTGCAAATAGTCCACGCAGACAAAACACCCCGCGTTCACCCTCAATAAAGAGGGGTCGCGGGGTGTTGGCGTCGAAAAGCTACTGCTTAGTTGAAGCTATCGCCGCACGCGCAGGCCGAGCCAGCGTTCGGGTTGTCGATGGTGAAGCCCTGCTGCTCGATGGTGTCAGCGAAATCGATCGTTGCACCGGTGAGGTACGGCACGCTCATCTTGTCCACGACGAGGCGCACACCCCCGACAACGTCAGCCTTGTCGCCGTCGAGCTCGCGGTCGTCAAAGTACAGCTGGTAGCGCAGGCCAGCGCAGCCACCTGGCTGAACAGCAATGCGAAGCGAAAGGTCGTCGCGGCCTTCCTGGTCGAGCAGAGCCTTCGCCTTTGCAGCCGCTGCTTCAGTAAGGGTCACGCCCGTGGCAGAGGTAGGTGCAGTCATTCTTTCTCCTTGCTTAGCGAATATCTTCACGCAAGATGCGTGCTTCGGAGTGTGGCACTAGCGTACTCGCATCACACCGTCATCGTCTACAGCGTATGGGAGCGGGCGCTTATTCCCCACTTTCGGGGACGGCCTTGTAGCCTGTATAGCGTGAAACTTCCTTGGCAGAAATCTGATGAGGCTCCAGCCGCCGCTGCTGCCGCAGCGAATCGAGCGGAGACTCCCGAAACCGACGCGGAACCCGCGAAGAAGTACCCGAAGGGCTACACCCCTCCGAAGGGTCGGCCGACGCCGAAGCGCCTTGATCAGGAGATTAAGCGCGGCGTGGTCCGCGACCCCAACGCGACGACTCCCGCTCAGCAGTACCAGAAGAATAAAGAGCTGAAGAAGTCGATGTCGAAGGAGGAGTGGAAGGCATACAAGAAGCAGCAGCGCGAAGAGGCGAAGAAGCACAATCGCGAGGTCCAAGCCAAGATGGACGCTGGCGACGAGCGCTACCTCATGGACCGCGACCGTGGCGAAACCCGCCGCTTCGTCCGCGACTGGGTAGATTCGCGCCGCTTCATGAACAACTACGCGATGCCGCTGGCGATCCTGCTGTTCCTCATTCTCTTCATCGGCTCCTGGTACCCGGAGATCGCCGGCGCCATCGCTATTTTGCCGATGGTGTTTATCGTGCTGATTCTTGGTGAGGCATTCCTGATCGGCAAGCGTGCGAACAACGCTGTGCGCGCGAAGTTCCCTGGTACGGCTGATACCGGCTTCGGCCTTGGTATGTACGCGTTCTCTCGCGCGTCGCAGCCGCGGAAGTGGCGCTCGCCGAAGCCACAGGTGCGCATCGGCGAGACCGTGAACTAACTGGGTAAAGGACGTTTCATGGCTGTTGCATTCGACCCGATTGAGCATCCAAGCGAAACCCTGCGCCACGAGCTTGCCCGCGAACTACTGCGCAGCCCGGAGGGGCGCGGTCTCGGTCGCGTGGGAACGATTGCGGAGTGGACTGCCTCGGTGCAAAACCGTACGCGCCCGGTTGCGTTCCGTCAGCCGCAGTGCGTGCTTGTCGCCGGTAATCACGGTGTCGCAGCACGCGGTATTTCCGCGCAACCACACGACGCCGCCTGGACCGCCGTAAAGCAGATTGCGGCAGGTGGCGGTGTCGCTCGTGTTGCAGCGGAAGCCGCGGGCGCGTCGATTATTCAGATTAATGACTACTTAACGCTGCCGACAGGCGCGATAGACCGGCAAGCCGCCATGACGCCCGAGGCGTTCGAGCAGGCAGTCGCGCACGGTGCTCGCGTCGTTGACCAGGGCGTAGACAGTGGAGTTGACCTGTTCATTCCTGGAGACATTGGCGTCGGCAATTCGACGGTCGCCGCCGCCGTCTATGGCGCGCTGTCGCGCACCGAGCCGGTCAAGGTCATCGGGCGCGGCTCGGGCATCGACGACAACGTCTGGAAAGTGAAAGTTGCGGCAATTCGGGACGCCATGTTCCGGGTGCGCACCTTTAGTGACGACGTCCCCCGCGTCCTTGCCGAGCTTTCGGGGCCAGATTTCGCGTTCCTTGTCGGTATGTTCGCGCAGGCCGCGGTTCGTCGAACCCCCGTACTTTTCGACGGCCTCTACGCCACCGTCGCCGCCTACGCCGCCGAGCGCCTCGCACCCGGCACGAAGCAGTGGATCATGGCGGGCCAGCTCAGTCCGGAACCCGCCCAGATGCTGGCGCTCCAGGCCCTCGATATCATTCCGGTGCTGGCACTGGACTTGTCGCTCAACCAGGGAGTGGGCGCGCTCGCAGCGCTGCCGCAAATCAACCTGGCTTCTGAGCTCGTTACTACAGTGCTCGGGCCGGAGGCCCCAGAGGGCGCCCCGGCCTGAGATCCCTCTAGTTCTCGGCTGGGACGAGCGTGTGGTTCCAGCCGTGGACGTCTTCGACCGAGCCGTCCTGGATACCGCGCAGGCGCTCGCGCAGCTGCATAGTGATGGTGCCGGCCTCATTGTTGTTTACGGTGAACTCACCGTGGCGGCTCAGCACACGCCCGACCGGAGTGATCACCGCTGCGGTACCGCATGCAAGCGTCTCACTGATGGTGCCGTTTTCAGCGCCCTTGTGCCACTGCTCCACCGTGATCTTGCGCTCCTCGGTGCTGTAGCCGAGGTCTTCCGCAACCTGCAGCAGGGATTTGCGGGTGATGCCCGCCAGGAGGGAACCGGACAGTGCTGGGGTGATCAACTTCGCGTCCTTCCCGCTGCCCTCGACGAACATGAGGTTCATGCCGCCCATCTCTTCGATGTACTTGCGCTCAATGGCGTCGAGCCAGACAACCTGGTCGCAGCCCTTTTCTTCTGCCTCGGCCTGCGCGAGCAGGGAACCCGCGTAGTTACCAGCGAACTTGGCGTCACCGGTGCCGCCGGGCGCCGCGCGGACGTATTCCTCGGAGATCCACACGCTGACGGGCTTGACGCCGCCGGAGAAGTAGGCGCCAGCTGGGGATGCAATGAGGTAATAGGTGTAGGTGCTCGAGGGCTTCACCCCGAGCGTCTTCTCGGTGCCAATCATAAATGGACGCAGGTACAGCGCCGCTTCCCCACCGGCTTCGGGGACCCAGTCCTTATCAATCGTCACCAGCTGCTGCAGCGACTCGATGAACAGATCCTCCGGCAACTCAGGCATTGCCAGGCGATGCGCGGAATGGGCAAAACGCGTCGCATTCTGCTCGGGGCGGAACGTCGTGATCGAGCCGTCGTGGTGACGGTATGCCTTCAGGCCTTCGAAGATCGCCTGCCCGTAGTGGAAGACGTTGGTCGCCGGGTCCAGCGAGATCGGCCCGTACGGGCGGACCTGCGCGTTATGCCAGCCGTTGGCCTCGTCCCAGTCGATGGAGACCATGTGGTCAGTAAACTCTTGCCCGAAGGCTGGGTTTGCGAGCACTGCATTGCGCTCTTCGTCAGTTGCCTTGTTCGGATTCGGGATAATTTCAAATGGTGTGCCTTGAGTCATGCAGACCACCCTACTCCCCGATTCCACTCTTTGGAACCGGAATTCCATATTTTCTTCCACGCACAAATAGCTTGCCCCGCGCCACGCGTCCCTTATTCCAGGTACCCTTGGCGATGTTCAATAATCTTAAGAAAGGCGCATGTACTCATGACTTTTTCGGTTCCTGAATCGCTGCTCCCGGTCCGGGGCGACTCCGTCTCCCTCAACTTTTCGACGTCCGCTCCGAGCGACACCGCTGCCCTCTTGCTACCCGTGACCTCGGATGACTCGAAGGTTGAAGTCCCAGTGACCTCACTGGCACCGAAGGGTGCACTCGAGGCGCTGGAGACAGTCGGCGCGAAGGGCACCGCCGGCGAGATCACCCGCGTGGTCGTTGATGGGAAGTTGGTCATCGCCTTTGGCCTGGGCAACGCCGATGAGATTGATGACGAGACTGTCCGTCGCGCTGTCGGTTCCCTGGCTCGCACACTGTATGGCACGGAGTCTGCGGTGATCTCGACTGAATTCGGCGTCGCCCCCGTCGTGGAGGGCCTGCTGCTCGGCGCGTACAAGTACAAAGGCTTCAAGGCCCCGTGCCAGTGCGGCTGCGACGGCGAGCACGGACTTACCGACGTCACCGTTGTAGGCAAGGACGACGAAAAGGAAGCATTCGACCAGGCAGTGATTCTCGCCGAGTCGGTCATGCTGGCGCGCGATCTTGTGAACACGCCGTCGAACCACCTCTACCCTGCCGTGTACGCGGAGCTCATCGAGAACGTCGGCACGCAGGTTGGACTCGAGGTCGAGGTGTTCGACGAGAAGCAGCTTGAGGAGCAGGGCTTCGGCGGCATCCTCGCGGTCGGCAAAGGCTCCGCCCGCGCGCCGCGCCTGGTGCACCTGAAGTGGACGCCTTCCGCGTCGAAGTCCTCTGTCGCGTTGGTTGGCAAGGGCATCACCTTCGATACCGGCGGCATCTCCCTCAAGCCGGGTGCGAAGATGGAGGACATGATTTCCGACATGGGCGGCTCTGCTGCTCAGTTCGGCGCAATTGTTGCAGCTGCCCGCCTCAACCTGGATGTTGCGGTCGACGCCTGGCTGCCACTCGCGGAGAACATGCCGTCCGGTACCGCTACCCGCCCGGGCGACGTGATTCGCCACTACGGCGGCATCACCAGCGAGGTACTCAACACCGATGCTGAAGGCCGCCTCGTGCTGGCAGACGCGATGGCACGCGCGGCTGAAGATAACCCTGACTTCATGATTGAGACGTCCACGCTGACCGGCGCTCAGCTTGTCGCCCTCGGCAACCGCACTGCCGGCGTCATGGGCTCTGATGAGTTCCGCGACCGCGTCGCTGCGCTGGGCCGCGAGGTTGGCGAGCAGGCCTGGGCGATGCCGCTGCTGGAGGAACAGGAAGAAGAGCTGAAGTCCCCCGTCGCCGATATCCGCAACGTCCACAATGCCCGTACCGGCGGCATGCTGTTCGCTGGCCTGTACCTGTCCCGCTTCGTCGGCGAGGACACCGAGTGGGTGCACATCGACGTCGCCGGCCCGGCGTGGAACGGTGGCTCGCCACGCGGCTACACGCCGAAGCGTGCGACGGGCGCCCCGTTGCGCACGATCGTTGCAACGCTTCGCAGCATCGCTGAAGCCAACTAGTCGCCGGATTTAGGAAAAGGGATGTTCGCCGCGCTCAAACTTGGCGCGGCGTTCTTTCTGTTCCGCTCGCTTTCGCAGGATGCGTTCTTGCTCCATCTTGCGACGCATCCGGTCCGGGTATCCGGTCTCTTCGACGTCATAAAGAGATATATTCAGCAGCGTAGCGACGGCGTCGATACCTTTGGGACCTCCGATGCGTCGGCGGGTGTAGTTGCCCTCTTCATCGACAAGCACGACGGACATCTCGTTGACCATCGTTTCCGGCTCAACAAACCCCTCAACGAAGGCACGCTTCGCAACCCATTCCTGGAGGTAGGCAGCGTCTTCCGGCCGGATGGTTTCGCCGGGTGCGCGTGGGGGTTTGAAGGTGGTCTGCTTCTTCCGCTTGCCGAACAGGTTAAACACTTCTCTCATCATACGGATATTTCTCGACGCCCCAATTCTGCGTTTGGTGGCCTTCAACAAATTAGTTGCCCCCGAAAGGCACGAAAGTCTTCGGTGACAGGTACGCTATTGACCTGTATAGCTTCTACGAAAATGTATCTGCGAGGAGACTAAATTATGGCGCACTCTGTCGAGATGCCTGAGCTGGGCGAATCCGTCACGGAAGGCACTATCACCACCTGGCTGAAGGAAGTCGGCGACAAGGTAGAGGTCGACGAACCATTGCTGGAGGTTTCCACCGATAAGGTCGACACGGAGATTCCTTCCCCTGTCGCCGGTGTAATCCTCGAGATTAAGGCCGAGGAAGACGACACCGTTGATGTCGGTGACGTGATTGTGATTATCGGCGAAGAAGGCGAAGCTCCGGCATCGGACTCGGCAAAGGACGAGGAGCCTCAGGAAGAAGAGGAGCCAAAGAAAGCTCCGGAGGAAGAGAAGGCTGACAAGCCTTC